>JBAPWQ010000491.1:0-47389 GCA_049283795.1 Desulfobacterales bacterium | reverse complement strand
GTCCCTTGCACCTGCTCTACAACCCCGAGGACAATACCGAAGGCACGACCAACGTCATCGACGGCCTGGGGAAGATCTCCGGCAAATGGGCCGTGATCATCGGCTTCGACAACAAGGTCTTTGCCGGTGCCTGGCTGCCCGGCCAGTATGAGAATATCCTGCGGGTCACCGATCTGTCCAAACGCCTGAACCTGCCGCTGGTCTGGTTGGTCAACTGCAGCGGGGTCAAGCTCACCGAACAGGAAAAGTTCTATGCCAACCGGCGCGGCGGCGGCACCACCTTCTTCCGCCATGCCGAACTCGAACAGATGGGGATTCCGATCCTGGCCGCCATTTACGGCACCAACCCGGCCGGCGGCGGCTACCAGGGCATCAGCCCCACCATTTTGTTCGCCCACAAGGACGCCAACATCGCCGTTGGCGGCGGCGGCATCCTGAGCGGTATGTCTCCCAAGGGCGCCTTCGATCTGGCCGGCGCCGAGCAGCTGATCAAGGCCGCCAAGCAGTACAAGGAAGACCCGCCCGGTTCGACCGCGATTCACCACGACCAAACCGGTTTTTTCCGCTACGTTTACGACGACGAGACGCAGGTGCTCGACGGCATCAAGGACTACATGCGGGACATGCCGGCCTACAATCCCAAATTCTTCCGGGTGGCCGACCCCAAACCGCCGCGTTTCGCGGCCGAGGACCTCTACAGCCTGATCCCCTTCAACCAGAAGCAGATGTACGATTTCGACGAGGTCCTCGCGCGCCTGGTCGACGGCAGCGAGCACATGGAATACCGGCCGGGCTACGGGCCCGAGGTCTACACCGGCCTGTGCAAGATCGACGGCTTTGCGGTGGGCTTCATCGGCAACCGCCAGGGGTATCTGGGCGAAGACTACCCGGAATATGCGCCCTATGCCGGCATCGGCGGCAAGCTCTATCGCCAGGGCCTGATCAAGATGAACGAGTTCGTCACCCTCTGCGGCCGCGACCGCGTGCCGATCGTGTGGCTGCAGGACACCTCGGGCATCGACGTCGGCGACATCGCCGAAAAAGCGGAACTGCTCGGCCTGGGCCAATCCCTGATCTATTCCATCCAGCAGACCGACGTGCCGATGATGCTGGTGGTCCTGCGCAAGGGCACCGCCGCGGCCCACTATGTCATGGGCGGCCCGACCGCCAACCGCCACAACGCCTTCACCCTCGGGATCGCCACCACCGAAATCTACGTCATGCACGGCGAAACCGCCGCCGCCGCCAGCTTTTCGCGCCGGCTGGTCAAGGAAAAAGACGCCGGCCGGCCGCTGGACCAGGTTATCGATAACATGAACAAGATGGTAAAGGAGTACTACGACAACTCGCGCCCGGTCTACTGCGCGCGCAAGGGATTCGTGGACGAGGTCGCCTACCTGACCGAAATCCGCCGCTACCTGATGGCTTTTGCCGGAGCCGTCTACCAGAACCCTCGTTCGATCTGCCCGCAGCACCAGATGCTGCTGCCACGCAGCATCCGGAAGTGAACTCGAAACTTGAAACTGGAAACTTGAAACTCGCGCGCGAAGAACGTCAGAACGCTGGACATGGTGATTGTTCGATAACAGAAAATTCCTGCATAAATGTGGGTTTGCAGGGCAAGACCGCATCTCGCCTTACTTTGCGGCTGTGGAATGCTAAAGCATGCCACAGCCGCAAACCTTCGTACATTAGCGCTGGAATCGGGACACAGCAGAAAAAAAACCATTTATTGATGAATATTTACTTGTTTCCGTCTATAAATGGCCATTTTCCGAAATTTCGACGTCAATCACGCCAAGGCGCGACAGATATGGCGGAATCGCTTGTGCGGCATACAGAACCGTCTGCCTCCGCGAAATTCCTTGATTTCCTTGAACTTGCTAAAAATTGCACATTTCTGGATCGAAAACTCATAACTGCCATAAAAAAATCGTGGATGGGCACTAACTTAAGCGCCATTTCCAGACAAAATTCATCGGGAGCCATGCCGGCTCTTTAATTCCTGCCGCAGATGCTTATTATTTCCCGTTGATTCATTGCTACCTTTTTAACGCTGGGCCGCTTTGATTTTCAGGCGGCCGCAACCCGTTCCACCATTCAGAAGAGGACGACAGCGCCGGTTCATGGGCGCTGTTTTATATTGATACGATGGAAAAAGACCCCTTTATCCGCATCCAGGGCGCGCGTCAGAACAATCTGAAAAACCTGGATCTGCAGATCCCACTCAACCGCATCACGGTCGTCACCGGCG
The DNA here is from genome assembly GCA_049283795.1 of Desulfobacterales bacterium. Lineage (GTDB taxonomy): Bacteria > Desulfobacterota > Desulfobacteria > Desulfobacterales > SG8-13 > JARFQH01. The sequence goes on along the minus strand of JBAPWQ010000491.1, from coordinate 45,135 downwards.
TGAGCGGCTCGGGCAAATCCTCCCTGGCGCTCGACACCCTCTACGCCGAAGGCCAGCGGCGCTACGTCGAGACGTTTTCGCCCTATGCCCGCCAGTTCATGGACCGCATGGACCGACCGCTGGTGGACAGGATCGAGGGCATTCCGCCGGCGATCGCCATCGACCGCAAGGACCCGGTGCGCACCTCACGCTCGACCGTCGGCACCATGACCGAAATCACGGACTACGTGAAACTTCTTTTCGCCCGCTTCGGGCAGCTTCACTGCCAGGGGTGCGGGCGGCCGGTCCTGGCCGAGACTCCGGAAAACGTCTGGACGCGCGCGCGCTCGCACCCGCCGGGTTCCGAAGTGATCCTGACCTTTCCCTATCATGTCGCGGGCGCACCGGCCGCCAGCATCCGCGCCGAGCTGGCGCGGATCGGCTTCGATCGCTGGTTCGACGGGCGCGACATCAAGGAAACCGCGCATTGGACGCCGGAAGAGGGCGCGGAAGTTCTGCCGGTCCTGGCCGACCGCCTTCTGCTGCGCCCCGAAGACCGCAGCCGCATCATCGATTCGGCCGAGTCGTCGTTCCGGTTCGGCGGCGGGCGGATGGATGTCTGGATCGACCGCCGGCAGCACCTGTCCTTCAGCAGCACGCTCGCGTGCGCCTACTGCGGCACGCGCTATGCGCCGCCCCAGCCCAACCTGTTTTCCTTCAACAGTCCCATTGGCGCCTGCGAGACCTGCCGCGGCTTTGGCCGCACGATCGACATCGATCTCGACCTGGTGATTCCGGATGCACGCCTGTCCATTGCCGAGGGAGCCGTGAGACCCTGGGGCAGCCGCTCGAACCCGCGGCACGAATACCAGGAGCTGATCGACTTCTGCCGGCAGAACCGGATCGCGACCGACATCGCCTTCGAGCGGCTGGACCCGGCCCAGCGGCACGCGATCATCGAGGGCACCGCGGACTATTACGGCATCAGAGGCTTCTTCAAGTGGCTGGAAACCAAGACCTACAAGATGCCGGTTCGCGTGTTTCTCTCGCGCTACCGCAGCTACGAGGCCTGTCCGGCCTGCGGTGGCGCGCGCTTTACGGCCCAGACCCTTCTTTACCGCCTGGCCGACCGCACCATCGCCCAGGTCTATGCCATGAACGTGGCCGCCGCCGCCGCTTTTTTCGATGCGCTGCAGCTGCCCGCGGGTGACGAAGCCGGCCGCCTGATCCTGGAAGAGGTCGCCAACCGCCTCACGTACCTTGAGGACGTCGGTTTGGCCTATCTGACCCTCGATCGCCAGTCGCGGACGCTTTCCGGCGGCGAGGTGCAGCGGGTCGCCCTGGCCTCGTCCCTGGGCGCCGCCCTGGTCAACACCCTCTACATCCTGGACGAGCCGAGCATCGGGCTGCACCCCCGCGACACCCACCGCCTGGCGCGCATCCTCAAAGACCTGCGCGATCACGCCAACACGGTGGTAGTGGTCGAGCACGATCCCGAAATTATCCGCGAGAGCGATTACTTGATCGACCTGGGTCCGCAGGCGGGGGAAAACGGCGGGCAGATCATGTATGCCGGACCCACCGCCGGGGTCCACGATTCGCTGACCGGCGAGTACCTGCGGGGCTTGCGGCAGATCCCCATCCCGGAAAAGCGCCGCCGTCCGCAGCGCAACCGCTGGATCACCATCCGCGGCGCGGCGGCCAACAACCTGAAATCCATCGATGCCCGCATTCCGCTGGATCTTTTCGTGTGCCTGACGGGGGTTTCCGGTTCCGGCAAATCGACCCTGGCCGAAGAGGTCCTCTACCGCGCCGCCAGCCGCTATCTGGGAGCGGCCGAAGACCGCCCCGGCGTACACCGGTCCATTTCCGGACTCGAACATCTCACCGAGGTCATCCTGGTGGACCAGCGGCCCATCGGGCGCACGCCGCGCGCCAACGTGTTGACCTACACCAAAGCATTCGACCCCATCCGCCACCTGCTGGCCGACACCGCTGCCGCCCGCCGGCAGGGCTTCGGGCCGCGGCATTTTTCCTTCAACGTCGAGGGCGGGCGCTGCGAAACCTGCAAGGGGGACGGCTACGAAAAAGTGGAGATGCAGTTTCTGTCCGACGTGTTTATTTCCTGCCCGCAGTGCGACGGCCGGCGGTTCAAGCCCGAAATCCTGGCCGTCACCTACCGCGACCGAGGCATCGACGACATTCTTTCGCTGACCGTCGACGAGGCGCTGGCGTTTTTCAATCGGTCGTCCAGGCGCCACGCCGCCATTCGCGAAGCGCTCGACCCCCTGGTCGATGTCGGCCTGGGGTACATCCGGCTCGGCCAGCCCATCAACACCTTTTCCGGCGGCGAAGCCCAGCGCCTCAAGCTGTCGCGCTACCTCAAGCACGATGCCGGCACGGGGCGGCTGTTCATCTTCGACGAACCGACCACGGGCCTGCATTTCGAGGACATCGCCACGCTGCTGACCGCCCTGCAGCGGCTGGTGGACGAAGGCAACACTGTGCTCGTGATCGAGCACAACATGGATGTGATCAAAACCGCGGACTGGATCATCGACCTGGGGCCCGAGGGCGGCGATGCGGGCGGCCGGGTCGTGGCGGCCGGTTCCCCGGAAAAGGTGGCGGCCCATCGCACCTCCCACACCGGAGAATACCTGAACCGCTACCTGACCGGCGGCGGGCGGCTCACGGCCGCTGCCCCGCAGATCGGTGAAGCGAGAGCCGATTACGGGAATCGAAACCCGGGGCGCGCGATCTGCCTGAAAGGGGCGCGCGAACACAACTTAAAGGACCTCGACCTGTCCATTCCGCACAACCGGCTCGTGGTGCTGACCGGGGTCTCGGGCTCCGGCAAATCGACCCTGGCGTTCGACATCCTGTTCGCCGAGGGCCAGCGCCGCTACCTCGAAAGCCTGGCGCCTTACGTGCGTCAGTACGTCAAGGTCCTGGAACGGCCCGATGTCGACCTGGTTTCCGGGCTTTCACCCACCGTGGCCATCGAGCAGCGCGTCAGCTATTCCAGCCGCCGCTCCACGGTCGCCACGCTGACGGAAATCTATCATTTCCTGCGGCTGCTCTTCAGCAAGCTCGGCACGCCGCACTGCCCGGGCTGTGGCCGCCGGTTGACGGCGCGCTCGGCGGCGGACATCGCGGCCGAAATCCGCGACCACCACCGCGGAAGAGCCGGGTGGGTGCTGGCCCCCAAGGTGGCCGGGCGCAAGGGGTTTCACAAGGACGTGATCGCCCAGGCGCTGAAAAAAGGGTATGCCCAGGCGCGCATCGACGGCCGCCTACAGGAGTTGGCGTCGAAAAAAATCCTCAGCCGCTACCACGAGCACACGATCGAACTGGTGGTCGGCAGCCTGGAGGATCGCCGAGGGGACATCGATGAACTGGTCGGCACGGCCCTGGCCGAAGGCGACGGCAGCCTGATCGTCTGGGACCCGGCGGGCACCGAGGAAATTTTCAGCGTCAGCGGCACCTGTCCGGCCTGCGGCATCGGCGTCGCCAAACTCGACCCGCGCCTGTTTTCGTTCAACAGCCGCCAGGGTGCGTGCCCGGCGTGCGGCGGGCTAGGGGTGGTGGATGTCGACGAAGCCGACGAACCGCAGCAAGCCTCCGAAGTCTGCGCGGCGTGCGGCGGCAGCCGCCTGAACCCCGGCGCCCTGGCGGTCAAGGTCGGCGGAAAAACGATCTGGGACCTGGTGCGGGAGCCGACGGACCGGTTGGCGCGCATCCTGGGCGAGTTGTCCTTCGACGGGCCCCGGAAGCCGATCGCCGATCCGATCGTCGAGGAAATCCGGGTCCGGCTCGACCTTCTCAACCGGCTCGGCCTGGCCTATCTCAGCCTGGGACGCAGCGGCGAAACCCTTTCGGGCGGCGAGGCGCAGCGGGTGCGCCTGTCCGCCCAGCTCGGCTCGAACCTGACCGGCGTCACCTACATCCTCGACGAGCCGACCATCGGCCTGCACCCGCGCGACAACCACGTCCTGATCGACGCCTTGAAATCCTTGCGGGACCGGGGCAATTCCATTCTGGTGGTGGAGCACGACGAGGAGACCATCCGCGCCGCCGACACCATCATCGACCTGGGTCCCGGCGCCGGCCGGGAAGGCGGCCGCCTGGTGGTGGCCGGCAACCTCGCAGACATCCAGCAGGCACCGGAGTCGGTCACCGGCGCCTGCCTCGACGGGCACCCGCGGCCAATCAGCACCCGGCTGCGGCCCTACCGCAAGCTGCCGGCCGTGGAGGTTCTGTCCGCAGCGGCCCGCAATCTCAAAAACATCGACGTCCGTTTTCCGCTCGGCACCCTGACCTGCGTCACCGGGGTGTCCGGCTCGGGAAAATCCTCGCTCCTGAAGGAAACTCTTTTCAAGGGCCTGCGCAACCGGCTCGGCGACCTCCATCTTCCGGCCGGCGACTGCCGCGACATCACCGGCTGGCAAGCGCTCACCCGCGTGCTCGAGGTCGATCACAGCCCCATCGGCCGCACGCCGCGGTCGGTGCCGGCGTCTTACGTCGGATTCCTGGACGAGATCCGCAAGCTCTTCGCCGTGACACCCGAGGCGCGCGCGCGCGGCTACAAGGCCGGACGGTTTTCCTTCAACGTCGCCGGCGGGCGCTGCGAGGCCTGCAAGGGCCAGGGGCACCCCAAGGTCGCCATGAGTTTTCTGCCCGACGTCTACGTGCCGTGCGAGGTCTGCGGCGGCACCCGCTTCAACCGCGAAACCCTCGCGGCGCGCTTCAAGGGCAAGTCGATCGCAGAAGTGCTGGCGCTGACCTTTGCCGAAGCCCTGCACTTCTTCGCTGCCGTGCCGGCCATCCGTCCGGCGCTGCAGTTCGTTTGCGACATCGGGCTCGGTTACCTGGCGCTGGGCCAGCCCAGCAACACCCTATCGGGCGGCGAAGCCCAGCGCATCAAATTGGCGCGGCAGCTGGCCCGGCCGACACGCGGGCACACGCTCTTCATTCTCGACGAGCCCACCACCGGCCTGCACCCGGCCGACATCCGCCGGCTGGTGGATGTCCTGCAGGCCCTGGTGGACGGCGGGAACACCGTGGCGGTGATCGAGCACAACCCGGAGGTGATCAAATCCGCCGACCTCGTGATCGATTTGGGGCCGGAAGGCGGGGAGGCCGGCGGGCGGGTGGTGGCGACCGGATCCCCGCCGGAAATTTTGCGCCGCACGCGGACGTCGCACACCGCCCGCTATCTGAAACGTTACCTGGATGTTTTGAGTTGACAAACCGCCACCGCATTCACTATACATCGGCTCATTTGTGGTCGCATTCAGGCGGCTCCGCCATGCAGAATGGCTTAACGGTGATCGAAGCGCCGGACCGGCAGGGCTCACCGCCGGAGTCCCGGCCGGCAATTCCCGCTTCTTTAAAATAAGGGATATTCGACACGCAATGGAAAGCACGTATTCGGAAGCCCTGTCTTCCGATTTTAAAAAATTAAGCGCCATCAATTCCGCACTCAAAACCAAAGATCAATATACCGAGGGCCATGCCCGCCGGGTCGCCCTGTATGCCATGCGGCTCGCCCGCCGGCTGGGGCTGCCCGCCGCAGAAGTCGACAACATCGGCATCGGCGGCCTGCTGCACGACGTCGGCAAAATCGGTCTCAGCGACCGCATCTTCAGCAACAAAACCGAACAGTTGGCAGGAGATCTGCTGGAGGAAGTCCGTCGCCATCCCGACATCGGGGTTTCCCTGCTGCAGGGCATCGACAGCCTTTCACCGGTCATCGATTACGTTCATTACCACCACGAACGGATGGACGGCTCGGGCTATCCGATGGGCCTCAAGTCCGATCAGATCCCTCTGGGCGCCCGGATCATCAGCGTCGTCGACTGTTTTGACGCCATCACCACCGATCGTCCCTATCAGAAAAGAAAGACCTGTGCCGAAGCGTTTGCCATCCTGCGCCGGATGGCGAGCCACGAGCTGTGCCCGGAGTTGGTCGAGGCGTTTATCGCGGATATAGAGGAAAAGGGCCGGCTCGCCGAAGAGCCGCCGGTCGACAATTACTCCTGCTGGCCCGCGAGTGTTTCCTGACGAACCCGGTAGCCGCCGCGGCCGGATCTTTCGAAGCGCAGGATATGGGTGGTCGTCTGCGGGATTTCGGCCGGATAGTGGGTCACATAAAGCAGGCCCGTCTGTGTATTTTTTCCCACCCGGTCGAGGACATCGAGCAGGCGCCGTCGCGCGAATCGGTCCAGGCCTTGACAGGGCTCATCCAGAATCAACAGCGGCGGTGACTTGACCATGGCCCGCGCCAGCAGGATCAGCCGCTGTTCGCCCTGCGACAGGTGCGGGAAAAATCGTTTGGCCAGCCCGGCACATCCCAAACGCTTCATCCACGTCCAGGCGATTCTAACCTGCCGGCAGGTGGCCCGGCGGTAAAGACCGACCGAGTCGAAAAATCCCGACACGACCACCTCTGCCGCGCGCAGCGGTTTGCGGTACCGCAGCTGAAACTCGGCCGAAACCAGCCCGACAGACCGCTTGATGTCCCAGATGGTTTCCCCCGAGCCCCGGCGGCACCCGAACAGCTCGATCGAATTGGCATAGGCCTGGGGGTTGTCGCCGGCAATGAGGCCAAGCAAGGTCGTCTTGCCGGATCCGTTCGGCCCGACGATGGCCCAGTTTTCGCCCGCCCTGACGGTCCAGTTTAGGCCCTCCAAGACCGTCACGCTGCCGTAGCGCACCGACACCCGACGCATGTCGATCAGGACCCGCCCGTCCGTCCCCGGGCCATGGCCCTTTAGCGGCCGGCGCTCCGGCAATGACGTGCCGCGCGGATTTTCGGGGCCGTAGAGGCGCTCCAGGTCTTGCCGGTCGAGAATTGGCGGACGTCGCCCCTGGTTGACGATACGGCCGTTCTTGACCGCCAGTATGTGCGTCACGGCGGCGGGGATCTCCGCCAGGCGGTGCGTGACCAGGATGACCGGAATCCCCCCTGCGACCGAAGCCGCAATGAGAGTCTGCATCTGCCGGCGCCCCTGCGCATCCAGCCCTTCGAAGGGTTCATCCAGAATGAGGAGCCGGGGAGAGGTCAGGATTTCGCGCGCCGTCAGTACCCGGCGCATTTCTCCCGTCGAAAGGCGGGCGACCGGCCGGTCGAGCAGGCCGGCGATGTCGAGCCGGTCGCTAACCCGGGTGAAGAGTGACGGTAAGGAATCCCCGGGGATGGCCGCCGCCTGCAGCAACTGCCGAACGGAGAGATAGCTGCCGACATCACCGCTGAAAAAACGCGCCTCATCCCGGACTTCTTCCCGCGCCATCAGGTTCCGGTGTGATTCAAATGACAGGTAACCGATGGAATCAGGCGCCAGGCCGTCCGCATGATACCGGATGAGTCCGTCGACGACCGGCACCTGCCCGGCAATGGCCCTGACCAGAGAGGTTTTGCCGGCGCCGTTGGGACCGATGACGGCCCAGTTCTGATCGGTGCCGATCTCCCAGGAGTCACCCGCAAAAAGGCGTCGATCCCTGACCCGCAGGGCAATCCGGTCAAGAGTGATGAACGGTTTACAATTTACGGCTTTTATCGGCACGGGGTGTCTGCCTTCTCCCCTGCGCGCGGGGATCGGATGAAAGCGGTGCCTTCAAAGGGCAACCGAAGGGGAAGCGTTTTACAACGGGCAAAGCGTGGATATAGTATGGGGGCGAACGGTGCGGCCCGCCGCCGGAGGACATTTTAGCGCGAGGGTGCTTTGATCGTCGGTTGCCGCCAGGCGGGCGGCCTTTTTGCTCGTGCGAGATCGGAAATGATTCACCCATCATCATGCCTTATGTGCTGCTGACATTGACCGTTCTGTTCTGGTCGGGGAATTTTGTCATCGGAAGGGGGATCCATGCTGCCGTCCCGCCGATTTCACTGGCCTTCTGGCGCTGGTTCACCGCCCTGGTGCTCCTGCTGCCTTTCGCCCTGCCGGCGATGGTGCGGCAGCGGGACCTGATCCGCCGCCACTGGAAGCTCCTGTGCCTGCTGGCCGTTTTGTCGGTCACGAATTTCAACACCTTCATTTACCTGGCCCTGCAATCCAACACCGTCATCAACACGGTTTTGATCAACTCGCTCACCCCTGTTTTTATCGTTTTCGTGTCGTGGATCGGTTTCCGGGAAAAAATATCCGTCCTGCAGGGCGTCGGCGGAATGATGTCCTTTGCCGGTTTGATCTGGATCATCACGCGCGGGGAGCCGGCCCTGCTGTTCAGCGTCCGGTTTTCGCGGGGGGATTTGTGGACGCTGGCGGCGGCTTTGAGCTGGGCCGTCTACTCGGTCTTGCTTCGCAAACGTCCCCCGCAGCTGAATCCGATCGGTTTCTTGGGGTTCATCATCGCCGCCGGACTGCTGTTCCTGAGTCCGCTGTACGCCTGGGAATTGTCACGCGGCGCCGTCTTCACGCTCGACCGGGGTACGGTCGGCGCGGTTGTCTACATCGCCCTCTTCGCGTCGGTGCTGGCCTACATCTTCTGGAATCGGGCCGTGGCCACCATCGGGGCCAATAAAGCCGGCATATTCGTGCACCTCATGCCGGTTTTCAGCATCACGCTGGCCTTCATATTTTTGGGCGAACGGCTGCAGGCCTATCACACGCCCGGCATCGCCCTGATTCTGGCCGGCATCGTCCTGACGACCACCGGCAACCGGCTACGGTAGAAGCGGAAAAAGACCGATCCTGGCCGGGCACCCGCTAATCCGGCAAAAAAACCGATGACCCGGTGGTCCGGCGGCCTTCCAGGTCGCGGTGCGCGCGGGCCGCATCGGACAGCGGGTAGGTTCGTCCGATTTCCACCTTGACGACGCCTTTCTCGACGACCTCGAACAAGTCGCGGGCATGGGTCAGGAGATCTTCCCGCCCGGCGGTGTAGGTCATCAAGGTCGGCCGGGTCAGAAACAGTGAGCCCTTGGCCGCCAGGAGCCCGAGGTCGAGCGGGGCCACCGGGCCCGACGACTGGCCGAAGGTTACCATCGTTCCCAGCGGCCGCAGGCAATCCAGCGACTTCATGAAGGTGGCCTGCCCCACGGAGTCGTACACCACGTCGACCCCCCGGCCGCTGGTTATCTCCCGGACCCGGGCGGCGAAATCGTCCTGCCGGTAGAGAATCGGATAATCGCAACCGTTGGCGGTGGCAACGGCTGCTTTCTCTTCCGAACCGACGGTGCCGATCACGGTGGCGCCGAGGTGCTTGGCCCACTGGCAGACGATCGATCCCACGCCCCCCGCCGCCGCATGGATCAAAATGGCATCTCCGGTTTTGACGTCAAAACAGCCGCGCAGCAGATAGCGGGCCGTCATCCCCTGCAGCATCATGGCCGCCGCCAGGCGTGCCGGAATGCCCGCCGGGAGCTTGACCAGCCGTTCGGCCGGAATCAGGCGCACCTGGGCATAAGCCCCTACCGGCAGCCCGGCATAGGCCACGCGGTCCCCGACCGCCACTTCGGTAACGCCGTCCCCCACGGCCTCCACCGTTCCGGCACCCTCCATGCCGGGTATGGCCGGCAGGGACGGCAGCGGATACAGACCGCTGCGATGGTAGACATCGATGAAATTCAACCCGATGGCCTCGTGGCGGAGTCGCACCTGGCCGGGACCCGGCTGACCCGGATCGTTATCGACCCACCGCAGAACTTCGGGTCCCCCGGTTTGATTGAGGACAACTGCTTTTGGCATGACAGGCTCCTTTTAAAGGGGTGATCGGCGGACATCTCCGCTGATGACGGCTGTCGGCGATAGGGACCAAAGAAAAAAACCCACGGCCGGGCCACCTTTAAATCTAATGCGGATGAGAAAAAAATCCAGGCGGAAAGAACGCGAGCAGATTTAGCGGGAGTTTGACATGCCGGCGCTTTTCTCCTATGATGACTTGAAAAATGACTGAAAAACAAAGGGCTTCAGATGAAAACGCCACCGGATCCTCCTCTTTCTCCGGTCGACGGTCCGACAAGCACTTCCGCCATCTTGGACAAGCAGCTCATCGGTCGCCGGATGATCCGCGAAGCCACTCTTTTCGTCGACCGGCATCTCAGCCGCCAGCCGCCGGTTCAACGGTTTTTCAGTTTCATGCCAACGATGTTGACCCGCGTGTCCCCCTTTCACTTCAAGCCCCGCGCCAAATCAAAAGACTGGCCTCTCGTTAGGCTCGATTCCGGGGACGTGAACACCTGGGGGCGGATGCGGGTGGTCGGCGAGCTGCTGGTTATTTTCGACGAGACCGTGCTCTTCTGCCTCTTGAGCCTGATGAGCCGTTACCAGAACGAGGCTTTCGAATCAACCCTGGTCGACCTGAGCGGAATCGCCGGGGTCACCCCGACCGCGGCCAACTTCACCTCGATCTGGAGAAGCATTCAGCGTCTGGCCGGAACCCGCATCGACCTGGAGCTGACCAGCGGCGGCGGCAAAAAACGGCGCTGCCTGAAGGAAATGACCGGTTCGATCCTCAGTTTCGGCGACCTGGATCGTGAAAGCGGAATCGTGCGGATCGCCGTAAATCCCTATTTTGTCGAAATGTATGCCGAGAGTTTCGTGACCAACATCGACCTGCGCTTCAGGGCCGGGCTTAAAAATGACGTCAGCAAGGCCTTCTACCGATTTTTTCAAGGCCAGTACGACAAAACGCTGTCGATCGATCTCAACCGCCTGGCACGTTCGGTCAACCTCGACAGTCAACAGTCTCCCGCCCGGCTGCGAAACCAGGTGCGCTGCGCGCTGCGCGAACTCAAGGAACGCTCCTATCTAAAAGACTTCGAGATTACCGAAGACCACCGCGTCCACACTGTCAAGGCCCGGCACACGGCCCTCAAGATCGAGGTCCCGATCTTCGGCACCCGGCACCTGGAATCCGGTTGAACACGTCCTCGCATTAAAAAAAATTATCTGCTGAAAAAAAACGCTAAAGCCCTGCCTGAATCGACCGATAACAAATGCAACCGGTCGTTAATTTCCCAGTGCGGTCGGCCGCAGATGGATAAAATGTTTGGTCAACAGGGTCCGATAATCGCACCGATCGGATAAAAAGGAGCCCTTCCATGGAAATCACGGAAAAGAATCCGAACCAGATAACTTCTTATGTAAATCAGGTTCAGCAAAACAGTCAGACCACCGAGGTCGAGAATGAAAAAACCCGCACCTCGACCACCGGGACGGACAGCGTCGATCTCTCGCGGAACGCCCGCGACCTGCTGAAAGCCCAGCAAACCCTGCGCGATCTGCCCGACATCCGTCAAGAAAAGATCGACGCATTGAAACAACAGATCGAAAAAGGCACCTACGGCATTCAGGCCGACAAGATTGCCGCCCGGATGATGAAAGAGTCGCTGATCAACGACCTTATTTAATCCTCGCTTTGCCTGGCGGCCGCACCCGACCATCAGCTTTAAAAACAAGCGGTCGAAAGACCGTTGTCGGCAAAGCCGGTCTGGTTGCCGCCGCCGTCACTATTCTTCAGCCCCTTTTGCCCGCCTTTCAGAATACCCTGTTGGACGCCGTGATCCCCCATACCACACCGTTTATATGATGGCCGCGCTGTTTGCAGTGCAGTGTATACGAATATTACGTTTCGGAAGAAAATGGTACGGGCAGCCGTTGCGGACGTGCCCCTGGCATCGGGAGTGCTTTTAGTCAAGATGGGAGCGGTGCCGTCGGTAGAGGCCGCGAAACTGGTGATAGGTCAAGCCCAGCCTGGCCGCGGCCCGTTTCTGGTGGAACTGCTCGGCTTTCAAGGCCTCTTTCAAAAGGTAGCGCTCATGGTCGCGGATGGCCGTTTTAAACGGTATCGGCGGTGAATCCGGGACTGTTTCGGCAGTTTGGCGGCCGCGGGCGGCGTCCGGCGGGCCTGCGGCGGGCCGCGTCCCGAAAGGATTGTCGAAGGGATCGAAGACAACTGCGGTCACAACCGGGGTTTCCGAACGGTATACGGCCCGTTCGACGACGTTTTTCAGCTCGCGGATGTTGCCCGGCCAGGCGTGGGCCGCAAGGGCCCGGGTGGCTTCTTCGCTGAACTGCACGGTCTCCTCCCGTCCCAGTTCGAAAGACATCCGGGCCGCGAAATGATCGGCCAGAAGAAGAATATCCTCGCGCCTTTCCCTCAGCGGCGGTAAAAACAGCACTTCAAACGACAACCGATCCAGCAAATCCTGTTTGAATCGCCCCGCAACCACCAGCTCCGGCAAGTTCGCGTGCGTGGCGGCGATGATGCGGGCATCGGCCTCGATGCTTTCGGCACTGCCCACCCTCTCGAATGTGCCGTATTCGACCACACGCAAGATCTTTTCCTGAACTTCCAGGGGAATGTTTCCTATTTCGTCCAGGAAAAGCGTACCGTCATCAGCCGCTTCAAAGCGTCCGCTGCGACGCCGGGCGGCGCCGGTGAAGGCCCCCTTCTCGTAGCCGAACAGTTCGGATTCGATCAGCGCCGGGGAAAGCGCCGCACAGTTGAGGGCAATCAAGGGGCCCTGCCAGCGGCGCGAAAGGAAGTGCAGGCGTGAAGCCGCCAATTCCTTCCCCGTGCCGCGCTCGCCGATCAACAGGACCGGGCGGTCGACCGTGGCGACCCGTGAAAGTCGGTCCTGAAAAGCCAAAAAGACGTCTGACTGCCCCAGCGCTTCACGCGTATCGCCCGGTAATTTATTCGAAACATAAACCATGGCTTAATTTACCAAAATAAATGTATTTTATACAAAATTTAGTTTAAATTGCCAATTAAAAACAATCATGGCACATCTTGGCGCGTAAGAAATACCCTACCCCCCCCGCGAACATCGTGGAGCGGCGGTTATGAAATTAAATCGACATCGTATCCAACCGTTTAGAATTTCAACAAAAAACAATTTCATTCTTTGCGGGAAATAAAAAGATGTCCGCCTGGACGCGGACAATGCAGCCTTTCGGATGGCTTTTGGCATGCATTCTGCTTTGTACTGGTCAAAAACCATTCAGGAGGCACCCCATGAGCATTTTTACGCGATTTCGTGACATCATCAGCGCCAACATCAACGCCATGCTCGACCGGGCCGAAGACCCGGAAAAACTGGTCAAACTCATGATCCGGGAAATGGAGGACACGCTGGTCGAACTCAAGGCCGCCTGTGCCGGTGTCATGGCGGAGGGCAAAAAGATACAGCGCCAATTGATGGAGGTCGGCGAGCGCACCGGGCACTGGGAGGACAAGGCCGCGTTGGCGGTCCGCAAAGGCCGGGACGATCTCGCCCGGGAAGCCCTGGTCGAAAAGCGCCGGAACACCCGCCGCGCGGAAAGCCTGCGGCAGGAACACGGCGAACTCGAGCATCTGATCGCGCAGTATCACGATGATATCCGGCTGCTCGAGGAAAAACTCAAATCCGCCCGCGACAAGCAGCGGGTGTTGATTCAGCGTCACGTCCATGCGCGCCGGAAAATACGGGCCCAACAGGAAATCCGCCGCGCTGACAGCACCGAGGTCATGGTGAAATTCGAGGAACTCGAAAGCCGGATCGACCGGATGGAATCAGAAGCCGATCTGATAAATATCGGCCCCAAGGGCGACCTCGAGGAAGAGCTTGACAAGCTGAGCACAGATGAGGACATTGAGGCCGAATTGCAGGCCCTGAAAAAACCGGCTGCCCCGCGAAGCGTGCAGCCGAAAACTTAATTTTACGTCCCGATGGTTGTCATATTCGCGGCCGCCACCGGGGCAAAGACTTCTGGAGGTCCGAAAAGCATGCAGGGCGCTTTCATTACGGCCATTATTTTCGGCGGCATCGTCATGTCCCTGGTCGTGGCGGGTGCCACGATCCTGATGGGGATCCGCCTCATCAAGGGCGGCATTTCCCGTGAGGCCCATAAAACTCAGGCCGAGGACGCCGCAATGATTCAGGAAATTTACCAGAAGCTGACGCAGATCGAAGATCGTGCGGATGCGCTGGAAACCATCTTGTTCGATAAACACAAAGGGAGATCCGACGATGAAACCCGGTGAAAAATTATTCCCCAATGGCTTTTACCGCTCGCGGCGCGGCATTTTATTGGGAGTAATTCGCGGCATTGCCGAATATTTTGATTTTTCCGTGTTCTGGGCCAGAACCATTGTCGTGGGGCTTTTTATTTTGACCGGTTTCTGGCCGATTACCGGACTCTACCTGCTGGCGGCGCTGATTATGAAACCGGAGCCGGCCATCCCGCTCGACAGCGAAGATGAGCAGGAATTCTACGACAGCTATACCGGCAACCGCCACCGCGCCCTCAAGCGGCTGAAGCATCGTTTCGAACGGCTGGAACGGCGCATACAGCGCATGGAACATGTCGTCACCGGGCCCGAATATGATTGGGACAGACGCATGAAAGAGAGATGATAGTGACGGCTGCCTCTTGTCACGGGGCAGAGGACAAGGTGTCGGCGGAGTGCCCCGCCTGCGGAGCCGCCGATGACGTACAGTAATCCATGCTTGCATACCCCCCGCCTTCGTTCTATAGGGCTTAATGATAAAGATTTCGGCTGCTGGTAGCGGTCGTTGGCGTATGACGACACAGCCGCCTCCCGCCGGCCCGGCCAAGAACTTCATCTTGAAGCCTGTTATCACCGGCAGCTTTTTTCGGGTCACCGGCCATCATTCTCCAATCACTTCTTTGTGCAGCAATGAGCCTGGATGTCAGAAACAAACCGTCACTAAGCGCGGAAGATGTTTTGGGCCTGAACTTCATCCGCAAAACCGTGCGCTATGACTTCCGGCGCCACTACCGTCAAGGGCTGCGGTCCCACATCATGGAAGTACTGGACCCGGATGACGTCGCCCGGGAAAGAAACGGCGTCGTCTCCGACGGCATCAAGTGGTTTCCACGGGCACGGCCGCTGAAAATGCTGCGTATCTTCCGGACTCGTTTTGCCTCCCGCGGCGAAGCCCACGCCGAACTGCGGCGGGTGGTCATCGTCGCGACCTACCTTGGCGCCGAGGGATTCGCCCGGTCCAATGAATTTCTTGTCAGCTATCTTTGCGAGGGCCGCCACGACATCCTGCTCTGCGGCTTGCAGGAATACGTCGAGGGCCTGAACATCGAACCGTGGGGCTTTCTCAACGCCGGGCGCCTGGCCGACAACTTGTTGCGGCCGCGCCTTGGCAGCCGCGGCGCCCCGGTGGTCGAACGCGGCATCCTGGTGGCCCGCATCCGCAGCAGCGCCGAACTGTTTACCGACCGCATCAAGAAGATGATTCGGGAGACCGGATACATTCCGGACCTGGCCGGTGACGGCAACCTTATTCTCACCGATGCCGGAGATATCAAGCTCGTGGACATCAACAACATTTCGCCGGTTGACTTTGGTTCCCGAATTTATGTCGACGACAAAGGTTATCCGGTGTGTGACAAATCGGTCGAAGCCCTGGCTGAAATCGAAAAGAACCTGGCTTCCCGGACGCTCGATACGACCGATCCGATTTATCGGGCATTTCTCGATTCCGGTCGCATGCTGGCCGTCGGCAGCATCGAAAGACAGTTCCACCGCACTGCGGCCGGCCCTCAACCCTACCGGCCGGACTGAGCGCGACGGCGCTTTTCGCTTTTTTCCGGAAAAAACCCTGTCACACCTCGCAGAAGTCGTTGAAATATTCCAGGGCGGCTTCGACGGTATCGAAGAGCAGCCAGTTCTGCCACACCGTTTCATCGGCTTTGCGGCGGGTCTGCCGGATGGCGGTCCCCCCGTCATATTCAAAAAAATCGTCGTACGCTGGATGGTTGGTGAGCCGAGTCATCTTGGACCTCCTGGTTGAGTAAAACCGGAACATATCTCGCCGGACCGGCCGTTAAAGAATTGTGTCAACCCAGATCATCGATGTGCAGCGCGCGGCCGCAACTCGGGCACCGCGTGAGCACTTTGCTGCGACGATGGATCGTCGCCCAGAAAATCGTCCCGCACGTCGTTTCGGAAAGAAGGTACTGAACCCATACCGGAAATCCGCAGGTACAAAACCGTTGCTGCATTTCAACCTCCTTGTTTATTTTTATTTAGCCTGTTTATATATATAAACAGACCGGCCAAAAAAAACCGGCTACCGAAATTCCCGCGCCGCCCAGATCACTTTGCCGATAATCCGCACGCTTTCGCATTCGCCGGCTTTGAGATAAATCGGCGCGTAGTCGCGGTTGTCGCTCAGCAGTACCAGCGTGTTGGGATGTTTTTCGACGCGTTTGACCAGAATCGTGTCGTCGACACCCACGGCAAAAACCGCGCCGGCCAGAATATCCCTTTGGGATTCGTCGATCAGGACACTGTCGCCGTCTTTCAGCTCGGGCTCCATGCTGTTGCCGAAGATGTCCATGAGCACCATGTGCTGCGGGTTGCCCTTGGACCGCAACCATGCGGTCTGGAAGGCATAGTAGCCCTGAATCTCGGTGCCGATTTCGAAGGAACCTCCGCCCGCGCTGAGGCGCGCTGCCACCTTGGGAATTTGTTTGAACTGTGTTTCCTTTTCCCGGCCGGCCGACAGGAAGGCCTCGCCTGTGCCTTTCGCGAGCCAATCCGGGTTAAAACCGTAAATCCGGTAAAGTTGCAGAATCCAGTTGGCCGGAATCGAATCTTTCCGGCGGGCCTGGGTGATGGCCGAACGGTTGATCCGGAGCACGGATGCCAGCTCGGTCTGGGTTTCCAGCTCGGTCGCCGAGAAAACCCGTTTTAGAAACGAATCAAAATTGGTCAACCCCATCTGGGTACCCCATTTCGCACTGGTCGAAACATAAGGTTTTACTGGCGCCTTTTCAGGCCGGTGCCGTCTTCGTTTATATCGATTAACGCAAAAATTTATTTATTGCAACAGTTTTTTTCGGTTTTTTTAATCTGTCAAAAATGAGAAATTCGCATGGCGGTCGAAACGTACGGCGCAAGAGTGGCCCGGCATAAAAAAAGCCTCTATCGGCTTTGACATATCCGGAAGGTGACATGGACCGCCTCGCGGCTTATGAGGTGGCGGGGGATAGCCGGCGCGGATTTAAACGGTTTCCTGCTTGGTGCGGTTAAAAATGTCTTTCCACTGCGCATAAGGAATAACTTTGATTTCCTGAAGGTCGCTGGCGGGAATCAAACCGATGGTGGAGTTCGGAAGGTAATATCCCTGTTGACCCTTATGGGGCCCTTCCTCCAGAACCCAGCCATCCTGAACGGCTATTTTTTTCCCGACAATTTTCTGCGCGTCATCGGAATTGTAATGGGTCAGGCTATTGGGCTGGAATACGGCTTCGAAGTACATCATGGTTCACCTCCAAAAAAATTTAAGCGGCACCGTTTCCGGCCCGCTGTCTGTAAATCCGCCAGGTTGTCTTCATACCGTTTGAACAGGTACGGACGATCGCAAATGGTATTGGATGAAATTCAGGCACGCTTATTCTGGGAACAGCCCCTAAAAGACAGGGGCCATGGTTAACATTTTGCACGAAATTAAAAGCAGCCCCGAACATTTCGTCATGATCGGCACTGCCTCAAATCCTGAGCAAAGAAACCATACCGCATCGATAATGTCAAATAAAAATTGACGAGCACTGCCCTTCACGGGTATGGTGTCAGGCTTTGTCCAATTTTTTGATGAAGAAGTGTGAATTCCCATGTCAATCCGCTTGATTGCAAAAGACCTTTATCGTCTCATCCGGGAGGTCTCGGAACTTCAACAGCGGATCGATGAGGCCCCGCCTGAAAAAAAGGAAGCGCTCCAGGACGAGCTTCACAAGATCAAGGCCGAGCAAGAACGGCTGCGCCGGGCTTTGGACGGAAGCAAGGAGAGCCCGTAACAGTTCAGGTGATCGACGGGGCCCCGATGCGGAAGCCTTTGGCCTCCGGCACCGATCGCGTGAAGTTGACATCCTCGCTGTGGCCGGTTTCAGTTGATCGCAAGCCCCCTGAAAATGGCGCGGCGATGATTTCCGGACGGAAAACTTACAATCGAAAAGGAATAGTGTCATGAATCTGGTATCGCCCTTTGGTTTCGCCCTGCCCACCCGCATCGAATACGGAACCGGGGCGGTTGAAAAACTCGCTGACGAACTGGCCCGCATCGATGCGCGGCGCGTGATGCTGATAACCGATGTCCGGTTGGCCTCTTCCGGTCTCCTGGCCCGCTTCACCACCTATCTGGCCTCGAAACGAATCGCCTACGACATCTTCGCCCGGGTCGAAGCGAATCCCAAGGATTACAACGTCGAGGAGGGCGCCAAGAAAGCGCTGTCCGACAAGCCCGACTGCCTGGTGGCGATCGGCGGCGGCAGCCCCATCGACTGTGCCAAGGCCATCGGTGTCGTGGCCGCCTCCGGCGGCCGGGCGCGGGATTTCGAAGGATATGGAAAAGTTTCCGGCAAGGTCCTGCCTTTGATCGCGATTCCGACCACCGCCGGCAGCGGCAGTGAGGTCACCTTCAGCGCCGTTATCACGGACAGCACGCAGCGAATCAAGTTCAGTATCAAAGATTCCAGCATCGCTCCGCGGGTGGCGTTGGTGGATCCGGAGATGACGTTTTCCATGCCGGCGGCCCTGACGGCTGCCACCGGCATGGATGCCTTGACGCATGCCATAGAAGCCTTCAGCGCCAGGGCGGCGGAACCTCTGTCGGATGCCCTGGCCCTCTACGCCATCGAACTCATCAGCACGCACCTGCGCGCGGCTGTCGCCGACGGCCGCAGCCTCGAAGCACGATCGGGCATGCTGCTGGGAAGCCTTTTGGCGGCCGTCGCCTTCAGCCATTCCGACGTGGCGGCGGTCCATTGCATTTCCGAGGCCCTGGGCGGCAAATACGACCTGCCGCACGGCGTGTGCAATGCAGTGGTCCTGCCGGCGGTGATGGAATACAATCTGGACTACTGTGTCGACAGATACGCCCGCATCGCTTTGGCCATGGGACTGCGCACCGACGGCGCCGAGAACCTGGCGCGGCAGGCCGTGGCCGAAGTCAAAAAACTGGCGACCGATATTCATCTGCCCGATTTCAGGGACCTGGGCGTGCAGGAGGCGGATATCGAAGAACTGGCCCGATGCAGCGCCGCTAACGGCAGCAATCCGGCCAACCCGCGCCCCATGACAGACGAAGACTACCGCAACGTTCTCCTGCGCTTGAGCGGTGCGGCGTGATCCATCAAGGCGTGTCGAGCGTGGCCGCGATTTTTTCGGAAAGCGCCGCCATGGTATAGGGTTTCTGGATGAAGCCATGGGCGCCCTGCTTGATGATTTCCTGCGCCGGTCCGCCGAGTGCGTAACCGCTGCAGACGATGACGCGCAGATTCGGCCGCAAGGCCATCAGGCGCGGATAGATGTCCTTGCCCCCCATGTCGGGCAGAATGATGTCGAGCAGCACCAGATCGATCAGACCATCGTGCTGGTCGGCGATACGCAGGGCTTCTTCACCGCTGCGGGCCGCCAGGACACGGTAGCCGAGACTCTGCAGCATCGAGCATGTCACATCCATGACCATTTCTTCATCTTCGATAACCAATATCGTGCCGTAGTTCTTCATCTTCACAGCCCTCGCCGGTTTTTTCGCCGGTGCCTCGCCCCTGACGGTCGGTAAAAAAATATTGACCGTCGTTCCTTCGAGCGGTTTCGAGTCCACCGCAATCCAGCCATCGTGATTTTTTACAATGCCGTATACCGAAGCCATTCCAAGCCCGCGCCCCTGGAACTTGGTGCTGAAAAAAGGCTCGAAAATCCGCCGGCGCGTGTCATTGTCCATCCCCTTGCCATCGTCGGTGACCGACAAAACGACATAATTACCGGGCGCCAGTCCCGGCATCCGCAGGGATTGCGAGGCCGAGATATGCTCGTCCCGGCATGCAATCAGCACCCGGCCGCTCGATTCCATCGCCTCCGAGGCATTGGACAGGATCCCGGAGAGGACCGTCTGCATCTGCGTGACGTCCATGGCCACCTCGGAAATTTTTTCGGGCAAATCGATGTCAACCACTATCGCCGGCTTGAGGGTGTGTTTGATCAGCGGCAGTGTTTCCAGCACGAAATCCTTCATCGACATGCGGGTAACGCGGTACTTGCCGCCGCGCGCATATGCCAGGAGCTGTGCTGTCAACTTCGCCATGCGCTGGATCGAATTTTCTATCGGCGTGAAATATCTATCGTGCTTCTGCCGGTCATGGGCGTCGAGTTTCATCAATTCGATGTTACCCGACACGGCCGACAACAGGTTGTTGAATTGATGGGCGATGCCACCGGCAAGGGTCGCAACGGCTTCCATTTTGCGGGCCTGTTCCAATTGTACTTCGAGCCGGCGCCGTTTCTCTTCGGCCCGCTTGCGCTCGGTAATCGGGATGACCAGTTCCAGGGCTGCGGTGATGTTGCCTTTGCCATCGCGAATGGGCGTGGCGATGATCTGCGAGTAAATGGGGTTGCCGTGCAGGTCCCGCCCGGTCTGCTCGTGCAGCGATTCTTCCTTGCCGTTTTCAAAAACCTCTCTCACGCCGCAGCCATTGCAGATCTCCTCGCATGCGTTGTAGGCCTGATGGTAGGGCTTGCCCTCGATATCGCCGAATATCTTTTTCAATACATCGTTGGCCCACACGGTGCGGTAATCGCGGGATATGACCGCCAGACCCGCACCGACGCTGCGGGTAATCTTGTCCAGGGTATCCCGTTCGACCCGCAGGGATTCCTCCGCCTGTTTGCGCACCTCGATTTCATTTCTCAGCTCCTGCCGGGCATCGATCAGCCGCGCCTGTTCCTTTTTGATGAGCTGATTTGAAGTCTTTTCTTTCTCGGCCGTCGCTTGTAGGCCGCGGACCAGCACCGACACCGAAATCGCCGCGCCGGCGTTCAGGGCCAGAAAGTTCGCCCAAGCCGCTACGGCATGGGCCATGGAACTGAAAAACGGCAGCCCGACGCCCAGATGCCCCTTGAACGCCAGCCATCCGATCACTCCCAGTGCCAAACCGTTCAGCGCGATGGCCGTCAGGGCCGCCTTGGGACCGAGCAGCAAGGCGCTGAAGACCGCCACCGCAAACAACCATGCCGGCCCGCCGCTCAGCGGCCCGACGCTGAGCATCACCCCGATTCCAACGGCCAGGGCCACGATCAAAATGCCCGCCGCCCGGTATCGATATGGCCAGTTCCTGCAGACCGCTAATGCGACGATGCTCAGATACATGCAAATGTCGAAAGCCAGCAGGCCCCAAAACTCTTCTTTGACGGCCAGGGCCAGCGCCGGAACAAGAGCCACCAGGCCCAGCACCACGGCAATGCCGAGCAGGGCCTGCAGGATACATTCGCGCCAGTAGACCAGGCCGTCTTCAGGGCTGTAACCGAGTGGTGACAGCGCGTGTTTAAGTGTCGATACGATGGACTTGAGCGTCATCGATAGTCTTTCGATGCTTGCGCTGAGAGACGATCAAGAAGACATGCAGACGGATTCGTCGCGCACTACCGGACGTCCCGTTCGAAAAAATGGCCATTCTCCCAATGACCGACCATTCCAACGCGGGAGTGCCAAAGCACATGAATATTAGCGCGATTTCGAGAATAAACGCAATGGGTAAGTTTTGAAATCATTGACTTTTATGTCACTTTTGATATGATCTCTACCATTCGGGCAGGTCGCCGGGCACGGAAAAGATCTGCCGTTCACTTCTATGGATTCAGGTTCCAGCCATGGCACCGATAAAAAACCGGCCAAACGAAAATCAAAAAGAGAATACTCCTCTTCTCACGGTCTCCGCGGTCACCTCCGGCGAAAAACAGGTGCTCTACAGTGCCTTCAATCACGCCAGGAAGAAAAATCCGGTCACTTTCCGCACCGCCCGTCTCGTTCTCCTTGCCGCTGCCTTCGGGTTCCTGGCGGCGGTATGCGCCATTCGATTGTTTCCGATGTGAAAGCCGGAAAAAAGACAATGCCGACTTACCGGGTGCTCTCGATTGACGGCGGTGGTATTCGCGGTCTGGTGTCCACCATCTTGCTGCAGCGGCTCGCGGCGGAACCGGGGCTTGAAATGCTTCTCGACGCGGCGGGCCTTGTCGCCGGAACGTCGAGCGGCGGCCTCATCGCTCTCGGCATCGCCCATCGAATCGATCTGGCCGACATTCGCACGCTATTCGCCGAAGCGGGCCCCGGGATATTCGATGACTCGTGGCTGGATGACCTGGCCGATTTGGGAAAACTCAAGGGGGCCGATTACGACATCCAGCCGCTCAGACGCGCGTTGCGAAAGCTTTTCGGAGATACACCCCTGGGCCGGCTGAAAAAAAGGGTGCTCATAACGGCTTTCGATCTCGACCCCGGCGGCCGGGAAGGGCGCTGCTGGAAGCCTAAAATTTTTCACAATTTTCCGGGAAGCAGCAATGACCGGCACCAGCAGGCCTACAAGGTCGGTCTCTATACCAGTGCGGCACCCACCTATTTTCCATCGGTGGACGGCTACATCGACGGTGGTGTTTACGCCGTCAATCCCAGCATGTGCGCCCTGGCCCAGACCCAGGACCGCCGCTATCGACCGAATCCTTCGATAGACAAGGTCGTTCTTTTGTCAATCGGCGCCGGAACGAATTGCCATTTCATAAAGGGCAATACCCTCGATTGGGGATATGCCCAATGGGCCAGGCCCCTGCTGAGCCTGATGATGGATGGACCGGCCGGGATCACGGACTACCAGTGCCGCCAGATCCTCGCTAAACGCTATCACCGCGTGGCACCGGTGTTTCCGACCGGCACGACGGTGTCGATCGATGACGTAAAAAAAATCCCTTACCTGATCGATTTCGCCGAGTCGCTGCCCCTGGATGACACCATTGCGTGGCTCAAGCGATATTGGGTCGTAAAATAGTTGGTGTTTATCCATAAATGAAAATTGTTTTCGGAGAGGATCTCTGCCATGAACCTGCATGAGTGCCACCTTTGGGAGTATGGGGCGACTCAGTCGGAAGCGGGGCGGCGCAGCAGAAAGTTCACGGCCTTCATGCTCATGACGACCACCTTATCCTGATTCAGCACTTCGATGAACGACTGGACGACGCCGCGGTCCGGCTTTGAACGTGAAGGCGTGGCGTCCAAGACGGTCACGCGCAGGCAAAGAGCATCCCCGGGTCGCACCGGCCGCATCCAGCGCAGCTCGTCGACGCCAGGCGAGCCCAGGCTGGCCACGTGAGAGAGGTAATTATCCACGAACAGCCGCATCATCAGCGCGGCGGTGTGCCAGCCGGAGGCGATCAGGCCGGCGTAAACCGTCGATTTGGCGGCCTCGGGATCGGTGTGAAACACCTGGGGGTCGAATCGGCGGCCGAAAGCGATGATCTCGTCCGCGGCGATGGTAATTGTACCGAACTCATGGACCATGCCGACCAGATAATCTTCGAAATAACGGTTTTGCACCGGCACCGAAAATTGGGGTGATGTCATCGCGCCCTCCACGACAGCTTCGAATCAATTTTTTACTCATCGGCGGCAACGGTCCCTCGCGACGAACAGCGTCTCACCGTGCCGGCGGTACGGATAAACACCCAGCAAAGGTTCGAGCATGCGCCTGAGCGAGAAGGAATTCGACGGAATCGTCGAGCGGTCGATTCGACGGCTGCCGGCCGAAATCCGCCAGCACCTCGACAACATCGTCATCTCTGTTTTGCAGCAGCCTTCCCGGGCGATTTTGGCGGAGCTGGGCCTGCCGCCGGACGAGCCGCTTCTGGGCGTCTTTCAAGGCGTTCCCCTGCCCGAGAGGTCCGTGACGCAGCCGCCCCTTTATCCCGATACCATTTTCCTGTTTCAAAGGCCGTTGGAGGATATCTGCAGGACAACCGAAGAACTCGTGACCCAGGTCGAGATCACCGTGGCGCACGAAGTGGCGCATTTCCTCGGTTTCAGTGAGGAACAACTGGCCGATCTCGGATACGGCTGATTGTAATTCCTCTTTCCGGCCATACCTTTAACGTGCCGCACCCGGTGCCGCGAGGCTTTTGCCGTATCTTGAAGGAGACGCCAATCGCACCGGGTTCACTTATCGAGACCAGAGGATCGTAATGGCGGATACGTCAGACAAAACCACCGGCATCCAGCGGTTGATCCGCAACCTTAAAAAGGAGTTTCGCACCCCTGAAAACCTGGACCACTACTCCGAAGAAGATCTCCAGGAAGCCGAAAAAAAATACCTGAAATTCTGTCTCCAGAACGGCTGCGACATCATGGACCGCAATGGCGCCGGCAACAACGGCGGTGAGACTCAGGATCCCGCATGCCCTGGTGAGTGAATGCCGATAAAAATCAGCTATGCGGCCCCTTTCAGGGCGTCAGAAACGCGCCGCATGGCTTTTTCCACGTTTTGAGCCGAGTTGAAGGCGCTGATGCGGATGAACCCGTCCCCGCACTTTCCGAAACCCGCACCGGGCGTGCACACGACGCCGGCGTTGTCCAGCAGCAGATCGAAAAATTTCCATGAATCCATCCGCCCGTCCACCCAGATGTAAGGCGAGTTTTCGCCGCCGATGCACTCGTATCCGAGCGCCGTCATTTCGCGCCGGATGACTTCGGCATTGCCGAGGTAATAATCGATCAGCTCGCGCGTCTGGCGCCGGCCCTCTTCGCCGTAAATCGCCGCGGCCGCCCGCTGGACGGGGTAGGAGACGCTGTTGAATTTTGTCGCGTGCCGACGGTTCCAAAGGTCGTGGACCTTGACCTCCGCACCCCCTGTCGTATAGGCCCGGCAGGCCTTGGGCACCACGGTAAAGGCACACCGCGTGCCGGTGAACCCGGCGGTTTTGGAAAAGCTCCGGAACTCGATCGCCACCTCCCGGGCACCCTTTATTTCGTAAATCGACCGCGGCAGGCTCTCGTCACGGATGAAGGCCTCGTAGGCGGCATCATATAAAATCAAAGCCTTGTTCTTTCTGGCAAAATCGACCCACTGCGCGAGCCGGAACGTGTCGATCGTGGCGCCGGTGGGATTGTTGGGGAAACAGAGGTAAATCAGGTCGACGGGAACATCGGGCAGCTCCGGCACAAACCCGTTGGCGCGGTTGCCCTCCAGGTAAACGATGCCGGCGTAACGGCCGCTGTCAAAGGCGCCGGTGCGTCCGGCCATCACGTTGGTGTCCAGATAAACCGGGTAGACCGGATCGGGAATGGCGACGGTGATGTCGGTCGAAAAAATTTCCTGGATGTTGCCGGTGTCGCATTTGGCACCGTCGCTGACAAAAATTTCCTCCGGATCGATCTCGGCGCCCCGCTCCCGGAAATCGTGATGGGCGATTTTTTCACGCAGGAACCCATAGCCCTGTTCGGGCCCGTAGCCGCGGAACGTGGCGTCATCGGCCATCTCGTCGACGGCCTGATGAAGCGCCGCGATGCAGGCCGGCGGCAGCGCCCGCGTGACATCGCCGATTCCGAGCTTGATGATGTCGCGTTCCGGGTGGTCTTTTTGAAAGGCGGCCACCCGCCGGGCGATGTCCGCAAAGAGATAGGACGCCTTGAGTTTCAGATAATGTTCGTTGATCCTGATCATGGCTGCTCCTCCGCTATCGTGATGTCTTCAAACATTTCTTTGGGCGCCCCGCACACGGGACACCTGAGCGGCGGCTCGTCGCCGTCGTGGATATAGCCGCAGATGACACACCGCCAGCGCCTCATGGGTGATCCTTTCTTCGCCGTGGCGACTCCTTTTTGGGGTCCATCCGGCACCATCCGCTTCTTGCGGCGCCGGACGGGCGGATAAATGAAAGTGTTTCACGTCTGTTTTCCAGACCGAATTAAATAGCCCCGCCAAGCCAAATGATCAAGAGGCGATTCACTGCCACCCTCGGCAGGGTCCCTGACATTTACCTCGGCGGTGCCAGACCCAACCGGATTCGATTATGATCCACCTGGTGCAAAACCGCCACAGCCACGATCCGTATCTCAATCTGGCGCTGGAAGAATACTGCCTGCGCCACGTCGCGCCGGACCGGTCGCTCCTGCTGGTGTATGTCAACCACGCCGCTGTCGTCATCGGTCGCAATCAGAACATCTTCGAGGAGGTCGACCTGGACTTTGCCGCCCGCAAGCACCTGCACCTCGTGCGCCGCATTTCCGGAGGAGGGGCGGTCTATCACGACGCGGGCAATCTGAATTTCAGTTTTATCCAACCACACCACCGCGGCAGCCTCAAAGACATTCGGCTGACCATCGAACCGGTGCGCCTGGCCCTGGTAAGCCTGGGGGCGGCGGCGGAATTCAACGCCAGAAACGACCTTGTTGTCGCAGGAAAGAAAGTCTCCGGCAGTGCCCGGTTTTCGAACACCAAAAGGATGATCGTGCATGGCACCCTTCTTTTCTGCAGCAATTTGCAGGATCTTTGCCGTGGGCTGGAGCCGAGCCGCGAGGTGATCGGTTCGCGGGCGCTGAAGTCCTTACCGAGCCCGGTCACGAACCTTGCCGGTTGTCTGGCGCACGACATCGGCATCGATGATTTCCGGGACCAACTTCTCCGAACCATTGCCGCCTGGAACCGGGGCTTGCAGGAGGTGTATCTTTCGGATCGGGACTGGCGCCACATTCGGCGCCTCGCCAACGAAAAGTACCGGTCCTGGGACTGGAACTTCGGCAAAGCGCCGGCTTTTCGCATTCGCCGTGCCGGTGGGAACTCCAGACCTTTGCCGGTCACGATTATCGAGGTTGACGGCGGTTGCATCACCGGCATCCGTTTTGAAAATGACGCCGAAACCTCCGGACTAGAGGCACAATTGGAAAAATGCCTTGCCGGTGTTCCCTATCACCGGCAGGCCATACGGTCCCGCTTGTCCGGCATGAATATGAAGCGTTTCGGCCCGCGGGTCACGGCCGGTCAACTGGCAAAACATCTGTGCGATCAAATTGTCAGCCCAGCCGGACCCGGTTTACAAACGGCCTGCGAGAGCTTAAATTAGACGACTTTAAACCTTTGAAATCGTAAGCGCGGCGCCGCCGGTGCACGGCTCATTTCCACGACGGCCAATAGGCGGCCTGCGACCCTCGTCTTGAAGGAGTAAATCCATGCGATACCTGCTGCGGATCATCGTGTCACTTCTGCTGCTGACGGCCGCCGGTTTCGGCGCCCGCGCCCACGCCGGCCTGGAAACAAACATCGCGGTAGAGGAATTCACGCTGGACAACGGCATGCTCTTTCTGGTGGTCAATCGTCCGGCAATGCCCCAGGTGGCGGTTCGTCTGGCCATACGGGCCGGCTCGGCGTTCGAGGAGACCGGCAAGACCGGCATCGCCCACCTTCTCGAACACATGATGTTCAAGGGCACAAAAAATTTCGGGTCTTTGGACCCCGCAAAAGACCTGGAACTTCAGGAAAAAATCGAGGCCGCCTACCAGGTGGTCCTGCGGGAGGAAGGCTCCCGCCGTCCGGACCGGGAACTGATTCAGCGCAAACTGGCCGAAATGGACAGCTTGCGGGCCCAGGTGCAGCGCATTTACGTGCCCCAGGCTTTTTCTTCGCAGCTGGGCAAAAACGGGGCCGTGGGCATCAATGCCTTCACCAGCCAGGACCAGACCCAATATGTCGCCTCGGTGCCGGCCGACATGCTCGAACAGTGGTTTTCGATTATCAGCGAACAGATTTTCGAACCTTCCTGGCGTGAATTTTACGTCGAAAAAGAGGTCGTTCAACGGGAGTGGGCTTTCCGTTATGTCAACAATCCGGTCGGGGCCGCGTGGCTCGACCTGGATGCCACGGCGTACACGGCCCATCCGTATCGCAATCCGACCATCGGATGGCGCTCGGACATGGAAAAGTTCAACACCACCGACGCCATCGCGTTTCACAGCCGCTACTACACGCCGGCCAACACGGTCTGCGTGTTGGTCGGCGACCTGACGCTCGAAAAAGCCCGGCAGTTGGCGCACACCTACTTCGATCGATATCCCGCCGGCAGCCGCAGTTCTGAAAGCGTCACCGCCGAACCGCCCCAGGACGGTCCGCGCCGCAGCGTACGGTACCTCAAGGGGGCCCGGACCCCGCTGGTTCAAATCGGTTTCCACGGAGCGCCGATGGGCACGAAGGACTTCTACGCCCTGGATGTGATGACCATGCTGCTCAGCCAGGGGCGCAGTGCCCGCCTCACGCAGAATCTCGTCAACAAGGGCCTGGCCATCGAGGCTTGGGCCGCCAATCCCGACAACCGCTTCGGGGGCATGGTGATCCTCGGCGGTTCGCCCAAGGAGCCCGGGGATCTGACAGGTGGCGATCCGAACAGTGAAGAAACCCGCCGGGCCTACGTCGAGGCCTGCCGCGACCTCGAAAACCTGCTCCTGGCAGAGGTCGAAAATCTGAAGGAACAGCCGATTACCGTCGCGGAACTCGAACGCGTCAAAAAACTCAACCAGCGGGATTTCATCGAGCGCATGCGCAGCAATGAAAGCCTGGCCTCGACCTTGGCCACCCTCGAAGTTCAAACGGGCTGGCGCTATGTGAACACCTATCTCGACGCCATTGCCGCGGTGGAACCGGCCGACGTGCAGCGCGTGGCGCGGACCTATCTGGGAACTAAAAACCAGACCGGCGTCTATGTGATTCCCGGCGGAGACCCCGATGAACAGCCGGCGGCTTACACCGAAATCAGGTCCGTGGGCGGCAAGGCCGCCGCCCGCAGCGCCGCACCGGTCGATCCCGTGAATCATTCGATCCACCCCACCCCGGCCGGTTGGCGGCATCCGTTGTCCTTCGAGCGCAAACCCGTCAAGGTGGCCTATCCCCAGGCGGAATTGGTCAGCGTCGGCGGGTCCGGCATGTTTTTCATGCGCGACACCGAACTGCCGATGATCGATCTGACCCTGATGGTGAAAGCCGGCCGGGTCGACCTGGATCCTTCCAAAACTGGCTTGGCGGGCCTTCTGAACGACAGCCTCGTCAACGGCGGCACCGAGCGGCACACGCCGGAGGCGCTGGCCCTGCTGCTGGACGAAAATGCCATCGCGGTGTCGTTGGCCGCGGGTGAGGAGGACACTGCCATCCGGCTGTCGGTCCTCAGGGATGACTGGGATAAGGGCTTGACTCTGTTGCAGGAAATCCTGACCCAGCCCGCGTTCAAACCCGAGGTCATCGCGGTGGTGAAGGAGCAGGCCTTGATCGGACTCAAACGCCAGGGGGAAAACGCTCAGGCGGTGGCCATGCGGGAGGGAGCGATCTGGCATTTCGATGGACACCCCTATGGCCGCGATCCGCTTAAAGGACTCGAAACGATCCCGACCATTGAAGGGGAGGATTTAAAGCGGTTTCTGCGCACGTATTTTGTCCCGTCGAACATGGTGGCGGCGGTCTCGGGGGACATCTCCCGCGAGGCCGCAATCGCCGGCGTCAGCCGCCTGATGGACAGTCTGCCCGGTGACCGGGCGCCCGTCCGCCGGATCGGCAGCCCCGTCACGACTCCGCCCGTTCTGGCCCTTGTCCCCAAAGCCGGTCAGATTCAGTCCCAGGTGGCGTTGTACCTGAACGGTCCCGAACGGTCGGACCCGGCATTCTGGAAGCTGCGACTACTGGTGGATGTCATGGGCGGAAGCGATTCGTTGATGTACACTCGTCTGCGGGATGACCTGGGCCTGGTGTATTCGGCCGGTTTTTTCCAGACCTACAAATGGAATGCCGGGGCGCTGATCGGATACATCGGCTGCAAGGGCGACAAGACCGGCATGGCGATCGCCGAAACCGTGGACATCATGCGGGATCTTCGCCAAAATATTCCAACCGAAGACTTGGAACGCAAGCGTCTCGAAGCGCTCAACGGTTTTGTCTTCAACGTCGACACCCCGCATGACCTGGTCACCACGTACGCGCGCTACCACATGCGCGGCGAACCCCTGGACACTCTTGATCGAATTCAACAGGCCTTCATCGACACCAACCGCTCCGAACTAGAAGGGTTGGCGCGCCGCTACCTGGACCCGCAGCGCATCCAGATTTTCGTGGTTGCGGACAAGGAGATTCCGGTGGGCCAGGACCAGGACGGCGTGCGGACGCTGACCCAGGATCTCGACCGGCTGGCCGCCACACTGGGGTTGTCTTACCGCGAGATCGCACTGCGGTAGGACAGGCTCCAAGAAGGCAGGAATACCACCAGGGTATTCCTGCCTTTTTTTGCCAGTAGAACCGGTCGAAAAGGCGGCACGGCTCAAAGTGGGCGGACACTTCCTTGATGACTTCGCACGCTATTTCAGCGCATCGAAGCGGCCGTGCCAGGCGCACCTGTCGCAGAATGCCTCGGTGTCGTCGTGAACCTCCGGGATTTCCGCGGCATCGATCTCGGCGTCGAATCGGATGTCTTCGTCGCCGCACTTGAATTTAAAAGTCGTGTACTCGTCGTCGGGATCCTTGACGAAAAAAGACACGCTCTGACAGATGGGGCATTTCACGGGAATTTTCTCCTTTCTTCAGAACTTGGTTCGTCTTCGCTCACATTTGGAATGATGGAATATTGAGACCAAATGGTGGTCCATTTTCCCATATATCCAACATTTCATCATTCCTTGTCGGCGGCATAAAACCTGGACCGCTAAAACTTCATGCTTGGTCCCGCGTCAGTCGGCGATGCCCGTGCACTCCAGGCAGAGGGCGTAAGCGCGGCCGGGCACCCCGGTCCGCAGGGCGGCTAGGATGTCCTGATCATTGACTGTGGCCGTAAATGATTCGAGGGACCGCCGGGCGAAGTGGTCCCCGGCGCCGGAGACGAGTCCGCCGATCAGCCGGTTGAGCTTCCTGACCAGGCGCTCCCTGGCGGTCAAGGGCTGTTCTATCGCGACCAGGTCGTATTTTTCGAGCCCGGCCAGTTTCGCGGCGCTTGCAACCGCCGGTCCCAGACCGCCGAATTGATCGATCAGGCCCAGCTCCCGGGCGGTTTTTGCGGCCCAGACGCGGCCCTGGGCCACTTTCTCCACGGCCGCGGGAGGCAAGGCGCGCCCCTGGCTCACCCGCTCGATGAACCGCTGATAACCGTTTTCGATCTGGAGTTGCAGGGCATCGGCCAGCAGCGGATTCAGGGGCCGGCTGAGGTCGAAAGCCCCGGCCAGTCGGGTGGTGCCGACGCCATCCGAGTTGATTCCGATGCTTTTCAATGCCTGATCGAAAGTGGGCAGGGCGGCAAAGATACCGATCGAGCCGGTGATGGTCGTGGGCAGGGCCCAGATTTCGTCGGCAGCCACCGCCAGCCAGTAAGCACCCGATGCCGCGACGGCGCTCATGGAGACGACCACCGGCTTGCCGGCCCGCCGCGTCAATTCGAGTTCGCGGCGAATGACCTCGGAGGCCACGGCGCTGCCGCCGCCGCTGTTGATCCGCAGCACGACGGCTTTGACCTTTTCGTCCTCACGGACCTGCCGGATCAGTTCCGCCGTCGAGTCACCGCCGATGCGGCCGGGCGGCTGGGTCCCGTCCATGATCAGGCCCTCGGCCACGATCAGGCCCACCCGGCTGTTTTCGGTATGGGGGCGGCGCATTTTCGGCAGCCTGATCGCGGCATAGGTGTTGAAATCGATTTTATTATAGCTCTTCCCGCTCTCATCCATTCCCACCAGGCCGATGAGGTCATCTTTGACCTCGTCTCTGGTTTTCAGCTCATCCACCAGACCGGAAGCCACCGCCAGCCGGGCGGCGTCCCCGCCCTCCGCCGCAAGCTTGACGTCCAGGGTGTTGATGAAGGAATCGATGCGGTCGGCCGGCAGCTTGCGCAAAGCCGCCACCTCGGTGGTGTAGGCCCTCCACAGCACGCTCAGCCAGGCCTGGTTGGATTGCCGGTCATCGGGTGACATGTCATTGCGCATGAAGGGTTCCAGGGCCGATTTATAGGTGCCGACCCTGAAAACGTGAAAGTCGATCTTTAGTTTGTCCAAAGCATTCTTGACGTAGTGGCGGAAAATCCCCAATCCGCTGAGCCACACCTGGCCCATCGGGTTCAGGTAAAGCCGATCGGCGTGAGCGGCGAGAAAATACTGGCGCTGATCGTAGCCGTCGCCGCTGGCGACAATGGTTTTGCCTGCGGCTTTAAAGCGGTTCAAGGCCTCGCCGATCTCCTGCAGCTGGCTGATCCCGGCCGCTCCCATTTTATCGAGATCGAGCACGAGGGCCTTTATTTTCGGGTCCTTTACGGCCGCATCGATGCCATCGACGAGGTCCCTCAACACCGTCTCGACCCCCACCGCGGTGCCGTAGAAACGATCGGACAGCAGCGTTTCGGAGGACTGCTCGACGATTTTTCCGACCGGCGCCACCACCAGCGCGGCTCCCGCTGGAACGTCCCGGCGCGTGCCGGACAAGATGACCGCGACCACCAACGCGACCAGGACGATGAAGATCAGGTTCAACACCACCCGCCTGAAAACGGTCACCGCTATCCAGAGACTCCTGAAAAATCGGCCGATGCCTTTCAATATCGATCTCATTGCTTTCCTTTCCTTAAAAATCCGTTGGTCGATTCTGTTCCTGGTCCGTGCCGTCCGCTGACATTGCCACCCACCTGCCGGATTGTCTTCGGATGAGCGGCAATATCGGCGGTGAAAATCGATTGCGGACCATTCATATTACTAAATAAAAAGTAATATAAAAAATAATGTTATTTATATTGACAAAAATAAAAACAAAATTACTTTAAACGTCAAATGGCTGATGAAGATGAAATTCGCCTGGGGTCGCTCAGGCCCCAAACTTTTGATATTATCTGTACAGAAAGGGATGTTCAATGACTAAAATAATTGGAATCGACCTGGGGACCACCAACTCTTGTGTCGCCGTCATGGAGGGGACCGAAGCAAAGGTCATGACCAACCCCGAAGGCGGTCGGACGACGCCCTCGATCGTGGCCATCACAGACGGCGGCGAGCGGCTGGTGGGACAGATCGCCAAACGTCAGGCCATCACCAACCCCGAAAATACGGTGTTCGGGGTCAAGCGGTTGATCGGCCGGCGCTATGACGCTCCGGAAGTCCAGCAGGACATTAAAAATCTGCCCTATAAAATCGAGAAAGCCGCCAATGGCGATGCTCAGATCAATCTCAAGGGCAAGGGCCACAGCCCGGCGCAGATATCGTCTTTTATCCTGGCCGCCATGAAACATACGGCCGAAGAATATTTGGGAGAACCGGTCACCGACGCCGTCATCACGGTCCCGGCCTACTTCAGCGACAGCCAGCGCCAGGCGACCAAGGATGCCGGCAAAATCGCCGGTCTCAATGTCCTTAGAATCATCAACGAACCGACGGCGGCCTCCCTGGCCTACGGCCTGGACAAGAAAAAGGATGAAAAGATCGCCGTGTTCGACCTGGGCGGCGGCACCTTCGACATCTCCGTGCTCGAAATAGGGGATGGGGTCTTCGAAGTCAAGGCCACCAATGGCGACACGCACCTGGGCGGGGAAGATTTCGACCTGCGCCTGATCGACTACCTGGCCGGCGAGTTCAAAAAGGATCAGGGCATCGACCTGAGGAAAGACAAAATGGCCTTGCAGCGCCTCAAGGAGGCGGCCGAGAAGGCCAAGATGGAGCTGTCGAGCGCCATCGAGACCGATGTCAATCTGCCGTTCATCACGGCCGATGCCAACGGTCCCAAACACCTGAACCTCAAGATCACCCGCTCGAAACTCGAAGGCCAGGTGGCGGACCTGCTCGACAGGTTGGAAGGCCCCTGCCGCACGGCCCTGAAGGATGCGGGCCTGGCCGCCACGGACATCGACGAAGTGGTGCTGGTGGGCGGAATGACCCGCATGCCGGCCGTTCAGGACCGCGTGCGGAAGCTTTTCGGCAGGGAGCCCGGCAAGGGCGTCAACCCTGATGAGGTCGTGGCACTGGGCGCCGCCATTCAGGGCGCCGTGTTGAAAGGCGACGTAAAAGACGTCCTGTTGCTGGATGTGACGCCGTTGTCGCTGGGCATCGAAACCCTGGGCGGCGTCATGACGCGACTGATCGAAAAGAACACCACGATCCCGGCCCGCAAGAGCGAGATCTTCACCACCGCCCAGGACAACCAGCCGGCGGTTTCGGTGCATGTGCTGCAGGGCGAGCGCGAGATGGCGGCCGACAACAAGACGCTGGGCCGGTTCGAATTGACGGACATCGCCCCGGCGCCCAAAGGCGTGCCCCAAATCGAGGTGGCTTTCGACATCGACGCCAACGGGATTGTCGAGGTGTCGGCCACCAACAAGGCCACCGGCAAAGCGCAGTCGATCAAGATCACCCATTCTTCGGGTCTGCGGCGCGAGGACATCGACCGGATGGTGAAAGAGGCGGAACTGCACGCGGAAGAAGACCGGCAGAAACGCGACCGGGTGGAAGCCGGCAATGCCGCCGACGCCCTGATTTATGCCGCCGAAAAGTCGCTGACCGACTTGAGCGGCAAGACCGGTCCGGACGATCGGTCGCCGGTGGAAACGGCCGTGGCCGATCTGAAGCAGGCCGTCACCGGCGGCGACACCGCCGACATCAAACGGTTGAGTGAAGAATTGACCCGCGCTTCTCAGCGTCTGGCGGAGGCGGCCTATCGGCACTCGGCTGCGGCCGGGAGCCAGGGACCAGCCGCGGGAGAGCGAGACTTCCAGGCCCATTCCTCGGCGGCCGGCGCAAGCGAGGACGTCGTTGAGGCGGAATACGAGGAAGTCAACTAACGAGCCGGGCGGCTGCCGCCGCCCCGAACGCGACAATTTCGGACGATGATCAAATAATTGTCGTTATCGGGCTATTACTTATGCTATACGAAGATAAGAGTAATAGCCCGCACGCCACCAGCCGCCGGGAAGGGTTCATATCCCAAGACCTTTTCCCGGCGGATCCCCCCTGTACACAGGCGGCGGTATCGGCTGGTTTCGGTCCGCGACGGACAAAAAGAGACCGGTCGCATATCCGCGCCCGGGGGAGGCGTCCCCGCCAACTCTCAGCGGGATCCGGCCGGAAGCTCATAGCGGTTAATCGGGCCCCGGCCGGCACCGCGGACGGTCGCGGATGGACATCAGGGAGAAAAAGAAAATGACCGAAGAAACCAAGGAAGCCCCGCCCGGCGGCGAGCCGCTGCCGCAACCGTCTTCCCGAGACCTGCGGGGCCGGCAATCGGTCAGGGCGACCTTTAAATTGACGGCCCGGGCCATCGAAACCATGAGTGCCGTATCGATTCATCTGGGCATCAAGCAAAAGTCGCTCTTCGATCACCTGGTCGACGACATCAGGGCACTGGAAGCCATCGCGCGCGAGGTGCGGACGGCCACGGCCGAGGATGCCAGCCGGGTTCAGAAAACCTTTGTCTTGAGCCGCCGGACGCTGAACAGTCTGGAACAGGCCGCTGAGAGCTTCCAGACCCGCCGGGACGCACTGGTGGAACACTCCATCCAGCGCCTGATGCCCGTCATCGAAAAGGAAAAAGAAAAACACCAGATGCGCAAGGCACTGCTGGACCGCATCAATGAGTTTATCGAATCCGGTGAAAAACTCTGGCAGGAGGCCCGGGTGCAGCTGGGCGAGGAAGACCCGGTCTTCGATGAACTCGACCGGGCCATGACGGCCTTGCTGAGCGCCCGCAACGGCATCTCCGCTTTTATCGCCAAAGGCAAGATCATCGAAAAATTCTGAATCCGCCGGCGCCCTCGAATTTCCTTGAGCCGTGATGCCCGATCATCGTTGCCGGTGCAGTTTCTATACCCCCCGGCCGCGGGTTTTCCCGCCGCATGTTTGCCGCCAAGCCGGCGGTCATCGCGCTTGACAGGGTGGCCGGGAGACCTACCTTGGACAGGTGGACGCGATCGTCGCTCTGAACCCAAAGCCCGATGGTGAATCATCTTGTCCCGGAAAACGGCCGCAGCCGACATCAATCCGTCCTATTCGATCGTCTGGAAATCGCGGATGGCCGACATCGACAGGTCGGCATGGAATGCGCTGGCCCTGCCGCTGGACACCCCGCTGCTGGAATGGGACTGGCTGCATCTGCTCGAAGACTCCGGCAGCGTGCGCGCCGAAACCGGCTGGCAGCCGGTGCACCTGACGGTCTGGGCGGGCGGGCGTCTCGTTGGCGCCGCTCCGCTGTATGCCAAGGGTCACAGCAGCGGTGAATTCGTATTCGATCATGCCTGGGCCCACCTGGCCCAGCGCCTCGGCATCCGTTACTACCCGAAGCTGGTCGGGATGAGCCCGTTTTCACCGGTGGTCGGATATCGTTTCCTGATAGACCCCGGCCAGGATTCCGACCAAATCACCCGATTGATGGTCACGGCCATCGACCAGTTCTGTCAGCGCAACGCCATCATGGGGTGCAGCTTTCTCTTCATCGATCCCACATGGCAGTCGCAAATGGAGGCGCTGGGCTTCAGTGCGTGGCGCCATCAGAGTTATGCCTGGAGGAACAGGGGCTTTGGGTCTTTCGAGGACTACCTGGCGATTTTCAATTCCAATCAGCGCCGCAACATCCGCCGCGAACGCCGCAGCACGGCCGGCGCGGGGATCGTCATCCGGCCCCTGACGGGCGCCGGGATTACGCCTGAAATATTAGAGTTGATGTACACGTATTACCGCCGCACCAATGACCGCTTCGGACCCTGGGGCTGCAAATACCTGACCAGGGCTTTTTTTGAAGGCCTGCACGACCGGTTCAACGATCGTCTGCTGCTGATGGCCGCTGGCGAGGGAGCGCAAAACGAGGTCCCAATCGCCCTTTCCTTCCTGCTGACCAAAAGAGACCGCCTCTACGGTCGCTACTGGGGTAGTGCCGACGAATTCAACCATCTGCATTTCGATACCTGCTATTACAGTCCGATCGACTGGGCCATCGGTCACCGAATCTCCGTTTTCGATCCGGGCGCCGGCTCACCCCACAAGATCCGCCGCGGGTTCGAGGCAGTGGCCAACCACAGCCTCCACCGATTCTACGCTCCGGGCCTGGATCAGATTCTTCGCAGCCACATCGACGATATCAACCGGCAGGAGCAGATGATCATCGACGACTTGAACGCCGCCTTGCCGTTTTCAAAGGCCTTCGGGAAATGACCCAGCCGGTTTAATTCTCGAAGCGACGGGTGTTGTTTTTTCTTGAATCGTGATAGAGGAAGTCTTTGATTTTGCGGTTTCAGTATGCGGTAGAGGCGTGTAAGGATCGCCCGTTCGATTCGAAGGGCGATTTTTTTGAAGGCGGCACAAAAAGGCATGCAGGCATGTCGACCCGGTCGAAACTAATCCCTTTAATTGGACTCGTCGCCGCCATGGCGCTGTGGGCCAGCTCGTTTATCGTCTTGAAACTCGCGTTTCGAAGTTACCATCCGATGGTGGTCATCTTCGGACGCATGCTGATCGCCAGCATCTGTTTTCTGTTCTTTCTGCGCCGATTTCGGTCCGTCACCGTTCACCGCGGCGACTGGAGATTAATCCTGTTCATGGCCGTTTGCGAACCCTGCCTCTATTTTCTGTTCGAGGCCAAGGCGATTGAAAACACCGCCGCCTCCCAGGCCGGAATGATTTCGGCCCTTTTACCGCTGATGGTCGCCGTGGCCGCCCGGATATTTTTAAAAGAAATCATCACCATGAGAACCGTGCTCGGCTTTGTACTGGCGATCGGCGGTGCCATCTGGATGAGCTTGAGCGGTGCGGCATCCCCCTTGGCTCCCCATCCGGCACTTGGCAATTTGCTCGAATTTCTCGCCATGGTATGTGCCGCCGGCTACACCATCGCGCTCAAAAGACTCACCGCCCGTTACAGCCCATGGCTGTTGACGGCTTTTCAGGCCTTCGTCGGCAGCCTTTTCTACCTGCCGATTTTGTTTCTGCCGTCCACACGGCTGCCGGTCGCCTTCGATCCCGGCGGCGTGCTGGCGATCGTCTATCTTGGAGCAATTATCAGCTTCGGGGCTTATGGGCTTTACAATTTCGGCGTCAGCCGCATCCCGGTCAGCCAGGCCTCCGCCTTTGTCAACCTGATCCCGGTGTTCACCATTCTCATGGCCGGGCTGATCCTGGGCGAGCAGCTGACCGCCTCCCAGTATCTTGCGGCCATTTTGATCCTGGCCGGCGTTTTTCTCAGCCAGGATCGTGTGGAGCGCATTTTCGGTTTCCGGACCCTTCGAAAAGCGGCGGCCGAAGACAAATTCGCCCGGCACGCGGGCGCGCCGGACATGCTGAAAAACCATACCGCAGCGGTCAGTAAATGAGGTCGGTTCCTTTCTGAGTCAAGCGCAGGCTGTCATCGGGCCCATCGAGATGTTCGACCAGTCCACTTGACACAAGCTCCTTGACGGCCTGTTTAAAAACCTTTTTCTCCTGGCTGTCGAGGCTGGCAAAATAATCCGACTCCAACCAGTGGGGCGGCAGGGTATCGTTTTCGCTGCCGAGTGATCGAAATTTGTCAAGGATTTCCCTTTTGATCGTCTTTTTATCCTTGTGCATTTTACCCTCCAGTATGGCACAACCGGTTCCCGTCGACAGACAACGATTCGATAGACTCCGGTGACTCGTCAAGGTTAAAGCAAGTGCACTGGCGGCCACACCGTAGTGCAAAACCAACGCATTGATATTATACCATATCGATACCACATAGGTCACGGCCACGCAACGAGATAGTGCCGCCGCGCGGCCGGTCATTTTCGCTCGCACGCCACCTGTTCTTCACTGAACCGGTTTCAGGCTGGCCCGGATCTGCGGCAACAGGTCGGCCGATGTCGCAATGAGATGGTCCTCGATTTTCTGACCGGTGAGATAATCGTTGAGAAAAAAATCACTGCCATCGATCTTGCAGAACCGGCCCCCGGCCGATTCGATAATCACCCGCGCCGCGGCCAGATCCTGAAAAGACTCGTTGGCGACGATGGCGGCATCCGCCCGTCCCATGGCGACATAACAGATGTGGGCCGAGGTGCAGCCCAGGGATCGGATCTTTCCTTGAAAATTGGTATTGAAGCGGGAATGAAAGCGCGAAAAGGTCAGCAGTAGGCTTTCGTCGTTGGTGGAATCGATGCCGGAAATCCGGATGCGCTCATTGCCCCGGAAAGCTTCCATCCCGGCCCGGGCATGAAACAAATCGCCGGTGGCCGGCATAAAAAAAACGCCGAATATCGGCCAGAAATTTTCGATCAGCGCCAACGAACACCCCCAGATGGGGATGCCGGCCTGAAAATTGGCGACCCCGTCCAGTGGATCGAATATCCATAGATATCGCTTTTTATCATGCGAATAATCCGTGCTTTCGAGCGTGTCCTTGAAAAGGTGGTGCCCCGGAAACCGGTTGTGCAGTTCATTTTTAAAGTAGGCAGACAGCCGCAGCTCCGCCGTTGTGACCAGATCCTCGTCGAACCGGCTCTGATGGGTCCCCTTGCCGTAAAAGGCCAGGGCTTTTTCGCCGACCGCATGGATCATGTCCATGGCGAACCCGGTGAGGTCCTCGATTCCATATTCTTGTTCCGTCGCCATTATACCTCCTTCGAATCATGATGTGATGAGCGATCGCTCGTCGAAACTGAAAGGGAATGCTGCCGTCGCGGGGGGAGGAATTGAAAAGAGACCTTCCGGTGACGGCAAGGCCCTTGGCGGCCGCGGGCGGTCGGCAGGGCTGCCGCAAACGCCATTAAAGGTCATAGGGCGTCAGACTTTCAAAACCGTCGTCGGTTACCAGGATGGTCTGTTCGAATTGGGCTGAAAGCGACCCGTCGCGCGTCACCGCCGTCCAGTCGTCGGCCAGCACGCGCAGGTAGCGCTCGCCCAGGTTGATCATCGGCTCGATGGTGAACACCATGCCGGGCACCAGGGCGAGCCCGTCGCCTTTGCGCCCGAAGTGGGGCACTTGCGGGGATTCGTGGAATTCATACCCGACGCCGTGTCCGACGAATTCCCGCACGACCGAGCATCCTTGCCGTTCGGCATATTGCTGGATCGCAAAACCGATGTCACCGATGGTGTTGCCGGGACGCACCTTTTCCATTCCTAGCCGCAGGCACTCCCGCGCGACGGTGACGATCTTGATGGCCTCCGGACCCGGCGTGCCCACAAAGAACGTCTTGTTCACATCGGCAAAATACCCGTCGCGGATCGTGGTGATATCGACATTGACGATGTCACCGGCACATAGTTCGCGCGTTCCGGGAATACCGTGGCAAATCACTTCATTGACAGAGACGCAAACGCTCTTGGGAAATCCGCGGTAGTTCAGGGGTGCCGGTATGCCGCCGTTTTTGACGGTATGGTCGTGAACCAAGTCATTGATGACATCGGTGGCGATCCCGGGCCGAATCGCGGCCTGCACCAGATCCAGGGTTTCCAGGACCAGGCGCCCGGCGGCGCGGATGCCTTGCACGGCCTTCTCGTCCTTCAGACGGATGTTGTATTTTGTCAAATAGGCCGTTTGGATATCTTCCACCGGTTGGCTGTCTTGGCCGAGACAGCATTTTTTGTATTTTAAGCCACTGCCGCAAGGGCAGGGATCGTTCCGGCCGAGTTTCGATTTGGTCATTTTCTACATCACCCTTCAATCCGGTCACGAGCGCTCGCTTAAAGTCGACATCGCCCTTCAGAGATGTGGCGTTACTGTTGGGGCGAGGGCCCACACCGCGGTGCTTCTTGCGCAGCGTACCGGAAACGCTCGGTGGCGGTATATGATGTACCGCCACGGAAATCAATAAAAATAAGTCCTCAGTCGCGCCGTTTGGCTGCGATCCCGATCCAGGTTTCGAGGGTATCGACTCCCAGAATGTCGAATCGAGACCTTTCGAGGGCGGAGATGACGCGGTATTTGTGCCCGGACACGATGCCTGAACAGATAAAAACCCCGCCGGGCCTCAGCAAGTGGTGCAGGTCTTCGAGGAGTTCGAGAACGGTCGCGGTAAGGATGTTGGCGGCGACGATATCGAACGGGCCCCTTACTGCGGTCCCCAGGTTTCCCCGCACGACCCGGCAAAAGGCTCCGGGAAGGCCATTTCGTTTGAAGTTGCTTGTCGCCACCCTGACGGCGGTCTCGTCGATATCGATGGCACACACCGATCCGGCACCCAATTTAGCGGCACCGATGGCCAGAATGCCGGAGCCGGTGCCCACATCCAGAAACGCGTCGCCTTTGTTGAGGTGGGCCCTTATCAGCCGCAGGCTCAGCAGGGTTGTCGCATGGCCGCCGGTACCAAACGCCATGCCCGGGTCGATGTCGATGACGATGGTGTCCGCACCGGCGGCGACCGATTCCCAGGACGGTTTGACGATCATGTCGCTGCTGATCCAAACCGGTTTGAAAAATTTCTTCCAGGATTCGGCCCAATCTTCATCGTCGATTTCCCGCAGCCGCAGGCGCGTAGCGAGTTCGTGTCGGTCACACTCCGCTTCCAATTGCCCTCGCAGGTGCTCGCAACGGGCCAGCGCCTCGGCCCCCGCGGGCAGAAACGCGGTGACGGCCGGCTGCTGCGGGCGCTCGGCCGGCGCCTCTCCCCAGTCGTCATCGGCCGGCTCCAGGACGGGGTCGTCAATGACGACACCCTTGAGGCCCAGGTCGTAGAAAACCCCGGCGATGACGTCTGCACCGAAATCGATGTCGCCACAATCGAATTCTACTTTGGCTTCAATCCATTTCATGATGGTATATTTATTGCTTATTGCTTGTACTGTGACTTCCAACGTGCGGCCACCGGGCCGCACCAAGGGCCTTTTAAAAAGGGTGCCTCCGACCCGGTCCCGCAAATCCGGCGGCGCCAGGCCGGCAATCATTTGATGGCCGTGTGGGTCAAGGCTTTGACGATCGGGGTCGATGGGAACCTGCCGGCGACAATCGCACCATACGCCAGGGTCCGGTGTTCGTCAAACCATCGCCGGGGCATCGCCCCTGGCGCATCAGCCACGTGCTTGACAGGACATCAACATTTTGGGGTTGTCTCAAAACGAAGCGCCAGCAGCCGACGGACCGATCTACAACAGCCGGATCACCAAATCCTACCTGGACTATCTGAAGGTGAACTGGCCGGGGATCGACTGTGATGATTTAATCGATCGCGCCGGCATGACCCGCTATCAGATAGATGATCCGGCGCACTGGTTTACGCAGGATCAGGTCGACCGCTTTCATGATCTCATCGTGAAGAAAACCGGCGCGACTGACATCTCCCGGCAAGCCGGCCGTCATGTCAGCTCATCCGGCGGGAGCGGGGCCGCCAGACAGTATTTTCTCGGGTTCGTGGGCCCGGCCCTCGCCTATCTGGCCGCCGGCAAAGTGGCCGACAAATTCAGCCGGGCCACAGTCAACACCGCCAAAAGATTGGGCCCGAACAAGATCGAAACCACCTTTACGCCGCTGCCCGGAGTCCGGGAAAAACCCTATCAGTGCGAAAACCGCCTCGGCGTTCTGGAAGCGATGGCCGAGGTGTTTACCGGCAAATTCGCCCGCGTCAACCATCCGGAATGCTTCCACCGCGGAGATTCATGCTGCCGGTATATTGTCACCTGGGACAAATCGCGGGCCTTTTTCCTGAAAAGAACGTGCCATTTCGCATCGACCGCACTTCTGTTGTGTTTATTGATATTCTGGGACTATATGTCGCTGCATCACTGGCTGACCGGAGGATTCGTCGGCTTGAGCGCGGTGATGGCGTTGGCGCTGATTTCGGCCCAATTCGAAAAACGTGACCTGATTCGCACCATTCGATCCCAGAAGGCCGCCGCCCGGGAACATCTCGAACAACTCAGCGCCCGCTACAACAACGCCCAGCTGGTTCAGGAAATCGGCCAGGCGATATCGACCGCAATGGAAATCGATGCATTGGCATCCACCGTTATTGCGGTCATTTCCAAAAGGCTCGATTTCGACCGCGGCGTCATCATGCTGGCCAACGCGGACAGATCGCGACTGGAATACATCGCCGGTTTCGGCTACAGCCGGGAGCACGAAAGGCTGCTGCGCGACAACGGCTTTCACCTGGACCGGACCGAGGCGCGCGGATTCTTCGTCCGGACCTTTATCGACCAAAAACCTTTTCTGATGCAGGACGTCCGAGCCGACCTGGATCATCTTTCCCCCCGCAGCCGGGCGATGGCGGAGGAAATGGGCGTCAAATCCCTGGTGTGCGTCCCCATCGTGTACGAAAAAGCATCCTGCGGCATCCTGGCGGTCGACACCTTCAAATCCAAGCGCCTGCTCACCCAAAGCGATGTCAACCTGCTGCTGGGCGTCGCCTCTCAAACGGCCATCAGTATCGCCATTGCCAGTTCTTTCAGCAGGCTGCAGATCAGCGAAGAAAAATATCGCACGATTTTGGAGAGCATCGACGACAGTTATTTCGAGGTCGACCTGGGCGGCAATCTAACGTTTTTCAACGAGTCGACCTGCCGCATGCTCGGCTATGAACGCCATGAGATGCTCGGGATGAACTACAGCCAGTTCATGGACGCCGCCACGGCCGAAAAAGTCTTCAAAACATTCAAGGCCGTCTTCCAAACCGGCCAGGCGAACCGGGCCCTGGACTGGAAAATGATCCGCAAGGACAAATCGGAGTGCTTCGCCCAGGCCCTGGTGTCGCTCATTCGAAATCCCGCCGGTGAACCGACCGGATTTCGCGGACTCGCCCGCGACGTGACCGGCCGGATCCTGGCCGAAAAAGAACGCAAGATGCTGGAAGCCCGGCTCCAGCAAGCCGAAAAGATGAAGGCCATCGGCACGCTAGCCGGCGGCGTCGCCCATGACCTGAACAATGTGTTATCGGGCATTGTCAGCTACCCGGAGCTGCTGCTGATGGACCTGCCGGCCGACAGCCCCCTCAGAAAGCCGATTCTCACCATTCAGAAATCGGGCGAAAAGGCGTCGGCGATCGTACAGGACCTTCTGACGCTGGCCCGGCGTGGTGTCGCCGTCTCGCAGGTCATCAACCTCAACCAGGTCCTGGAGGACTATGTGAAAAGTCCCGAATGCCTGAAAATGCGGTCCCAGCATCCCGAGGTCGACATCACCGTCGAAACCGAGCCCCACCTGTTGAACATGACCGGTTCACCGGTGCACATTTCCAAATCGCTGATGAATATCGTCAACAATGCCGCCGAAGCCATGCCGGCCGGCGGACAAATCCGGATCAAAACCGAAAATAGATATGCCGATCGGGCCATCAAGGGGTTCGACACCATTGCGGCGGGCGAATACGTGGTCCTGTCGATATCCGATGACGGCATCGGCATCTCGGCCACCGACATCGAACGGATCTTCGAGCCGTTTTACACCAAAAAAATGATGGGCCGCAGCGGGTCCGGCCTGGGAATGGCCGTGGTCTGGGGCACCGTGAAAGATCACGGCGGCTACATCGACGTTTCAAGCCGACCGCAGTGCGGAACCACCTTCACGCTCTTTTTTCCGGTGACGCGCAAGGCCCTCGACCGCAAAACCGCACCGTTCGCCCGCGAAAAATACATGGGTCGCCAGGAATCGATTCTCATCGTCGACGACGTGGTCGAACAACGTGAAATCGCCTCTGAAATATTGAAAAAACTCGGTTACACGGTGGCCGCAGTCGCCAGCGGCGAGGCTGCGGTGGCGTATGTGAAAACAGCGCCGGTGGACCTGGTCATCCTCGACATGATCATGGAGCCGGGCATGGACGGTCTCGACACCTACCGTAAAATCCTGACCTTGAATCCCCGCCAGAAGGCGGTCATCGCCAGCGGATACTCCGAAACGGATCTGGTCAGGGAGGTGCAGCGCCTGGGCGCCGGCATTTACGTGAAAAAACCGTATACGACCGAAGAAATAGGCGTCGCGGTGCACCGGGTCCTCAATGGCGCAACCGGGCCGGTTCCCAAAACTTTTCCTTTGGCGGGTTGAAGTACCCGTGGCGCAATGCGGGAAATCGGCTGCGTATCGTTTCGAAAACGGCTGTCATCCCCAGCGGGTTTCCGGGACGCCGAATCGCGGCCATCATCTCCCAGTACCGCAGTGGATCGTAGTTTAGGTTGCGCCACTGGATCATCTGGACCGGATGCCGGTCCAGAAAATCGGTCAGG
The DNA here is from genome assembly GCA_049283795.1 of Desulfobacterales bacterium. Classification (GTDB taxonomy): domain Bacteria; phylum Desulfobacterota; class Desulfobacteria; order Desulfobacterales; family SG8-13; genus JARFQH01. Next base: position 290 of record JBAPWQ010000491.1, on the reverse strand, counting down.
GCGTCGACTTCTTCGGGCGTGTCCGTAAAACCGGGCAGGTTCAAATAGTTGAGCGCCACATGCCGGCCACGCTGCAGCGCCAGATCGATCCCCGCAACGACATCGGCAAAACGGTAGCCGACGGGCCGAAAATAGGCAGTGTAGCACGCGTCCCTGGCGCTGTTCAGACTGATGCGGAGGCTGTCGAGGCCGGCATCCATCAAGGCCCCCAGCACGGCCGGGCGACTGCCGTTGGTGTTCATGTTGATCGTTCCCCGGTCGGTCGCGGCGCGGATCGATCGGATGGCCGG
>JBAPWQ010000490.1:0-6875 GCA_049283795.1 Desulfobacterales bacterium | reverse complement strand
CGTGTTGTATTTTTCGGTCAGCGATTTGACGAAGGGCAGCGCTTTTTCGGCGCTGCCCGACAGGTCGGTGGGCCACAAAATTTTTTTCAGTTCCATTGAAAACTCCTTTCTCGGTCGGGTAGGTGGTTTTTTTAACATATGTCCCGCACCGCGAAAGTAAAGAGGCCGCGCGCTTGTGCGCTCCGGCCGCGACTCTGAAAACCAGGCTTTTCCGATCCAGAAATGAGCAATTTTTGCAAGTTCAAGGAAATCGGTGGAATTGCGCGGAGGCATACTGCTGTGTGCCGCACAAATGATTCCGCCAGGCCTGTCACGCCTGGGCGTGATTGACGCCGAAATTGCGGAAAAGGGCCATTTATGGACGGAAAATAGATAGGGTGGCATGGTGAAACTAACGCTGCGGGTTATTGCGACGGTGCTCTTAGGAGTGATGGTCACTGCCGGTGTTCGGGCCCAAGAGGGCGTGCCGGAACCGCTGGCCATGCGCATGCAAAAAAAAATTGAGACCGAACGGCAAAAAGGCCGGTTCACGTGCCGGGAAGAGCTGATCTGCGGTGTGGCCGATCTGCCGCTCTTTTACGCCCGGCGTGGATTTCAGCCGGCCTGGGTGTCCGACACTGCCACGTCCAAGGCCGAGGCCCTGGTGGGCGCCATCTATTCGGCCCGGCGTGACGGCCTGCGGGTCGAAGACTATCATTTGACCACCATCGAACAGCTGCTCCATGCGTATAAACGCGATCGGGTGCTGGGAATTTCGCCCGATCCGGCGCTGGTCGTCGATCTCGATCTCCTTTTAACCGACGCCTTCCTGCTGCTCGGCTCGCATCTGCTGAGCGGCCGGGTGAATCCCGAAACGATCCATTCCGAGTGGGTGGCCTACAACCCGAAGGTTAACCTGGCAGGGGTTCTCGAAACGAGTCTGGCATCTGGACAAATCGAGCCGGCCCTGGATCGTTTACGACCGCCGCATGCCGGGTACGCACGCCTGAAGGCAGCCCTTCAGCACTATCGCGATATCGAACTTCTGGGCGGGTGGCCGGTTCTGCCCGCGAGCCTGCTGCAGCACAAAGACGCCGGTGAACCGATCGCCTTGCTGCGCCTGCGCCTGGCGGGCTCGGGCGATCTTGATTCGCAGGTCGATCAGCCCGAGGACCGCTATGATGACGTCCTCGAAGCGGCGGTGCGGGGGTTTCAGGAACGCAACGGGTTGATTCCCACCGGCCTCATCGACGAGCGGACCCTGGCGGAGTTGAACGTTCCGGCATCGGTTCGCGCCCGGCAGATCGAATTGAACCTGGAACGCTGGCGCTGGATTTCCCATGAGCTGGGCGACCGTTACCTCTTGGTAAATGCCGCCGACTACAAACTGACCGTGGTCGAAAACGGGCAGCCCCGCTGGGACATGCGCGTGGTGGTCGGAAGGGACTTCCGGAGCACGCCGGTATTCAGTGCCGACATGCAGTACCTTGAAATCAACCCTTACTGGAACGTGCCGCAGAAACTGGCGGTGGAGGACATCCTGCCCAAGGTCAAGCGGGACCCGAGCTATCTGCTTCGCAAGAAGATCACGGTTTTCGAGAGTTGGCGCGCCGGTGCCAGGCAAGTCGATCCCCTGACAGTTGACTGGTCCGTGGTGACCCGGAGCAATTTTCGCTACAAGCTCAGGAAAGAGCCCGGGCCGTCAAACGATCTCGGCCGGATAAAGTTCATCATGCCCAACCGGTTTGCCGTTTTTCTGCACGATACCCCCAACCGCCAACTTTTTGCAAAACACTATCGCAGCTACAGCTCGGGGTGCATTCGGATCGAAAAACCGCTCGAACTGGCCGAGTACCTGCTCCGGGAAGATCCGGGCTGGTCGTTTCAGGGTATTCGCGCTGCGATCGACAGCGAGGCGAACAAGATCGTGCGGCTTAAAAAGCCCGTTCCCGTCCACCTGCTCTACTGGACGGCATGGGTCGATCAGGAGGGAAGGGTGAATTTTCGCCAGGATATTTACAAGAGAGACCCACCGCTCGACTTGGCGCTGAAGGAAAGACCGCCGCGTGCGGAATTGCAAGTGCAGCATCGAGTCCCCGCCGCGGCGCCGCCCGTCCAGGCCCTATCCCGTGTCAGTCCGTGAACTACTATAGGGGCGAAAGATTTTTCGCCCCTATAGATCAACGGGACGATCGATGAAAAGGGCGAGCACACAGGCCCGCCCCTACCGGGGGATGCGGCGGGCGACAGGTTGCCTGGTTAACGGGCCAACCGGCAAACGGGCAAACCGGCCAACCCGAACAGACCACCTACCAGCAGCGCACCGGGCCGCAATCCACATGCACGAAATCCGATTCGGGATAAAAGCCGACGCCGCCGGCCTGGATGTCGAGGGCTGCCGTATGCACGGTGCTCGTGCGGCGGTCCGGCAGGCGGAAATCGACCGCCATGCCGCGCGTATGAAAACTGCGGGAAGCTACCTTAGGGCTTTTCCGGTGCAAAGCCGCATTTGTGGCCGGGGATCGGTAACCCGAAATGATGTGGAAAGGTCCGGCGGTGTGGAGCCGGCATGAGAGCCGGTAAAGGATGTCGAGCACGCGCGGGTCGATGGCCCGGGTGTCACCGGTGCGGTGATCGCGCAATAGGTGCCGGATCCGGTTCAGCGCCCGGGCAGGGTAGCTTCCGTTTCGGCAATAACACACATCCAGGCTTTCACCGGTGTGAGTGTTGAAAAACGACAGGTCTTTTTTCGGTTCCGGGCCGGCCGCTGCGGCGGCGACGGCATGTGCCGGAGAAAAGGCTGCCGCGGCGGCCGCCAGAACGCCGAGCCTGATGAACTTGCGGCGGTTTATCTGTAATTCAGGGGTTGTCTCCGTGGGTTTTTTTGAAAAACAAGGCAATATGCTGGAGTCCTCAATTTTTGTCGATGGAATCGATCATAACCGTTAACCGGCACACAAGCCCAATGGGTGAAATGGATCCAAGCAGCTGGCCCGACCGCATTTGTCCAATTATATCCGGGTCCCGCTGCTGTGTCAACCGCCGGAGACCGGGACAAGCCCGGCCGGTACCGTTTTCGAGAACGATCCACGTCGCGAATTTACTCTGAAACTGGTTCCGGAAGCCACTCCCGGTTTAGAACGGGTTTCTAACAGCGCCGCCGTCCCGGCCGTTAAGCCCCGCAATTTCTGAAAGTTAAGCTTTAACATTTAAGCGGCCATCCGGGTTGACGGAGTAAGCAAGTCGCGCGGCTCCATATCCGCAATTCTTCCCGGAGAAGAACCCGTGAGGTCGCTATCGCCTCAAAAAAACATTGGTGCCGGCCCCGAAAAATGATATGGCTGCTCGAATTCAGGCGCAAGCGGCCGCCGGTGATGCTTCGGCGGATAACCGTCTTTTGCACCATTCGTACAGCAGGAAATGAGGCCGGCTGAAAAGTGCCCTTTTGGGGGGTGCTATAGCCGGTTTCCGGCTCGCACGTTCCATTCACCGACATTTCAGCGAAGGGAGAGAAGGTATGAAAAAAGTACTCATCGGGTATGTCAGCAGAACCGGTAACACCGAAAAGATGGCCGACAACATCGCCGAGGGAATCCGGATCGCCGGGCACACGGCGGAACTCAAAAAGGTCTCGGAAATAAAGAGCGAAAAGGACCTGGAGGGTTTCGACGGGTATGTTTTCGGCTGTCCCACCTATCACCGGGACCTGACCGGCGGCATGAAGACCTTTTTGTTCCTGGCGCAGAAAGCCAACCTGCTCGGCAAAATGGGCGGGGCGTTCGGTTCCTACACCCACAGCGGTGAATCGGCCCCGATGATCTTCGATACCATGCAGCATGTTTATAAAATGGATATGGTCGACCTGGGCGCGCTGAGCCTCAAGGAGAGCATCGTACCGACCCCCGATGGCCGGCGTGCTTGCCAGGATTACGGCCGGGCGCTCGGCCAAAAGTTTGCCTGAACCGCGGTTTCAACAAGGAGGGCGGCGGATGAAAGATCAAAAAGTCGTTATCTTCAAACCGTACCCCTTCGCCGAAGGGCAGAAGATTTACATCGACGGCGGGCCCCGCGGTGGTGACTGGGAAGTGATCGGCGTCACCGAACGCAAGGTCAAGCTGCGCTGTCCCATCAGCGGGCGTGAATTCGACTGGGACCGTTTCTGTTACCTGGTTGAAGAGCGCACCGGCGTTGAATGGCCCCGTAAAGACGAAAAGGGGTAGCCTTACGGCCCTTGCGCCGGAACGTGGGGGGGGCGGGTGCAGCGGCGGCGCGGCATCGTTTACTTGCCGACAGCTTCAGGTTCATTTACGACCAGCGGCCTTTCGGCGGATCGTCTTTTTATCGGTGCGGTCTGCCGGAAGGCTTTTTTATTGCCAGCGGATCAGCGCGCTGCCCCAGGTCAGGCCGCCGCCGAACACCGGCAGGCAGACCAGGTCCTGGGGCCGGATGCTGCCGTCGCGTACGGCTTCGTCCAGCGCGATCGCACAGGAGGCCGAGGAGATGTTGCCGTACTTGTGGAGCGTCATGTAAAATTTTTCAAAAGGTATTTCCATCGACTGCGAGATATACTGAAACATGCGGATGTTGGCCTGGTGGGGAATGAACCAGGCGATGTCCGGCACGGCGATGGAATTGTGGCCGGCCGCCTCCCTGATCGAATCCATGAAATACCGCACGGCGACCCGAAAACTCATGCTGGCCTCGATCATGTTGAGGGTGTGCAGCCCTTTGTCGACACTCGCATGGCAAATCGGAGTGGTTTTCGACCCGCCGCCGGGCAGCAACAGGTCCTGGCCCTTGGCCCCGTCGGTGTGAATATGGGTCGACAGGATCTGCGGCCCCCGGTCGCCAAAGGTCAGCACCGCCGCCCCGGCACCGTCGCCCCAGAGGATGCAGGTCGAACGGTCTTTCCAGTTGAGGGTGCGCGTCATGATTTCGGAGGCCACGACCAGGACGCGCTTGAAGGTTCTGTTTTTCAGGTACTGCTCGGCGACGTTGAGAGCGAAAATAAATCCCGAACAGGCCGCCGTGACATCGAAGGTGACCGCCCGGGGCGCTGCGAGCCTGGCCTGCAGCCAGTTGGCGGCCGAGGGACAGCACGTGTCCGGGGTGATGGTGGCCATGATGATCAGATCCAGGTCGGCGGCCGTCAGACCGGCTGCCGCAAGCGCCCGCAGGGCCGCCTCGTATCCCAGATCCGAAGCCGCGACATCCGGCGCCGCCACCCGCCGCTCGCGCACCCCGGTGCGCTTGGTGATCCATTCATCGGAAGTGTCGAGCCCCATTCCGACCAGGTCGCCGTTGGTCAAAATTCGCGGGGGAACGTAAGAACCGGTTCCGAGTATCCTGATCGATTCCATAGTGTCCGTGAGGGTTGGTCAGTTGGGTTTGTTGGGTAACTTGGGTTGCTTGAGTTCGTTGGGTTGATTGAGTTTGTTGAGCATGCTCTTTCTGTTTCTCGTAAGTTAAAGCAGCTCTGCTGCGTTTCATAAATTTTTCACAGAAAAATTTATTTGGGGTTGTCGGATAAAGGGAGACCGTCGGTTTACCCCGGAACGTAGGGGCGAAAAAATTTTCGCCCTCCGATCTAAACCAAACACCAAACACCTTTTACCTTACACCTTACGCCTTATACCTTTCACCTAAATATACCGGTCGACCAGCCCGGCCAGAAATCGTTCCACCCCCTGGGGGCCTTCCTTGGCCTGCCGTTCCTCCACCAGGTTCCTCAATTTGTCGTAGAGCGCCGGATCGGTGCCGAGATCGTCCAGAGACCGATAGGCACCGCCGCGGCGGCCGGCGCGATAGATCAGGCGATTGGTATCGTCGAGGTCCTGGTAGCGACGGATGACGGCCAGCATCTTTTGCTTGTCTTCGGGCAGTTTCCCGCTGACCTCCTCCAACAGGTTCATGATGTGGTCGCTGCTGACCGTGCTGGTAATGCCATCGAGGTTCTCGACGAACAGCTTGATTTCCTCGGCCAGCATGTCGTCGGTCTGCATGGTAAACGAACCGTCGGCCAGTTTGCCGTACAGCGGGACCCGCGGCGGCACCCGCAGGCTGCGCAGGCGGATGAAATGCGGGTTGATGCGGTTGAGGACATCGGCGGTCGCAAGGGCATGCTCGCGCCACATTTCCCGGCCGCCGAGACCGGGCATCACATATTCGGACAGCTCCATGCCCGCGGCCAGCAGTTTTTTTCCGGCATCGACCTGCTGGGCGGCGGACACCCCTTTTTTCATCAGTTTCAGCAGGGGGTCGTAGCCGGTCTCCAGGCCGATATGCACGCGATCCAGGCCCGCCTGACAAATCCGCCGCAGGGCTTCGACGGATTTACGGGCCACCGTCCGTGACCGCGAATAGGTGGTGACCCGGGATATCGTCGGAAATTTTTCCCGCAGAAACTCGAGGACCGCCACCAGGTCATCGGTTTTCATGATCAGGTTGTCGGCATCCTGCAGGAAGCAGGCATCGGTTTTGTAATAGAGCCAGGCGGCAATGCTGCGGTGTGCGTCGCCGTATTCCGACCGGTTGAAAAGATGACTGACCACGCGGTCATCCACTTCACCGTCGCTGCCGAGTTGCCGGGAAAGGGCGATGATGTCGTCGGCAACGTCCCGGGCGGCCTGGATGTCCTGCTTGATTTCCGCCACTGTGCGCAACGAGAACTTACGGTTCTTGTAAACCGGGCAAAAAAGGCACTGGTTCCAGGGACAGTTGCGCGTTAAGCGCAGCAACAGGCTGCGGGCTTCGTTGGGTGGCCGGATCGGGCCTTGCTCGAAGGTCGCGCTTTTATCGGTCATTCAGGGCGGTCCTTTCATGATGGATTGCAGCGCCTGGCCACCGGTGTGGTTTTCTCATCTGACCTGCCAGCCGGTGGCCGGACTGCTCTGCCG
>JBAPWQ010000489.1:0-2592 GCA_049283795.1 Desulfobacterales bacterium | reverse complement strand
CATCGAACCGACCGACGCTTTTGCGTATCCGGTTCGCCCCCTCCGAAAAGAAAATATCCGCCAATGATTGGCGCCGGATGTTGCCGACGAATCGATCGACCAAGGGGCACAAGTACACATCGCCGTTGCTGCGGACGAAGAAGTAATTATACCCGCAGGTGCACGGCTTGTGCATGACGCCGGTTTTAAAATACCCGATCAGGCGACGGCTGTGGTAACTCCAGTCGGAGCGCTCGCGCCGGTAAAAGCGGATCATCTTGGCCACGTCTTCGGAACTGAAGGCCATGTCGCCGGCCAGATCGGGATTAAGGTACCGACCTTTCGTGATGATGCAGGGCGAAATAATCGCAAACAGGCGATTCGCTTCGGCATAATCGGCGATTCCATCGAGTTCGTCGACGTTGAGCGGTAGAATGGTGGTCTTCACACCGATGATCAGGTTGGGATAGCGCCGGCGAAGGTCTGTCAGGCCCTGGATGGTTGCGTTTAACTTCGGCCAGGCATCCTTCACCCGGCGGATCTTTTCGTGGACCGGCCCCGCCGCATCCATCGCGCAGACCATCACCAGCTCGATGTTTTCTCGGTGCAGCCGGCGGGCGATATCCCCAACGGTCGCGACGACCCGCCGGGTCAAAAAGCCGTTGGTGGTCACGGCCACTGCGCGCAGTTTCTTCAGGTTGGTATTCTTGAGGGCACAGATACCGTCGAAGAGTTCGCTCAGGTCGTCTCGGAGAAAGGGCTCGCCGCCGGTGACATCCAGCTCTCGCAGGTCGTCCAACACCGGCGAGGAGAGCAATGCCAGCCAGTCCGAGATGGGCAGGTTCGGCACCCGGGCGGGGATCTTCCAGATGTTGCACATGATGCAGCGGGCAATGCAGTCGTGCGTGATCTCGAAGCTGATCGCGGCCGGTTTTCCCGGCTTTCCGGTGAGACGCCGATAGCGATGGCGCAGACCGTTTCTGCCAAGCTGCGTTATCAGTCTCAACAGTTCGTGATTCATTGCGATCGCCAACTCTGAAATTCCCCCCCTTTTGAAAAAGGGGGCGGGGGGGATTTCTTGCCATCATTTGAAAATCCCCCTCGATCCCCCTTTTCAAAAGGGGGACGTGCAGGAGATATCCTTTAAGTTAATGACCTCCTTCTATTTCCAGCAGTACGCTGCTTTTCTCAGCGCACATCGATCTTCAGGCGCCATCAGAACGCCGCTGTGGGCGAAGGCGCGTCCCATACATCCCCCCCCGCAGTGAGGTCGCCCCGGACAGCCCTCGCAGGTTTCAAGCTCTGCCATTCGCCGGCGGCTTATCTGGGGCAGCTCGGCCCAAATCGATAAGCCTTCTGACATGATATCTTCGAAAGAACGGTGAAAAACATCCGCGACGGCGTATTTTTCTGAAAGGAGCATGACGCAGGGATAGAGTCGACCGGTAGCCGATATAAACGGGTTTTCTATGCAGCTGCAGACTCTATCGGCCGGTTCCGATCGGCCCTTGTACCACTCGATGACCGATACGCTGGCCATGCGATCATACCGATCCCTGAATGCCCGATCGTTATGATAGAGATCGAGAAGCTCACACGCCTGTGCGGTCGACGGCGCCGCCAGTTGCCGCGCTGTCGCTGCGCGTCCGCCGCGAACCAGGGTTCCGCTGACCAACTTTGAAATTCCGATGACGTCCAAAAGCGCCAGCAACTGGGGAATTTCATGAAAATTGTGCGCCATCTCCGTAAAAGCCACGTGGGTCTGGTCTCCGAGACCCTGCCGGATTGCCAACCGAATTCCCCGGAAGGCGGCTTCAAAACTTCCCGGGCCGCGAACCGTATCATGGGTAAGGGCCGTGGCGCCTTCGATGCTGACTTGCAGCCGGAACCGCTGCGGGGACAGTTTTGTCAGTTGGCGGATCGTTGCCTCGTCCAGCAGGGCGCCATTGGTCTGCAATGTGACTTGCGCGAGCTCGGACCGGCGGCAGGCATAATCAACTATTCTCATCCATTCCGGGTGTGTAAGCGGCTCGCCGCCGGCGATATTGAGCTTTTTGACGCCGGAGCCGATAAAATCCCGGATTATTTCAATGAGAGCCGCCGAAGGCACTGCCGACTCGGCTCGCGGTGGTCCGCAGTCGAGCAGGCAGTGGTGGCACTGCAGATTACAGCCACTCGTCACCATGAGCGTCAGCGATTGCGGTGGTTGCAATCCTAGGCGTCGAATTCGATTGGACAACACTTCCGTTGCAGTCATCCTGGCGGTTATTTCTTCGACGGCTCGCTGATCATCTCCCATAGAGTGATATCCAGTGGTTCTGCCAGAATCTCGCCGGCTTTGGCTTTAAACGCCTCCAAATAGGGCATTGCCAGGTGCTCGTCCAGAGCTTTTTTACTGACCCAGTTTTCGTAAAGCATCAAGACCGCCGGGTCTTCGGATGATTGATGCAGGTCGTAATTGATGCAAGCGGCTTCCGCACGGGTCGGTGATACCAGCTTCATCACTTCTTTCTTCACCGTCTCTTCCAGTCCTGGTTTGGCCTTGATCCGTGCGATCACGGTAACTTTGCGATCAGCCATGAGTGACCTCCTTTGGTAAATAGCGGTTTATCC
>JBAPWQ010000488.1:0-3210 GCA_049283795.1 Desulfobacterales bacterium | reverse complement strand
CTTGTCAGTTGTTTGACGTCCTGGGGGAGGGTGATGTGATCGAGTAGGGTCAAAATAAAATCGGTTCCCGCTTTTATGATATGCGGCTGCGCCGCTTTAAAATAGACGGTTGTGAGTTTCTGTAACTAAAATCCCGTCGCCTAAAGGAGAAGGATTTTCTCCCATTCCCCGATGGGGACATTAAAACCGGACTGCAGGGCCTATCGGTTTTAGATTCAGCGCTTGCGCTCGATGACGTAGCGGGCGATGGCCCGCAGGGGATCTGCTATTTTATCAAAATTTTTAAGAGTGTCCAAGGCTGCGGTCACTTTTTCGGCTGCCAGGGATTTGGATTTTTCCAGGCCGAGCAGGGCGGGGTAGGTTGATTTTTTCTTTTCCCTGTCGGTTCCGACCGCCTTGCCGAGCAGGGCCGGACTGCCTTCGACATTGAGGATATCATCGGTGATCTGAAATGCAAGGCCTATGTTCTGCGCATATACGTGAAGTTGCCTGATTTGCGCTGCTGTACCGCCGCCCAGAATGGCACCGCTTGCAATGGCGGCCGCGATGAGGGCGCCGGTCTTCATCAGGTGCAACTGCTCGAGTTCGGGCAGACAGATACGGTTTTGCCCGCCCTCGGCGGCGATGTCCGCCATCTGACCGCCGATCATGCCGGCATAGCCGGCGGCCTCGGCGATCACAACGATGACCTGCAGCCGTTTGTCGGCCGAAACGCCGGCCATGTCATCCGGAGCTGCCAGCAGCTGAAATGCCAGGGTGAGCAGGGCGTCGCCGGCCAGGATGGCGGTGGCATCATCAAAGGCCGTGTGGCAGGTCGGCTTGCCGCGTCGCAGCGCATCGTCGTCCATCGCCGGCAGGTCGTCGTGAACCAGGGAATAGGTGTGGATGAACTCCAGGGCGGCGGCGGTCATCAGCGCGTTTTCTGAACGGCCGCCGACGGCCTCGGCGGCCGCCAGGCACAGCACCGGCCGCAGACGCTTTCCGCCGGCCATGACGCAATAGCGCATGGCCGCGGCGATCCGGCCGCCATCGACCGGCGGCAACAAGCGGCTCAGCAGGTCATTGACCTGGTCCTGCTTGGGCGTGAGGTAAGCCTTGAGGTCGAAAGGCGGTGAGGGTTCCATCATGTCGGTTGTCGTGTCCCGCCGAAGAAAAATTTATCTCACCGCATAGCCGAAGAGAGCACGGAGATAAGTTTTAAACACTTCCATCCTCGGGTTCAAACGGTATGCTCGAGACATTGCCCTGCCGATCCTGAAGCAGGAGGTTTATTTTCTGTTCGGTTTCGTCAAGTTTTTGGGAACAAAAGCGCGTCAATTGGATTCCTTCCTCGAACTTGCTCATGGCCTTTTCCAGCGGCAGATCGCCGGATTCGAGTTCCTGGACGATTTTTTCGAGCATCTGCATGGCCTGTTCAAACGATTTTTTCGCCATTTTTAAACCTCTCTTTTACCACGCACGTCAAGGCCCCTTCGGCGAGAACGATCTCCAGCGGCTGTTCGAGCGCTACGGCCGTCGAATCCCGCACGATCGCCGCTTCTGGTCGGGTGCGGGTGATGCTGAAACCCCGGGCAAGGATGGCGGTGGGATTCAACGACACCAGTTTTGTATCGACTTCCCTCAGCCAGACGTGATGGTCTGACATGACTCTCAGCATAGACTGGCGTAACAGCCGGGCCGTATCTTCAAGTTTATATTTAAGTTTTTCTATATAAACAACCGGATTATTGTAAGAAAGTTTATCAGATCGCCAGGATAACCGTTCCCGGCGTAACATTACCTGGTGCATCATGGCCCGGGTCAAGCGATTGGCGTTGTCGTCTATCTTCAATCGGTGATCGGCAATTTTCTTTTTGGGATCGACCACCCGGGCGCACAGCCCGTCGATTTGCGCGCGGTAATTCTTAATGTACCGCTGAAGGTTAGATATGATAAAATCCTTTAATGATAATATTTTACGATATAGATCCACCTTGACGGGCACTACCAGTTCGGCGGCGGCCGAGGGAGTCGGAGCGCGAAGATCGGCCACGAAATCGGCCATGCTGACATCGGTTTCATGGCCGACCGCCGAAACGACTGGAATTTCGGAAGCGAATATCGCGCGGGCCACCGCTTCGGAATTAAACGCCTGCAGGTCTTCAAGCGAGCCGCCGCCGCGGGCCAGAATGATTACATCGACCGTTCGAAGCCGGTTCAGCAGGTCGAGGGCGGCAACGATGTCTTCGATCGCGCCGTCACCCTGGACCTTGACCGGCACGATGTCAAGTGGAACGCACGGAAACCGGCGTTTGATGATATGCAGGATGTCGTGAACGACGGCTCCGGTCGGGGATGTGATCAATCCGATCTTTTCCGGCAAAAACGGCAGCGGTTTTTTGCATCCGCCATCGAACAGGCCTTCAGCGGCCAGTTTCTTTTTGAGCTGTTCGAACGCCACCTGCAAGGCGCCGGTGCCTTTGGGCTCGATATATTCAAGGATCACCTGATAGGAGCCGCGGGGCTCGAACACGCTGATCCGCCCCAGTCCGGTAACGGACATGCCATCTTCGGGCGCGAACTTCAGGTGCTGATTCTGACCCTTGAACATGACAGTCTGGATCTGGGCCACCGCATCCTTAAGGGTAAAATAAAAATGACCCGATGCGGGGCGGCGGAAGTTGGAAATCTCGCCTGTAATCCAGATGAATGGGAAGTTTTGTTCAAGAATCGTCTTGATTTTGCCGGTCAGCTCGGAGACCGTATAGATGCGCGCGACGACTTGGGGAGTATGAGACATTGTTCACCGCTGAGGCGCCGAGGCCGCAAAGTGCCTTTTTTGGCGGGGAGGACCGATTGACTACAAATGGCTGACCACCGGCGAAAACGAAGAAGCTGATGCCTGCCGGGCTGGAAATGGTCAGGCAGCCGCCCCGTCGATAGTTTATTAACGTCTGATAAGATATATTATGTAAACTTTTTGGGAAAGCCGGAAATCGAGGCCCCGTGCAGGCCGCCATGTCATTTGTCGGCATATTTGTTCAGCACGTCCCTCACCGCGGGCATCACGTAAATATCCTCGTGGGCCATCCGGCTCAGACACTGCGCCAGGAGTTTGGTCCTCTTGTGGAGCGGCTTGTGCTTGTCCAGAATAAACTGTTTTTGACCCTTGACGATGCAAAAACCGCTTTTGACCTTGATGCCGGTATTTCTCAGGTTCTGTTCCGACAC
>JBAPWQ010000487.1:0-2539 GCA_049283795.1 Desulfobacterales bacterium | reverse complement strand
CCCGAGCAGGGGAAGCCCCCTTTTCTTATTTCTTTTCGACCGGAAAGGTCATGGTGGCCCCGAACCAGCCGACGACCGAGACCATCGGGACCAGGGCCAGAACCAGGAGCAGGTAGAGCAGGCCGGCTCCCCCGACGCTGTCCATCACCGCCGGTTCGTTGAGACGCCAGAAGAAAAGGATCACGGCAATCGCCAGCAGGGCGATGGACAGTGGAATTTTGATTGCGATCGGTGCCATCATCCGTGCCATGTAGTTGTACCACCAGGTAAACAGGCCGGTGGCCACGGCGACGGCCCCGAACAGGATGCCGCCCGCCAGGCAGTGAAAAGCCGTGGTTTCGAAAGATGCGTTGCCGGTGACGAGGTAAAGGATGTTGAAAAAAGGGTTTGCCAGGAAAAAAACTATGGGAAAGTGAACCGTCATCGGGTGCGGATGACGGCGAAAAAACGGGTTGGTTTCCAGCAGCCAGGCCACGGCCCGTGGCATCTTGCGTTCGGCCGCCGCCTTTTCTTTCTTGAGGACCCCCACCTGTGGGTACCGATCGAAAACCTCGGTACCGTGCGGTGCGGCGTAAATGTCGGAGGTCAAATCCGCACCGGCGTGATGGCGGCGCATGTGAACGCCACCCTTCCATAATTTACTCCCGCTGACGTCGTAAACTTTGCCGGCGTGGGCGATGAAAACCTTTTTGCCGTCCTGGCCGTCGCTTTGCGCGAGCATAGAGGAATCGAAATCCTGCATGGGCGTATCACCTCCGGAATATGTTAAATATTAGATAGTTAACGATAAAACTGGCGAGCATCGCCAGCGGATAATAACTGGCGCGATTGAAAAGTGTCATGGCATCCGTTCGTTGTCGGGTTCGATGAAGCTGCAAGGCGGGCGGCAGGAGCAGGCCGGCCCCGAGCAGGAGGGAAACGGTCATCAGAAAAGGTTGAAAACCGCTTTTCGAGAAAAAGATCAGGATCGGCTGAACGAGCACGGCCACGACCAGGGTGCCGACCGCGATCACCGCGGCGCCCTCGAGGCCGAAGCGGACCGGAACGGTCTGGGCCCGCAACCGGCGGTCTTCCTCGATGTCGGCCCAGTCGGCCGGTATGTTCTGGCCGCCGATTTCCCAGAAGAACAGCCAGGCAAACAACAGGATGACAAACGCCGGGGAAGGGTCGGGATCGACGGCGAAGACCGCGGCCACGGCCCCTGAGGTCTTCACGCCGCCGCTGATCAGGACCCGCAGGGGACTGACCCGGTGCATCCGGCAGTAGATGACCTCGAGCGTGCAGCCGGCCAGAAAAATGAGCACGCACACCGGGTTCAGCAGCCAGGCACCGATGACGGCCACGGCCGACCAGCCGAGGGCCCACAACAGTCCTTCTTTGATGGTCAACAGGCCCTGGGCCATCGGGTGGCGGACCAGGGCGGCGTCCAGATAATTGTCGGTTTCCCGCAGGCCGCCGGCGATCCGGGCTTTTTCGCTATCGACGCGGTAGTCCACCACATCGTTGATCGCGTAAACGGCGGTGTAGCCGGCGAAAACCGTCATGAGTCCGAGGAGGGAAATGACAGGCGGGGGAAAAGCGCCCAACCAGAGCAGGGCGCCGTAAAGGGGGGTCGCCATGTCGAGCAGGCCGTGGGGCGTTCTGGAAAGTGCCAGAAAAAGCTTCAGGCGCGACAGGCCGCTATACCGGTTCCGGACCGATGCGTGCTCCAAAATCCAATCCCGACGATCCCCTGCTTCAGCAGCGCACTTTCGTTCACCGCCCGGCCCGAGGTCGTCTTAACACTGATTTCGCCCATGCGGGTCGGCGCAGGTCCACCCCTGGCCTTTTCCGTGCGCCCGCCCCGTTACTCCTTCAGCTGACACTCCTTGTCCCACTCCGGGCAAACGGTTTTGCGCTCGGCTTCATACTTGAGCATGCACTCACCGCATTCCAGGTGCAGATTGGGCATGTCGCCATAACGCTCTTTCATCTCTTCGGCCGACAGGACCGTTATCATGCTGCACCCACACTGGGGGCACGGCGATTTGATTTGATAATTTTTTTTAGCCATTTTTTCCTCCGTGGTCACCGGGACCCAGAATACGGTTTAAAAGCTCTTCCGACACGATTTTTCGTTCTGCCGCCACCTGCCGGATCGTGCGGCCCTCTTCATAGGCCGCCTTGGCGATGGCGGCTGCATTTTCGTAGCCGATGTGCGGCACCAGGCCGGTCACCAGCGCCAGGCTCTTTTCGATATTGGCGGCGCAGAGGTCACGATTGGCCGTCAAGCCTCTTATACACTTTTCGGCGAAAACTTCAACTGCCGAACTCAGCAGGTGAATCGACTGCAGCAGGTTGTGGGCGATCAGCGGGATCGTCACGTTGAGTTCGAAATTGCCGGACTGGCCGCCGATGGTGATCGCCACATCATTGCCCATGACCTGGGCCGCCACCTGGATGAGCGCTTCGGGAATCACCGGGTTGACCTTGCCGGGCATGATGGAGGAGCCGGGCTGCAAGGACGGGATGTTGACCTCACCCAGGCCGCAGCGCGGGC
>JBAPWQ010000486.1:0-2027 GCA_049283795.1 Desulfobacterales bacterium | reverse complement strand
TGGCCATGTTTCTCAACACCGCCATCGACCAGCAGGTGGACCGCTACACGAACGAAAACGGCCGGCCGCCGTCCCCCGACGTCTTTCAGAACATTCGCGCCGACGCGCTTTCCAACGTGCGGGGCACGGTCCAGGCCGACATCCTCAAGGAAGACCAGGGCCAGAACACCTGCATTTTTTCGATCGATTTCGCCCTCAAGATGATGGGCGACATTCAGCAGTACTTCATCGCCGAAAATGTCCGCAACTTCTACTCGGTGTCGATTTCCGGATATCACATCGCCGAGGCCGGCGCGAACCCGATCAGCCAGCTGGCCTTCACCCTGGCCAACGGGTTCACCTACGTCGAATACTACCTCTCGCGCAACATGCCGATCGACAGCTTCGCGCCGAATCTCTCCTTCTTCTTCTCCAACGGCATGGATCCGGAGTACACCGTGATCGGCCGGGTGGCCAGGCGGATCTGGGCCATCGCCATGCGCGAGAAATACGCCGGGTCCGCGCGCTCGCAGATGCTGAAATATCACATCCAGACCTCGGGCCGTTCGCTGCACAGCCAGGACATCCAGTTCAACGACGCCCGCACGACCCTGCAGGCGCTCATCGCCATCTACGACAATTGCAACAGCCTGCACACAAACGCCTTCGACGAGGCGATCACCACCCCCAGCACCGAATCGGTGCGCCGCGCCCTGGCGATCCAGATGATCATCAATCGCGAGTGGGGTCTCACCCGGAACGAGAACCCCAACCAGGGCAGCTTCGTCATCGAGGAACTCACGCGGCTGGTCGAAGAGGCCGTATTGATGGAATTCGACCGCATCACCACCCGCGGCGGGGTGCTGGGCGCCATGGAAACCGGCTACCAGCGCGGCAAGATCCAGGAGGAATCGATTTACTACGAGACCCTGAAGCACACCGGCCGGCTGCCGATCATCGGCGTCAACACGTTTCGCGACCCCCACGTCGGCCAGGGCGATTTCATCGAAACCGTGGAACTGGCGCGCGCCACCACCGAAGAAAAGGAGTCGCAGCTCAAGCGCCTGGAAGACTTCAAGCGCGCCCACGCCGAAGAAACGCCCCGCGCGCTCGAGCGCCTGCAACAGACGGCCCTGGACAACGGCAACATCTTCGCCGAGTTGATGGACACGGTGCGGGTCTGCTCGCTGGGCCAGATCACCCAGGCCCTGTATGCGGTCGGCGGCCGGTATCGTCGGAATATGTAAATGAATGGCGAAAGGCTGAAGGCACAGGGCAAATAGAAAGGTTTTAGGTTTTAAACCACACGGTCTTTCGGGCCACTACGATGCAAAATAATTATGACTGGTTAAACGTCGAACATCGAACGTCTAACATCGAATGCTGAACAAGGTAATCGGCCCTCTTATAAATTAGGTTGCCGGAGCGGAGCGATTCCTTTTTCGACGTTCGGCGTTCGATGTTCACTGTTCGACGTTCGAAAACTGTTCTTGTACATAGATTCCATCCCATGGTTGGGGTAAAGGGCCGTAAACGGCAGAATTTCCGGAAGGAGACCATATCATGCGTGAAGCGGTGATTGTGAGTGCGGTGCGCACGGCGCTGGGCAGCTTCAACGGGTCGCTGGGGAGTCTTGGCGCCACCGACCTGGGCGCGATCGTCATCGAGGCGGCGATTCAGCGTGCCGGCATTGAGGGAACCGAGGTCAACGAGGTCATGATGGGCCAGGTCCTGCCGTGCGGCTATGGCCAGAACCCCGCCAGGCAGGCCGCTGTCAAGGCCGGGCTTCCCTGGTCCGCGGAATGTATCACGGTCAACAAGGTCTGCGGGTCGGCCCTTAAGACGGTCATGCTCGCGGCCCAGGCCATTCAGTTGGGTGATGCCGATGTGGTGGTGGCCGGCGGCATGGAAAACATGAGCCTGGCGCCCTATTACCTGGAGAAGGCCCGCTTCGGCTACCGCATGGGCCCGGGTCAGATCCAGGACCACATGGTCCACGACGGTCTCTGGGACGTGGTCAACGATTTTCACATGGGCGTTTCAAACGA
>JBAPWQ010000485.1:0-2982 GCA_049283795.1 Desulfobacterales bacterium | reverse complement strand
ACACCTTGCTTGTCTTTCGGCCCGTCTACCGCGTTACATCCACCGACACATATCTCGCGATATGCGCCGCTGGAAGTGCCGTGTAGACGAGCCCAAATCCGGCGCAATCCTGTGGAATTATTTGTGGCCGTGACCCTAAACCGGACGGCTTGACTTGGCGCCGGTCATTGTCGATGTCCTGAATTGCTTTTTCCGAAATTTAAGTCTCGACCGGTATGTCGGGTCAACCTGTAGAAAATCTCCACAGGTGCGTTGCACAATCCTACACTTTCAATAACGATTTAATAATAAACAGAAAAACTTATTTTGGGCTTTGGAAACGGCCTTTTTTCAACCGCCGAGTGTAGAATATCCCCACGCCTGCCGCAACGGCCCGCTGCGCTCCCGTCCGCTCCTCGAAACCAATTTTATCAAATATTATCAAGTAATTAAAATTTACCTTGCGCCCCTCCCCTTCCGTGGCACGCGCCTTGCTCTAACAGAAGCAAACGCAATATCACACGACCGCAAAACTCATATCACTTTACCGAAGGAGACAGGCAAATGGAAAAAAAGACACCGAAAAGCCAGAGGGGTCAACTTGGATATGGATCTTCCTACCGCAAGGGTCAGCGAGCGGACCTCGGCCAGCGCGAGGCCATCGACACGGTGCTGGGGGGTCAGGTGTGGCTGGTCAAACCCGACAAGGAAGCCCATGCGCCGCACCCGTGCCTGTGGATGCAGGCCGGAGTTGTCGATCATAAGAACTGCAACAATTTTTATGACTGCACCACCTGCAAATACGATCTGGGGATGCACCTGAAGGTGGAAAAGGGCAAACAGGTCAGCTGGCAGGATGCCATGCGCCGGCGGCCGGCGCTGGAGAGGGTCTGCCGGCACTCCCTGACCAACCGCATCGCCAAGCGGGCGTGCGCTTATGATTACCAGTGTGCTTCCTGTGATTTCGACCAGTTTTTCGAGGATGTCTGGGCGCCGAAGACCAAAAGCCGGCCGCACGAGATCCAGAGCGTCAAGGGATTTGACGTGCCGATGGACTATTATTTCCACAACGGCCACACATGGGCCCGGATCGAAAGCGGCGGCAGCATCCGGGTCGGACTGGACGATTTCGCCCTCAAGCTCCTGGGCCAGGCCGATGCGCTCGACCTGCCGTTGATGGGCAAGGAACTGGACCAGGGCCGTGCCGGCTGGGGGCTCAAGCGTAAAAACAACCTGGCAGACGTGCTGTCGCCCATCGACGGGGTCATCGTCGAAGTCAACACAAGCGTGCTGGAAAACCCGGGCATCGCCAACCGCGAGCCCTATGGCGACGGATGGCTCTTCATGGTTCGGACGCCCGATATCAAGGGCACGGTCAAGCAGCTCATGTCCGATGCCGGCAGCCTGGAATGGATGAACGCCGAGGTCCGGACGCTGGAGACCATGATCGAAAAAACGGCCGGTCCGCTGGCGGCCGATGGTGGCTACCTGCAGGCGGATGTCTATGGCAACCTGCCCGATCTGGGCTGGAAGAATTTGACCAAAACTTTTCTGAGAAGCTGATTGCAGCGGCCCACAACCCGAAGAGTGTCTGAAGAAAGGGCGACATGACACGACAGCGCTGTTGATGCGCAGGCAAATTTCGCCAGCTTCAGACACCCCCAAAAAATTTCATGGCAGTTAACGTATTATGAAGCCGACCCCACCACCCGACATTGCCAGCGAAAAAAACCCGCCAGCCTGCATCTGGATGCAGGCTGGCGTCGTCGCCCGCAAGTCCTGCCGTATCGATTTCCAGTGTGCGGCCTGCCGCTACGACAAGAAGATGCGGCAAGCGGTCAGCGAGAACCATACCGCACGGGCCCGGGGAATCGCGGGCCGGTCGGGGCCGCGGGCCGGCATCGTCTCCTGGAAGGACCGGCTCAGGGAATTGCCGCCCTGGAAAAGACCCTGCCTGCATTCGATGAAGGGGCGCATCGAGTTCCGGACCTGCACCAATGACTACCGCTGCGCCGACTGCGAATTCGATCAATACTTCGATGACCAGTTCACGGTTCACGCGGTGGTCAAACCGGTGGATGAACTCGATATCGCGGGCTTCAAGATCCCCCAGGGATACTACCTCCACCGCGGACATGCCTGGGTCAAAATCGAAGAGGGAAATACGGTACGGATCGGCCTGGATGATTTTGCCGCCCGCACCTTCGGTCCCTTTTCGCAAGTCGACACACCCCTTCTGGGCCAGGAAATGACGCGCGAGCAACCGGGTATCACCCTGACCCGCGGCGACCGGACGGCCCGGGTCCTGTCACCGGTCACAGGCGTCATCACGGCGGCCAACCCGGCGATGTTCGGAGCGGCGAAGGCCTTGGATCACGATATGTACACCCGAAACTGGCTCGTCCGGGTCGATGCCGCCGACTTACGGCATGATTTAAAGCATCTGATGATCAGGGATGAGGCCTTGGCGTTCTTCGAAAATGAGATCGAGCGTCTCTACCAGGTCATCGAAGAAACAGCCGGTCCGCTGGCGGCCGACGGGGGGCACCTGGCCTCCGACCTCTGCGGAAAACTGCCGCAGCTCGACTGGGAAAACCTCACCCGAATTTTTCTGCGCACGTGACCCTGTAAACGTTTTTTTTGAGTTGACAGCGGTCTACCCTACCTATATATTCCATTTAAACGATTTATTGTCTCTTCCAAGATGAACTGCAGGCGGAAATGCACCCGTTCTTCAATGGAGGGATACAAACTACGGAGATGACATGCGGGATTTCATCAAGGTCATGAAGGCTCTTTCCGACCCCAACCGGGTTAAAATGATCAAAATGCTTCAGCGGCGGGTGATGTGCGTGTGCGAGTTGCAGGCGGCGCTGGGGCTGGCCCAGTCGACCGCCAGCAAGCATTTGAAAGTTCTTGAAGAAGCCGGCCTGATCACCTTTTCCAAGGAAGGCTTGTGGGTCAATTACCGGTTGGCGGACGGGGCCAGGAATCCCTATGTGG
>JBAPWQ010000484.1:0-6073 GCA_049283795.1 Desulfobacterales bacterium | reverse complement strand
GGCTGTATAGGTCATACGCCGACGACCGATAACGCAGCCAAAATCCTTATCTTGACGTCTATGGGTTAGCGCTGGGACATGTAGTGGGGTTCGGGGGGCGTTTCCAGGTGGTCCTGCATTTCGCTGCGGGCCGCATTGAATTCTTTTTCGTGGGAGAGAAATGCCTCGACGACATCGGGTGCGAAGTGGCGGCCCTTTTCGCGCACGATGATGGCCACAGACTCCTCGTGGCTGAAAGCCGGCTTGTAACTGCGCCGGGAGGTGAGGGCGTCGTAGACGTCGGCCAGGGCAACGATGCGCGTCGACAGTGGAATCGTTTCGCCGGCCAGCCCGGATGGATAACCGGTGCCGTCCCATTTTTCATGGTGATGGTAGGCGATCGCCTTGCCGATCGTCAGAAACGAGGGCCCCCGTACCTGGCTTTCGGCTGCCTCGAGCACGTCGCCGCCGAGGATGCAGTGGCGTTTGACCACTTCGAACTCGGCGCTGGTGAGCCGGTTGGGCTTGAGCAGAATCGCATCGGGCACGCCGACCTTGCCGATATCGTGCAGAATGGACGACAGGCTGATGTCGTCGAGATATTGAGGAGTGATGTAGCCGAGGTAGGCCGGCCGGTGCGCGAGTTCCTTGGCGAGAATGCGGGTGTAGTGGCAGATCCGCTCCAGGTGCTTGCCGGTGCCCCGGTCGCGGAACTCCGCCAGCTTGGCGAGCCCCAGAATGGTGGCGGATCGCGCCTGGCGCAGGTTCTCATATGACGAGCGCAGCTCGCGCTCGAGTTTTTTACGCTTGCTGATGTCCCGGATCACCATCTGCATGCCCACGTTTTGATCTTTGCCGCCGATCGGGCGCGCGTTGCACTCCACATCCAGGACCTCGCCCTGCCGGGCATTTACCCTGAATTGAAGGCCCTTGAGGTCCTTGCCCACCTCCAGGCAGGCCTGCAGCTGATTTTCGACCCGGTGGGCATCATCGGGGAGCAGAACGTCCCGGAAAACGGTCGTGCGGCTGTTGCTGCCGTTTTCGGAGCCGAGAGTCTCGTAAAAACGCGGGTTGGCTTTCAGGATCCGGCCGTGGTGATCGACCAAAAGGACCATGTCGACGATATTCTCGTAGAGTTCGCGATAGCGCAGTTCGGACTCTTCGAGCGCCAGGGCGCGCTTGTCGACTTCGGCCTCGAGGTTCTGCGCGTGATAGGACAGTTGGTTATTGACATCCTTAAGCTCGGTGCGCAGGGCGAATTCTCTCTTGCGGGCCGTGTTTTCGGCGCTG
Organism: Desulfobacterales bacterium; assembly: GCA_049283795.1. Classification (GTDB taxonomy): domain Bacteria; phylum Desulfobacterota; class Desulfobacteria; order Desulfobacterales; family SG8-13; genus JARFQH01. Next base: position 4,804 of record JBAPWQ010000484.1, on the reverse strand, counting down.
CACTGCAAGACCGATATCACGTAAAGAAAGATGAAGAAGAAATTGTAGGCGAAGAAGAGGTCCAGGCCGGCGGTCGTGGGGCGGTTGAAAATGAGAATGGGCACCACGTAGAGACCGTAGAGCAGCGCGCCGGATACAATCGCCTGGCGAACGGTCAGCGGCAGCATGACGATGTAGGTCACCAGCACCATCAGGATGCCGACGTAGTAGCTCGACCCGTAGCCCCCCAAACGGACGATCATCATCGAAATGGTGGCGCCGCCCGTGAGATAGGCGACGAGGCTCACCAAAAACACCTGCCGGCGGCCGACGGGAAAGCGCAGGAAGCAAAGTGCCAGGAGGCAGAACAGGGAGAAGCCGAGCCGGTAAGCCACAAACAGATCGAAGTGCTGCCGGGCCACGACGAAGTCCAGGATGGAAAACAGTGGGTAGAAAATGACACCCACCCACAAAATGGCGTGCACCCGGGTGTTCAGCAGATTCCGAATTTCGCGATGATAGTCGGCCTGGCGAGAGTCCGCCACCGCTGTGCTTTCGGCCGGCGGGGCAGCCGGCGGAGGGCGTGACGTGCCGGCGGAGTTATTCAGCAAGGTCATCGACATCATTTGGTCTTGACGGCTTTGATGAACAGGTTGACCCCCTCGGCTTCGGCCAGGACCTCGACATTGCTTCCAAAGGGGCTGGCGGCCACGCGCGCCAGGATGTCATCCTTGTCCCGATAGAAAAGCTTCCACTGCATGATGTGGTCCATGAACATGCGTTCCGGGTTATTGGGAGCGAAGTTTCCGATCAGCATCACCCCGCCCGGCTTCAGGTGGTCATAGCAGCGCCGGATCAGGGCCTCGAAAAGGCGGTCGTCGAAGTAGTCGGTCAGGCCGGCCGAGTAGATGATGTCCTGGGTTTCGATGGCCTGGCGTTTGCGGCCGAGGGCCCATTTGACGATGTTTTCATTCATCAGCCGGATGGAGGCGCGGTGATTTCCGGAATCGACCTGGTTCTGGGTGTAGGCCAGGGCCTCGGTGTCGATATCGATGCACAGGGCTTCGACCAGGTCGCTGGCATCGCTCACTTCGAGAAAATCAAACAGTTCGCGGCTCGGCCCGCACGCCAGGTTCATGATCCGCACGGGGCGGCTCTGGGTCAAAAAAGGCCAGCTCAGGGCGGAAAGCTCGCGGCTGAGCAGCTTGCGCCGCCCGCGGACCGACTTGGCGGCGGTGGTGTTCAGGCACCAGCCGTCCACCAGGCGGCCGAGTTTGCCGTCGCCATTGGGGTGGCCGCGGTAGATCATCTCCATCAGGAGATAATCCCCGGCGTAGCCGCGCGGTTTGAAGTAGGCCCTCTCGGCGAACCGGCTGCGCATGAAATAGGGAAATATCTCCTTGAAGACGTAGCCCCACATCAGGTCCGCGGTTTCCGCGTCGCTGGGCAGGTCCTGGAAGCCCTGCAGGTGTTCGTTGAAGCGGCTCAGGACCTGATGGCCCTGTTCTCGCAGTTCCCCGGAAAGCTCGGGTGAGGCATCCTGCTGCAGGTTGTACGAGAGGTGGTAGAATTGACTCTTGAATTCTTCGATGATCCGATTGACCGTGCGCCATTCGCTGGTCTGAAAGAACTGTTCCGGCAGCGCCTTGGGCATGCTGAAGCTGCGCCGCCCGGCGGACAGGGAGGCGCCGTAGGCGGTCAGGGGAGCCTGTTCCTCGAGGACGCCCCGGAACTTGTTGCAGACCTTGCGGATGATGACGGTCAGGAAATGTCCATAGAGGGCCGGCCGCTCCTTTTCGATGCGCGCCAGGGTTTGGGGGTCGAAGCGCAAAATCACCGCCTGCTCGGGGGCGCGGATGTCACGGACGCGCGAGGTCCCGTCAAAAAAGCCGATTTCGCCGAAAAAATTTCCGGCCCCGATGAGGGACACCAGGATTTTGGTGCCCTGCTCGGAGTAGGAGACCTCGACGGTGCCCCGCTCGACGTAGTAAAAACAGCGTGAGGCGCTGCCGTGGCGAAGCACGTTTTCGTTGGCCCGGCAAAAAAACGGTTCGGCAAACGGCAGAACGGCCTGGATGGTGGCGATGTCCGAGGGCCGGTCGACAGCCTCGGGTTGGCTCGCGCCGTCAGGAGCGGATGAAAGAAACTGGGGCGTACCTTCGGTCGTGTGCACGGTTTCCATACCCACCTGGTTGGCGGGCCGCGGCGGGAGGCATGAACAGCGGGCGGTGGATCGAATTGACGGACAGGGAGACGCTATGCCATATCTTTTAGAGAATTTCCCTTAAACGCTGACATCCGACGACCGCTGTCATGACCAACCGTTGACCCGTAGAGTTGGAATTGTCGCCATCCGGCGATTTTTACCTTTTATAAAACTCAAGTCACAAATTTTAGCTGAATCTGCCGATTTGTCAACCGTAAAAGTTTGGTATTTTTAGAAATTATGCCCAAAGCGATGACCGATCGCCTGATCAAACGGCCCCGGCATGGCATAACCGGCGGAATTCAGCCCGCAGGTCGCAAACCGCTGCGAAGGCGCCGGGACGATCATTCAGAACTTGCCAAGCCGGTGCAGATGATTTATTATTAGCTCCAATGTCATAACAAAATCCAATGCCCCTTCATAAAGCGGTATTCACCGCCCGGTATCTTTCCCATTTTTCTTTTTTTGTTTCGTCATTCCTGGTATTGGCGGATAAACTGTGGAAATGCAACCGACCGGGGAGCGGTCCCAAGACGCTTCGGCGGCCAGTAATGGTCGGATGCGTCACGGCGTTCGGGCTGTTTTTTTAACCGACCAGGATCTGACAACACTTACAAACAGGAAGGAATCGATGGACGAAGCCAAAAGGAAAATGATCGAAGCAAAATTGTTTGAACTCTTTGCGCAGGCCGAACGGGTCGGCCTGCAACACGCCCCCGCCAAGAGCATATCCGCCGGTACGCGGGTGATCCGCCGCCGCAAAGGCAACCCGGATGTGCACATCGCCGGCGAACAGCCGCTGTGGAATGACGGCGCCATGGATGTCCGCAACCAGGGGTGACAAAATGGGCGCCGGCGGGCATTCAGGCCCGGCCGGATATTCGGAAAACCGGAAAACATGGACCAGCACCACCAGAACGAAATCAACCGCAGAAGGACGTTTGGCATCATCAGCCATCCCGACGCGGGCAAGACGACCTTGACGGAAAAACTGCTCCTTTTCGGCGGCGCGATCCAGCAGGCCGGTGCGGTCAAGGCCAAGCATGCCGCCCGGCACGCGACCAGCGACTGGATGTCGATCGAGAAGGAACGGGGAATTTCGGTGACCACCTCGGTCATGAAGTTCACCTACAACGGCTACGAGATCAACCTGCTCGACACGCCGGGGCACCAGGACTTTTCAGAGGATACCTACCGGGTGCTGACCGCGGTCGACAGCGCCCTGATGGTCATCGACAATGCCAAGGGCGTCGAGCCGCAGACCGAAAAACTCATGGAAGTCTGCCGGATGAGAAACACCCCCATCACGACTTTCATCAACAAGCTCGACCGCGAGGGGATGGCGCCGCTCGATATTCTCGACGACATCGAAAACAAACTGCAGATTGAATGCACCCCGCTTTCCTGGCCGATCGGCATGGGAAAAAGCTTCAAGGGGGTTTACGACCTCTTTCACAAACGGCTTCACCTTTTCAGGCCCGGCGGTCAAACCCGCACCCCGGAGGGCGTCGTCATCACCACGTTGTCCGACCCGAGCCTGGACAAACTTTTGGAGGGCCAGGCGCAGGACCTGCGCCGGGACATCGCCTTGATCGAGGGCGCCGTCGATCCTTTCGCCATCGATCAGTTTCTGAAGGGCAGCCAGACGCCGGTGTTTTTCGGCAGCGCCGTCAACAATTTCGGCGTGCGCGAGATGCTCGACGCCTTCGTGGAAATGGCGCCCCACCCGGGTCCCCGCAGCGCCGTTACCCGCGCCGTTTCGCCCTACGAGGACGACTTCTCGGGTTTTGCCTTCAAGATCCAGGCCAACATGAACCCGGCCCACCGCGACCGCATCGCCTTTGTCAGGATCTGCTCGGGCAAGTTCACCCGCGGCATGAAGGTCGTCCACCACCGCATCGGCAAGGAGATAGCGCTCGCCAACGCCACCATTTTCATGGCCCAGGACCGCGAGAACGTGCAGGAGGCCTTTCCCGGCGACATCATCGGGATTCACAACCACGGCACCATCAAAATCGGCGACACCTTTAGCGGCAAGGAGCCCTTGAAGTTCAACGGCATTCCGAACTTCGCGCCCGAGCATTTCAGACGGGTGCGGCTCAAGAACGCGCTGAAAATCAAGCACCTTCAGAAAGGCTTGACCCAACTCGCGGAGGAAGGCGCCGTGCAGGTTTTCCGGCCGGTAAAGGGAAATGACTACATTTTAGGGGCGGTCGGCCTCCTGCAGTTCGAGGTGACCATGGCGCGGCTCAAGGCGGAATATGGCGTCGATGCCGTTTACGAGCCGGTCGAAGTGGCCGTGGCCCGCTGGGTCGACAGTGGTGACCGCAAGAAAATGGCCGAGTTCGAGCGGGCGAACGCCAACAGCCTGGCCAGAGACGCCGAGGGGTGCCTGTCCTTTCTGACGACCAGCGAATGGCAGCTCGGCTATTTTATGGAAAAATGGCCGGAGGTGAGGTTCCACAAGACGCGCGAAATCAATTAGCGTCCACGCCCAGGCGGCGTCTTTCGGCCCCGGGCGGCGTTCTCGAAAACCGGGTGATCTTCGCTAAAAAAAGGAGAATCTCTTTTTCTTCTTGGGGCCGGGATACATCGACAGCTCCAGCACGCAGCCCAGGC
>JBAPWQ010000483.1:0-5515 GCA_049283795.1 Desulfobacterales bacterium | reverse complement strand
AATTCCGCCGGCATTCTGACCGAACAGCCACCGGAAAAAATCGAGGCCGTTTTGAATTCGGGCATGCAGTTTATCGGCGGCCTGCTCGAAATGGCGACCGGACAGAAAATTGCAGCCAGCGAAGCGGACGGCCGCCTGGTCCGGATCGACAAAACCACCGGGGAAGTGACCCTTAAATTCAAGCTGCCGGGGTTTTAGGGTTCACAATCGTCTTTACCAGTCGTCGTCCTCATCGTCGCCCTGCCACTCGTCGGCATCGGCCATGGCAAGGGCCTCGTGAACGGCGGCAACGATGTCCTCGTCCTTGGAAAACATCAGATCGTAGAGAAGTCCCGGAGCTTCGGTCGGCCGGATGACGGCGGCGGCGTCGATAGCCGCCAGCAGCAGGTGCTTGTCGGTTCCTTTGGCGGCAATCAGACCGGAGATTCGCGGCCAGGCTGCATCCAATTCCCAATTGCCCGCGGCACAGACGGCCTCGTAAAGAATCTCGGGGTTCTCTCTGGCCAGCGAGTCGAGTATCAGGTCATCGAACCCGCGTACGTACTGCATGCAAAAGACAGCCGTCAGCTTCCAGTCTTCCTCGGTGGCGGAATATGCCGCCCGGATGGCTTCAACGTGCCAGTCCTGCGGGGCCCGCACCGCGGCTTCCAGGACCCGCCGCCGCACTATTTTTGGCGTTTCGGCATTCCTGTAAAATTGATGAAGCGTCTGTTGAATTTTGCGGAAAGCCCGTTCGGAAACCGGAACAGCCGACGGTTCTTCGAAACTGCCGTCATCGTTAAGCAATTCGGTATCCACATATTCCAGAGCCGGTCCGAGCGCGACGGCCGCCCGGCCGCGCAGGTCATCGGGTGCCTTGCCGTCCCGCAGAATCGACAGCAGCGCCTCCACCATCTCGTCGTCGATAACCGTAACATCACTTGCCAGAGCAACGGCCGTGAGCCGGTCGGAGGCATCGATTCGATCATCCCGCAGCGTATTTAAAATCACGATGCCGGCATCCTCCGGCCACTCCCAGGAAGGCGTGTCATACAGCGTCTTCAAGTCCATGTCTCCCTCCTACAATCCATGCCGATTTCGTTCAATACCTACATTTTCATAGTACGACCGCCACCCGCTGGCAAACACTTTTTCCTTGACAATCCGCGGTTCCTTAACTATTTATTACCACTCAAAATTAAGGAGAAAATATTCCCCGGTAGCTCAATTGGCAGAGCGGGTGACTGTTAATCACTAGGTCGTAGGTTCAAGTCCTACCCGGGGAGCCAAAAAACAATCCGCCGAATCCGGCGGTTCTTATTTAACCCAAAACCCTGAGGGACCTGATCTTAGTATTGGCCCCACGGGGTTTTTGTCGTTTCTGCCCTGTCTTCGCCGACTTACGCCGCCGGCCACATCCTTCCCGATTCTCCGTTTCGATGCTCTCCGCCCGGGGTTGCGATTCAACCGTGGGGGTTCAGACTCGGTCTGCGCATGCCGCTTGGCCGTGAGAAGACACAACCAGTCTTCGAACGATAAGGGACCGGATCGACTGCCGGCGACATAGGCCCCCTCGATTTCGGGCTCGATGATAATCAGTCCGAGGGCAACCAGTTCGTTTTCATCGTCAATCTCGTTAACCTCGTCGACCACCGGGCTGGTTACGTAAAGCGACCCGACATGTTTCACGACGAGTTCCAGCACAGCCCGTCCCGTCTTGATGAAATCGATCAGCACGCAAGCATCCATTATCATGAGCTTGGGAGGCGGCGAGTGACGTGTCACAGGACGGCCTCCCAGTCCTTCAAGAGTTCCTGCATCTCCTCGATACCGATCCGAAGCATTTCAGCGCCGCGGCTAAGCGATATCTTGTCTTTTTCCACCGCCTCCCTGGTCAAACGACTGAAGCGATCTTCGAAAAAGTCGAACCGCTGCATTCCGAACGGTTCGGCGGCATCCATGCCCATCGGTTTTTCTTTGAAAGAGAGTCTTCGGTTGAAGCGTCGCTGATATGCGATATTGAATTTTTTCCAGATGGAACTGTCTGCATCGCCATACTCGACAAGACGGGAGAGTACAGTTTTATAGCTGACTCGGAAGATGCGCTTGACTTTGAAGACCCTGTCTACAAAGTGCAGTCCGGCCGCTTCATTCCATTCCTTCCGGAACCCTTCGTCCGGCATCAGAAAGTGTCCGGCGAAACGGTCGGCTTCATGCTCTTCCACTTTGCTTTCCTCGACCTGGTTGACATCGTAGGCGTCGGGGTGCAGCATGAGATGGCCGAGTTCGTGGGCGGCGCTGAAGATGCGCCTTTCAACCGAAATCCGCTCCCACACGTTCACAACCACCGCCGGGCCGCCGTCCTCCTCTCCGACAGACAGGCCGAAGAAACTATTGGAAGCCATGGGAACCGGAAAAACCTTCACACCCGCATGTTCGGGCCTTTCTGGATGCGGTCCTGGCCGAAGAGCGCGGCTGGCGGGAGCTGTTCCCTCCATATATTCCCCCAAAGGTTTGATCAAAACCCTGGTCGCTTTTGCCAATACGGCTGGCGGCAAAATCATCATCGGCGTGGATGACAAAAACCGTTCGCCTGTCGGGGTTAGCAACCCCCTGGATGAGGAAGAGCGGATTTGCAGCCTAATCGCCGATGCCATCAGCCCGAAACTCGTCCCGAATGTGGAGATGGTAACGGTCGAGAACAAGACGCTGGTGGTTGTCGAGGTCTTCTTGAGCGGCACCCGACCTCACTGGGTCAAGGCCGAGGGGCCGGAAACCGGCGTCTACGTGCGTCTGGGCTCCACCAACCGGCAGGCCGACCGGGAGTTGATCGCCGAATTGCGGCGCACGGCGGAGGGTGTTGGTTTTGATGAGCTGCCCATGCCCGATCTGACCGTCGATGATCTGGATCTGGCGGCCTTGAAAACCCTGTTTCGCGGCAAGCATGATCTGGACGAGAAGGATATGCTGACCCTGCGGCTGCTGACAAAAGACCAGGCCCGGATGGTTCCCACGAAGGGCGCTGTCTTGATCTGCGGAAAGGAGCGGTCCCTGCATTTTCCCGATGCCTGGGTGCAGTGCGGCCGCTTCATCGGCCGGGACAAGGCCCGCATTTTCGACCACATCGACCTCCACGACCATCTGCCCCAGGCAGTGGACGGCATTATGTTGTTTCTCAAGAAACACGCCATGCGCGGCGCCGATTTCTCCGAGGTGCGGCGCAAGGATGTGTGGAGCATTCCTTTGGAGATTCTGCGCGAGGTGGTCATCAACGCCCTGGTGCACGCCGATTATTCACAGCGGGGCGCGCCCATCCGGGTCGCCTTTTTTGATGACCGTATCGAGGTCGAAAACCCGGGCATCCTGCTGCCCGGCATGACCATTGAGGACATGCGCCGAGGCATCTCCAAAATCCGCAACCATGTCATAACCCGGATTTTCCGGGAGCTGAACCTGATCGAGCAGTGGGGCAGCGGCATACCCCGTATTCTGAGTGAGGCCGAGGCGTTGGGCTTGCCGGACCTGCAAATGGAAGAGATCGGCATGCGGGTGCGCGTGACCGTATTCCTGTCCGAGCATTTCCACATTCAGCAGGCCGTCCCCGAGGTCACCGGGGAAGTCACCGGGGAAGTCGGAAAGCTCTTGGCGGTTATGAGCGGTGAAATGAAACGAAAGGAAATTCAGTCCGCTTTGGGGCTTAAGCACGAAGATTACTTTAGAGAAGCATATTTAATCCCTGCGATCAAAGCGGGTTTCATTGAAATGACCATTCCCGACAAACCGCGAAGCTCCAAACAACAATACCGGACCACCGCGTTGGGAAAGGACGTTTTGCGGAAAAACGGTCAAGATAAGGAAAACACCCAATGAAGCTGAAACAGGCCATCCTGACCATCATGGACCGCGACACGCTCAAGGCGTTGGTCGATGACTTGGAAATTGAAGGTGTCGACCGCCGCAGTGTCGAGGAGATGCGGGCCAAGTTGTCGCGCAGCCGGCGGGCCGCGCCGGAAATGCTGCTGGCGCATCTGAGCGAAAAGCGAAGATCGCAACGATTTTTGCCCGGGGTTACATGCGCCAGTGAAACGGACGCCGACTCGCCCCGAGTCTGAAGGCGGAGCGGCGCATATGGCGCAAGTCAAAAATTTGAGGCGTTTACGTTCATAGCTCTTTGTCCAAATCCTCGTCCGAGAGCACCCGCCCATTATGGACATCCGTCAACCCTCTTTGCACGGCATCAACGAAGCGGGCCTGTTCAGTTAGAAAGTCGAAATCGGAAGTAGATATCAACACGGCCGCTGCCTTGCCGTTTTGGGTGATAACTAGGTGGCAATGTGAACTCTGGACTCCATGAAGCATTCTGGACGCCTTGTTCTTAAAATCCGATAGAGAAACGATATTTTTGGAAATATTAATCGGTTTCATAGCCTTCACCTATTTAATTTAGGCTGATTTTGATAGTCAATATAGGCCAGAATTCAGTCTTTATCTAGTGAAGGTTCTGTTATCAGAAATTACCTTTATGAACGACTTCATGGTTCGAAAACAGCTCTTAAAAGTAGAAACGACGGTTTCGTCAGCAGTCCCTTTGGATTTATTCCTTGTACAAACTTTCAAAATTGTTCTATTTTTCACCTGAATTGCCATGCTCGGAACCGCCTTACCACGGACGCCGTGGCGGAATACCCGACCAGAAAGCCAATGCTGATGTGCGGCGCACTGTCGAAGCTGATCGTCAACTTGATCAACAGCCGGAATTAGGGGGAATCGTGAAAACAAATAAAAACAAAAGACGCACCGTGAGCCCCAAAAAGCGAAACAAGATCGATCCGCTCGAAAAGGCCATCGAAGCGGCACTGTCTCCCGGCAGCTTCATCTCCTATGATGCCGCTTGGTCGTTCGTGGACGATGTGCAGGATGTTGCGGATGACATCGGGAAGATCATCGAAAAAGAGCCGCAACGCGCAGCGCATCTGTACGAGTTATTCATTGCCGCTTGCCACGAAAAAGCCGAAGAAATCGACGACTCGAGCGGCGATTTCGGCATGCTGGTCGAAGACTTGTTCCTCGGTTGGATCGAAGCGCGCCAGGCCGCGAAGGATGATCCGGACGAGACCGCAAAATTACTGCTTTCCTGGATCGACGACGATCCCTACGGATTTTGCAATAACCTCGATCGTGTGGCTGTCAAAGTGCTCCACAAGCAGGAACTGGAGGCATTCGTTCGCCGGGTTCGAGCCAAGTTCGAATCTGCTCCGATCCATGAGGACAAGGAAAAACGCTTTGCTGGACACGAGCGCCGGCGGTGGACCGGAGTGCTGAAAACTCTGCTTGCGGGTCAGCGAAACGTCGACGCCTACATCGCGCTTTGCGAGCAGACCGAACTCGAGGCCAAGGATTGCAAAGCTGTCGCCGAGATGTACCGCAGCCGGAGGCGCCCGGAAGAGGCGCTTTCCTGGATCGAGCGCGGCTTGGAAATGACACGGTCGGACAGCCGGCAATCCTATGAAGAATACGGGTTGCACGAGTTCAAGCG
>JBAPWQ010000482.1:0-27395 GCA_049283795.1 Desulfobacterales bacterium | reverse complement strand
GCGGCCTGCTGCGCATGCCGGCCCTGGTCTACCTGATCGGCTGCCCGACCCACATCGCCGTCGGAACAGACCTGTTCGAGGTGATGATCTCCGGTCTCTACGGCGCCTTCACCTACACCTTGAAGGGCCGCATCGAGCTGGTCGCGGTCTTCGTCATGCTGACCGGAGCCGCCATCGGGGCCCAGATCGGCACCGTGGCCACCAAGTACTCCAAGGGCTACGGCATCCGGGTGGCCTTCGGCTTTGCGGTTCTGGGCTGCATGGTCTCGATCATTTTAAAGCAGTACGGCTTCACCAATTCGGCCACCGTTTTGATCCTGGGCACCATCAGCATCATCTGCATCTACATCATGAAGATCATGTTCCAGGGCGCGGCCCAGGAACTGCGCGAAAAACGGCGCACCGAGATGCTGGGCAGTTAACGGCAAGCCACGGTTTTACTCACATAAACCGTTTTAAAAAGGAGAGCGTGAAAATGAAACGACATCTGTTGCTGTTGGCCCTGGTTCTGGTGGCCGCCATCGGTTTTGCAAGCGCCGCCGCGGCGGCTGAAGTCAGCGAGGGCAAGGTGATCGAGATTTCCAAGGATCCGTCAAGGATCACCATCGAGGAATACGACACGAATTTCAGCAAGGCGGCGCCCTATGGCCAGCCCACCGGCATCACGACCGTGTTCGACGTGAGCACGGCCCAGATCGGCATCGCCCCCGCCCCCGGTGATGTGCTCCGGATCGCCTACGTCGTCGAGGGCGGCACCAACAAGGCCCTGAAGGTCATGAACGTGTCCAAGCAAGATTTACGCAAGAAGTAGCCCCAACCCCGCTCGGCGGCCGTTCCGGGATCCCCCGGGCGGCCGCTAAGCCCCGATTGGAGAATCGACATGCTCGAAGACAAACTCAACGGAAAGCAGAAACTGATCGTGGTCCTGATGGACCTCCTGCTGTTGATCGAACTGGCCGTGGCCGTTTACCTGGGCTACCAGCACCAGGAAAACCTGACCGTCATCTTTCTGCGGACCTACGTGCCGGCCATGCTGATCACCGTCATCCTGGCGCGCATCGGCATCCGCAAACTGGCAACCCAAGGGTGATCCCCGTGTTTCTCGAAAAGTGGGCCACCAACAACAAAACCGCCTTCCGGCGGGTGAGCATCGCGTTTTTCAGTCTCTTTCTGCTGACGCTGATCGACATGGCCGCCTTCATCATAAGCGACGCCAGGACGGTATTCAAGGTGGTCGCCGGCGGGCAAACCGAGATCGGCGGCAAGCTGGCCGATCCCGTCGACCCGCACGAACTGCGGCCACTGCCGGACCAGAGCGCCGATCCCGAAGCCGACCGCGACGTGAATCACCTGCTGACCGCCAGCCCGCCGCACCGCCCCTATGCGATCCGGTTCACGGGCGTCAACGGCCGGATCTGGCGCGGGATCCTTACAACCGAACCGTTTGCCGCGCCGGCCGACCTCACCTTCCAGGTGCTGCGCACCGGAAAGCCCGCGGAGCCCGAGTCGGTCACCTACCACGTGTTCATCTACCCCGATGAGTCCGCTTACCGGCGCAGCTACCTGTCACTCACCAAGCGCTGGACCGGCATCGATCCGCTCTGGGCGCCCCTGGTTCTTCTGCCCGGCGGCATGTTGATTTTCTGGATCGGGTTTCGCATCGCAAGGCAGGAAGAAAGCGATCTTCAAAACGGCGGCATCGGACCGATTTACAAGCTGATCAAAAAGAAAGACCACTGGGAGGTCATCTTCGGCCTGGGCGCGCAGCAGGGCATCCGTACCGGCGACACCCTGCTTGTGTTGGACGCCCGCCACCGGCCGGCCGGAGAAATCGTGGCCGGCGAGGTGGCCGACGATCACACCACGGCCACGGTGGACGCCAAGGCGCCGATTCGGGCCGATTTCCTGGTGGCGCGCGCGGAAGGCGCCGCGCAGGGGTTAAAACCGGCGGCATAATAAAATTGCACTGCCTGGCCGCCCGGACCGCCAAAACATTTTGGCTGCCGCCCGAATCCCTGCCCGCCGGCGGCGGCCCGATCGACGGATCATTCACATGAACGCGCAGGCCCCATCGATTGCCGCACCCGAAGATTACCGCGCCAAGCGGCGGATCATTCTCGTCAGCATGATCCTGATCACGCTGGTCCCCTTCGCCCTGATCCTTTTTATCGGGTATTCGACCTTCACGGCTTCCCTGCAGCGCGGAGCCGTCGAGAGTCTGCAGCGCATCGTCGAAGACCACCGCGAGATCATCGAGAATTTTCTCAAGGAGCGCCGCAAGGACCTGGAGTTCATCGGCGATGCCTACCCCTATGCTTTCCTGAGCCGGACGGAAAACCTGCAGGCCGTTTTCTCCCATCTCCAGAAGCATTCCCGGGCCTTCATCGACATGGGCGTCTTCGACGAGAACGGCCTGCACGTCGCCTACGTCGGCCCCTATTCCCTGATCGGCAAATCCTACGCCGAGGCCGACTGGTTCAAGGAAGTCCTGAAGCACGGCTACTTCATGAGCGACATATTCCTCGGCTACCGCCAGGTACCGCACTTCGTGCTGGCCGTGACCCGCATGGAAAACGGCCGCCCCTGGGTGATCCGGGCCACCTTCGACAGTTATCGCTTCAACGACCTGGTGGAAAAGGTGCGTATCGGCAACACCGGCGAGGCCTACATCCTCAATGCCCGGGGATCGCTCCAGACTTCCCGGCGCTCCGGGGGCGGCCTGCTCGATATGCCCGGCGATGTCATCCACTTTCCCGAAGCGGCCAGCAGCGTCAAAACGTTTATCGAGAAAGACAAAAAGGGCAAAGACTACCTGTACGCCACCACCTGGCTGCACGACAACAAGTGGCTGCTGGTGGTGCGCCAGGACAAGAGCGACGCCTTCAGCGCCCTGCACAAGGCCGTCTCCCTGGCACTGCTGGTATCGCTGGTGGGCGGGGCGGTCATCATCGCCTCGGCGGTCTACCTGTCGGACCGGATCGTGCTGCGCCTGGAGACGCGCGACCGGGAGAAGGCGCAGCTCGAACAGCACCTGATCCGGGCCGGGCGCCTGGCCGAGCTGGGCGAGATGGCCGCCGGACTGGCCCATGAAATCAACAACCCGCTGCAGATCATCCGCAACGAACAAGCCCTGATGGCGATCGCCGTGGACGAGCTGAAGACCGCGGATTCCGAGAAGACGCCAGCGCTGGCCGACCTTACGGATTCACTCGACCAGATTCAACTTCAGATCGGCCGCTGCGCGATCATCACCCAGTCCTTTCTGAATTTCGGGCGCCAGAGCGAGCCGGTGTTTCAAGCCGTCAGCCTGATGGCCTTCGTTCCGGACATCATCGGCATGGTCAGGCAAAAAGCCGTCATCAACGGCATCGAGCTGACGCAGGATATCCCGGCCGGGATCCCGGATGTGCATGGCGATATTTCCCAACTGCAGCAGGTTTTTCTGAACATTTTCAACAACGGGATCGACGCCATCGTGGAGAAGCGCGGCACGAGCGGGGGGCGCCTGGCGGTGACGGCCCGCTGCGGGAGCGACAAATACGTAGAGGTTCGCATCGCTGACAACGGCGGCGGCATCGCGCCGGAAATCATCGACAAGATATTTTCACCGTTTTTCACGACCAAGCCGGTCGGCCGGGGCACGGGCCTGGGACTTTCGGTCTGTTACGGCATCATTAACACCATGGGCGGAGAAATCGCGGCTGAAACCGCCCCGGGCAGTGGAACGACGTTCGTACTCAAACTTCCCGTCCACGAGGAAGCCCGGCGCGCAGCCGGCGCAGGGGTTTTTGGCCGGAAGGCCCCGCCCGGCGGACCGAACGCCGAATCCTTAAATTGATCGTCACTCGACCCAATAACGACAGGAGGCACCAAATGGAGAAGAAAATGCGTATCATGGTGGTAGACGACGAGGTCCGCTTTCTGGTGAGCACCAAGAAACTGCTCGAAAAAAAAGGGTACACCGTGGAGACGGCCGCCAGCGGCGCTGAAGCCCTCGACAAGTTGATCCTTGCCAAACCGCATGTCGTGATCCTGGATGTCAAGATGCCGGGCATGGACGGCATCCAGACCCTGGGGGAAATCAAGACCCGGTTCCCGTTGATCGAGGTCATCATGCTGACCGGGCACGGGACGGTGGAATCGGCCGTCACCGGATTGAAGTCGGGCGCCTTCGACTACCTCATTAAACCGATCGACGTGGATGAGTTGATCGGCAAGGCCGAGGAAGCCTACCGCAAACGGCGCCAGACGGAAGAAAAAATCCGGGTGGCGCAGTCGCGGACCCTGACGGCTTCGGCGCAGGATATTTTGCACGGTACCCGGTAGTTTCAATCCGGAAATGGCCCTTTTTCACAATGTCTTCATTTCCAGCGCGGTAAGCCTATGAGTCGGCATCCCGGCCTGGCTGGCAGCGGCCGAAAAACGGCCGATGACATCACACTCGGGCAAGTGGATCCCTCCTTACCCGAAAGCGCGGAGCGCTATCGCTCCCTCGTGGAAGACACCTCGGACGGGTTTTATGCTTTCAACCCGGCCAGCGGCCGCTATGTTTTTCTGAATCGCCGCGGGTGCGACCTCCTGGGGTATTCGCTTCAGGAAGCCTGCCGCCTCAAGGCGTGGGAGGTGGTCGTCCCGGCCGAGCACCGGCGGTTCAAAGAAAACCTGAGGTCTCTGCTCGCAGGTAAGGCGCCGAACCCGGACCATCGGGTCTTCACCGCCCTCAGGAAAGACCTGACCACCTTCCGGATCGACATATCGATGGAGGTGGCTGACTTTCGGGGACACCCGTTCGTCCAGGGAGTCCTGCGTGATGTCACCGACCACGAACGCTACAAGAAGCAGATCGACCATTTTCAGCGGCTGGAAACAATCGCCTCCATGGCAGGCGGACTGTCGAGCCAGTTCGGCAATGCGCTCACCGTCATTCGGTCCAACGTCGCCGATCTCGAGCGGTTGTGCACCGGCAAGGAGCAGCCGGTGCGGCACCTGGCCCAGATCAAGGGCGCCCTACATCGTCTCGACGAGCTGACCCATCACATGCTGGCATTTGCGCGCGGCGGCGACCCGAAACCCGAACCGGTCGCACTGACCGATTTTCTGGAACAGATCCTGCCGTTGATCGGCTACGGCGCACCGCGCGGAATCCGGTTTACAACCGAGCTGTCCCCGGACCTGCCGCCCGTTTTCGTCGATCCCACCCAACTGCAGATGGTGTTGACGGCGGTTGTGGCCAACGCCGAAGAAGCCCTCGAGGGCCGCGGCCGCATTCTCATAAAGGCCCGTAAAACCGATCCGGAGCCGGCATTTTTCTCGTGCAACCCGGATCTCGAAGCCGGAAATTACGTCTGCCTGTCGATCACCGATACCGGCAAGGGAATGGACGAACCGACCCGCAAAAGAGTCTGCGAACCTTTTTTCACGACCAAACTGCACAGCCGCGGACTCGGGATGGCCGCCGTTTACGGCATGATCAAAAAACAGGGCGGCTGGCTGTCGATCAAGAGCGAGCCGGGCCGCGGCACAGCTGTAAGCATCTACCTCCTGGCCCGGAATGCTGACGCGTAAAGACAGGTAAAAAAAATCAGAATCGTATCAACCTTTGAGGTCGAAAGGCTTTTCGCCCTTAAAGGTTGATTGCAAGCGACTTTTATTGTGCCTTCCAATTTGTGCTTTACAAATAGACGCCCGCGGGTATTATTAAAAACCGTCCGGTAAGTACATCGAGGTTCCCCCACGGCTGGCACTGCTGCCATCTTTCTTTACAAAGAATCGTCGTGAAATCAAAAACCTCCCGAAAATACATTTCTGGTTCCGTAAGCGCGAAAAAAAGTTCGTGCCCACCGCAAGAACCGCGTAAACCCCTGCCCTTCTCCACCGCACCAAATGCCCTGGCCGAACGGATCAAAGAGCTGAACTGCCTGTATGGCATATCCAACCTTTTTGAAAACCAGGATGTTTCGTTGGCGTGGATCATGCAGCGCGCTGTCGAGCTGATTCCGGCCGCTTGGCAGTTTCCCGAAAGTGCCTGTGCACGCATCCGGTTGGACGGCCGGGAGTATGCCTCGAAGAATTTCAAACCCACCGGTTGGCGACAACACACCCCGATCACACTGAACGGCGAGCATGTCGGTGACGTGGATGTCTATTACCTATGGACACCCCCCGGATGCGAGGCCCAACCGTTTCTCGAAGAGGAGGGGCGGCTGCTGAAAGCCATCGGGGAGCGGCTCAGCAAGGTTTTATGGCTGAAGCGCTCCGAGGAAGCCCTGAAAGAAAGCGAGGAGCGCTACCGCGTGCTCACGGAGCAGGTGGCCGAGGGGGTCGCCCTGGTGGAAAATGCCCGCTTCCGTTACGTCAATCCGGCATTTTGCAAAATGTTCGATGTCTCTGCGCCGCAAGACATGGTCGCCGGCCTGGTGCACAACCCGCCGGCCGGTGACGCCGATGAGATTGCGCGGCTGTATGGGGCGAGTGCAAATGGCCGCATCGCGGCCAGGGCCGAGGAGGTTCACCGCCTCACCCGCTCCGGAGGTGATTTCTGGATACAGGTCTGCCACACGCCGATCTCTTTCAAGGGCGGGCCGGCCCTGCTGTCGACGTTCAAGGACATAACCGACCTAAAGGAACAACAGATGGCCGCGGAGCGCATGGCGGACTTGCTGCACGACGAAAACCGCGTGCTGCGATCTTCCTTGAAGGAGCGCTATCGGCTGGGTGGCATCCTCGGCCGCTCACCGGCCATGCAGGAAGTCTACGAACTCATCCTGAAGGCGGCCGCCACGGAGGCCAGTGTTGCCATATTCGGCGAATCCGGTTCCGGTAAGGAACTCGCGGCCCACGCCATCCACGAGCACAGCACCAGAAAGAACAAACGCTTTGTGGCGGTCAACTGCGGGGCTATTCAGGAATCGCTGTTCGAACGGGAATTTTTCGGCCATCGCAAGGGCGCATTTTCAAGTGCCCATGCTGACTCTCCCGGTTACCTGGACATGGCCGACGGCGGGACCTTGTTCCTCGATGAGGTCAGCGACCTGACCCTGAACATGCAGGCCAAATTGCTCAGGGCGATCGAGGGCGGCGGCTACCGCCCGGTGGGCGGTACGGAAACCGTCGCCTCGGATTTCCGGATTATCTCGGCCTCCAACACGGCGCTGAGTGACAAGGTCAACAGCGGGCAGATGCGCAATGATTTTTATTATCGCCTGCAGGTGATACGGATTCAGTTGCCCCCGCTGCGCGGCCGCAAGCAGGACATCCCGCTGCTGATCGAACACTTCCTGCGCCAGATGAAAACCCCGTCCGGCACGGCCAGGATCCCCGGCCGCATCATGGATATTCTGGTGGATTACGATTGGCCCGGTAACGTGCGCGAGCTGCGCAACGTCCTGCAGCGCTACGTGACTCTGGGCCATCTCGAATTCCTTTCTCCGGATTCACCGGTCCACAGTTCACCGGCCGCAACCGACCTTGATCTGCGCGAAGCCGGCCGGCAACTGGAAAGGTCCTTCATCACAAAAGCCCTGCGCCAGGCAAACGGCAACCGCACCCGCGCCGCCGCCCTGTTGGGAATATCCCGCCGAGCGCTCTTCCGAAAAATCGCCTCGTCTTGAGTGTCAAAATCGCCCATACCGAGCGTATTCGCCCATATCTTTTTTTACCAAAAATTTCAATATGCTGTAGTGCTTTTCGTTATAAACATGGGCGGTTTTTTCCCAATATGGAAACTGCGATTTTCAGTTTTAAATGCGATATTTTTAATAATATTATATACTTATCACCCTCCTTCCTTGTTGGCATTCTCCTTGCTCTATCCTGAAGCATCCAATGATGAGTTCAGCGGCCTGCGGTTTCAGGCCCGCTCACCTGCTCTGTGTCTTCGGAGGGATACGCGATGGAACTGGTCAAATATCTCGACGGATAGCTTGCCGCGAACCAACAGACGACCGCTGCCACTAACGATCAATGGGATCTTAGCAGAGACGGCTAAAGGCTTAAAGTAGAAGGAGGAGCACGATGAAAGAAGACCCCTTTGGAAACCTCACTGACTGGGGACCGGTGTTGGACCTTTTCGACAATCTGGCGGACAACGGCAAATTGGCGGATTGTCAACCCGGCCTGGTCCGGATACTGAGATACAAGGGGAATTGGCGCCTGCGCGAGGAAGTCCTGAGGCGCGTCGGAGAAATCCAAACGCCTTCCGATGAACTCATCTTCCAGGTGGTCGAGATTCTGGGCGATGACAACATCTATTACGATGCCAGGATCCTCGCCGGCGAGGCCCTGATTCAGCTGCTGAAAAGCATTTCCGAAGATGGCTTTTGCGTTGAAATCAACAAGGAGATCCAAAGGGTGGTCGAGAAACTGCGGCGGACGCCCCAGCCGCCATTTTTCGAAACGACGTTGAAGAGCCTTTACGCAGAGGTTCTTCAACCAGGCATGTTGGAGAATTGATTTTTTAACAAACACAACCACAGCCTGTTTTCCGTGAACGACCGGGAGAGATGATGAAAAACTTGAACGCCTATTGCACCAAAGTGATTCAAAACCTGCAAGCCAAGGTCCCGTGGGAAAAAGAATTTATTCAAGCCGTCACCGAAGTGTTTCTTTCCATCGGTGTTGTCATAGAGAATGAACCCCTCTACGGACATCAACGAATTCTGGAAAGAATCGTCGAGCCGGAACGGATTTTCATTTTCAGGGTCCCCTGGAAAGACGACAGCGGAAACATCCATGTCAATACCGGTTACCGGATCGGTTTCAACAGCGCGCTCGGCCCTTACAAGGGGGGGTTGCGGTTTCACCCGTCGGTGAATCTGGGGATTTTTAAATTCTTAGGCTTCGAACAGACCTTTAAAAATGCCTTGACCGGCTTGCAATTGGGGGGCGGAAAAGGCGGCAGCGACTTTAACCCCCGCGGCCGGTCCGACAATGAAATCGAAAACTTCTGCCAGAGTTTCATGACGAGCCTGTTCCATCACATCGGCCCCAATACGGATGTTCCGGCCGGCGACATCGGGGTCGGCTCCCGTGAAATAGGGTATCTGTTCGGGCAGTACAAACGTCTCAGGAACGCATGGGAAGGTGTGTTCACCGGAAAGGGTATCGATTGGGGCGGTTCGTTTCTGAGACCCGAAGCCACCGGATTCGGTGCCGTTTATTTTGCGGAGGAAATGCTGAAAACCAGGGGCGAAAACCTGGCCGGAAAAACCGTCGCCGTATCGGGCTTCGGAAACGTGGCCTGGGGCGTGGTGACAAAGGTGACCGAGATGGGCGGCAAGGTGCACACGCTCTCCGGACCGGATGGATTCATCTATGACAGGGACGGCATCGAGGGCGACAAGATCGCCTACATGCTGAAGATGCGCCTGAGCAATAACGACCGGGTCGAAGATTATGCGCATGAGTTCACGGTTGATTTCTATCCCGGGAAAAAACCGTGGGGCATAAAATGCGATATCGCCTTTCCATGTGCCTGCGAAAACGAATTGGACCAAAATGATGCCAGGGACCTGCTCGCCAACGGGTGCCGGTGCGTGACGGAGGTGGCCAACATGCCCGTCACGCAGGCCGCCATGGATATTCTACTCGACAGCGCGATTCTTTACTCGCCGGGCAAGGCGTCGAATGCGGCCGGCGTCGCCTGTTCCGGCCTGGAAATGGCGCAGAACAGTTCGAAAATACGGTGGACCAGGGAGGAAGTGGACCGCCAGTTGCGGCGTATTATGATCGATATTCACGCGACATCCCTGCAGGCGGCCGAAAGGTTTGGAAGCAAGGGCAACTATTTCGTGGGAGCGAACATTGCCGGATTCATCAAAGTGGCCAACGCGATGATCGACCACGGCAATACCTGATAAACACCATTGTTACAATAGATCTCAACGCCTGTAGAAAGGAAGAATTATGGTCATCGGAATACCAAAAGAAATCTTGCCTGAAGAAAAACGCGTGGCAGCCACTCCGGATACGGTATTGAAATACATCGCCATGGGCTTTGAGGTCGCCGTCGAATCATCGGCCGGAGAAGGAATTTTAATCGGCGACGAAGACTATAAGATCGCCGGGGCCACCATCGTTTTCGATGCGCAAAGCCTGTTTGCCGAATCGGATGTGATTTTGAAAGTCAAACAACCCGTCTTCAACGAGCGATTGGAAAAGCATGAAGTCAACATGCTTCGCAACGACTCCGTTCTGATCACCTTCCTGCATCCCGCGGCACCCGAAAACCATGAAATGATCAAGCGCCTGCGGGATAAAAATATCACCGCCCTCACCATGGACGGCATCCCGCGCATCTCCCGCGCCCAGCGAATGGATGCCCTGACCTCGATGAGCACGATCACCGGCTATAAGTCGGTGCTGATGGCGGCGAACCATTTTCCGAAGTTTATTCCCATGATCGGAACCGCCATCGGCACGATCAAACCCGCGAGGTTTTTAGTCATCGGTGCCGGTGTGGTGGGGCTTCAGGCCATCGCCACGGCCAAACGCCTCGGCGGCATTGTCAAGGCCCTCGACATCCGCAAAAACGCCTGTGTAGAAGCCGAAAGCCTGGGCGCCAAGATCATCGAATTTGACATTCCCCAGGACGTCGCCGTCGGTCAGGGCGGTTATGCCAGGTCGCTGGAAGGCGAGTGGCTCGAAATCGAGCAGGGCATCATCGGATCCCACCTGGAAGAGGCCGATGTCGTCATTCTCAGCGCGCTGGTGCCCGGTGAAATCGCCCCAATTCTGGTGACCGAGCAAATGGTTTCGAGTATGAAATCTGGCTCCGTCATCATGGATATTTCCGTCGACCAGGGCGGCAATTGTGCCGTCACGGAACCGGGACGCTTCAGTCAGAAGCTGGGGGTCAATATTTGCGGAATACAGAATATTCCCGGAAGAATGGCGGTCCATGCCAGCTGGCTGTACGCCAACAACATGTATTACTACATCGAAAATCTCTTTAAAAACGGGGCCGGGACACTAAACCTCGACGACGAGATCGTTAAAAGCTCTCTGGTCACCCATAAATCGGCCATCCATCACGAAGGTGCTCTCAAGGCCATGCGGGGCATAAAATAATTATTTGGTCTCGGAGGTTAGCAGATGTCGAATTTATTCCTGATGGCGGGCGTTTTCCTGGCCTCTTTTCTCATCGGCTATGCGCTGATTATCAGGGTGCCGTCGCTGTTGCACACGCCCTTGATGTCCATGACCAACGCCATTTCCGCCGTTACGGTATTGGGGGCTTTGATTCTATTTTCGCAGCCGACAACACTAACGGAAAATTTTTTGGGGGCGCTCGCCCTTGTTTTGGCTACCTTCAATGTCGTCGGCGGTTTTGCCATCACGGACAGGATGCTGCGACTTTTCAAGGCCAAAAGTCCCAACCCCAATAACGAATAAATGAAAATCTCCCTATGGCACTTTTCATCGACTTGTTGGTGATATCTATTCTGATCGTGGGGATATGGCAGTTTCGTGAACCACGCCAGGCAAGGTCCGGCAACCTGACGGCCGCCTTTGCGCTGCTCTGCGCATTGGTTCTGGTTCTTTACCGAAATGGGGTCATCGACACCGGTTGGGTTGTCGTATCACTTCTGGTGGGCGGTATCGCCGGCTATGCGGTGGCCAGAGCCGCCGGCATGATCCAGATCCCGGCCATGGTGGCGTTTCAACATGGTGCAGGTGGAGTTGCCGCGCTTCTCGTATCACTGGTTGAACTGACACGCGGTGCGCACGCTCTCGATCCGGTGAGTGAAATCTCAGGCGTTCTCGGGTTGACGATCGGGTCGCTGACCTTCAGCGGCAGCATGATTGCGAGCGCCAAACTGGCCAATAAGATAAGACAAACCCCGCAGATACTGCCGGGCCATGGCACCCTCGTCCTGTTTAACATGACAGCCCTCTTGGTCGCAGGTGTCGCATCATTTTATGTATCGTCAAGTGCGCTCCTGTATCTGTATCTGACCCAGATCGTGCTGTCGGTTTCTTTCGGTGTCTTGTTTTCGATTCGTATCGGCGGGGCCGACATGCCGGTGCTGATTTCATTTTTGAATGCCACGGCGGGTCTGGCAGCATCCCTGTGCGGGATGGTGATCGAAAACCAGTTGTTGATTGCCTTCGGCGCAACGGTGGCGGCATCGGGCTCCATCCTGACGTATGTGATGTGCAGGGCCATGAATCGCAATATTCTCAGAGTATTGCTGCCGCATTCATTAAAAGAAAAAGAAGCACTGAAAAATGAAACAAAATTGTCGGCACCACCCGATCACGCCCCAAATGGCACCCCCCAAACGATGGATCCGGATAATCGTTTATCTGAAGCAGTCGACAAGATACTGGACGCCCGAAAGCTGATCATCATACCGGGTTACGGCATGGCCTTGGCGAAAGCCCAGCAGGACGTTGCGGAGTTGGCAAAAAAAATGACCGCAATGGACAAAGAGGTGAAATACGCCATCCATCCGGTAGCGGGCCGGATGCCCGGGCATATGAATGTGCTGCTGGCCGAGGCCGGTGTCGACTACGACATGTTGGTGGAGATGGAAACCATCAACCCCGATTTTCATTCCACCGATCTTGCGTTGATCGTCGGCGCCTGCGATGTCGTCAACCCCGCGGCCATCGACGTCGAAGGGACCCCGATTTCGGGTATGCCGATCCTGATGGCCCATGAAGCCAAAAACGTGGTGTGCTGCAATTTCGATCGGAAGCCGGGGTATTCCGGCGTCGAAAATCCTCTATATGATTCGAGCCACACCATAATGCTTGCCGGTGATGCGAAAAAAACACTCCACCAGTTGCTGCTGTCCCTGTCAAATGGGAATTTAATGCAAAAGACCGCCGGTGATACGGGTGTCGCCGATGCGGTGAATGCACTGGCCGTCGCTAAAAAGGTGGTCATCATTCCGGGCTACGGGATGGCACTGGCAAAAGCCCAGTTCAAGGTCGTGGAACTGGCGTCGATTCTTGCCAAAAGAGGTGCCGAGGTCAAATATGCCATTCACCCGGTAGCGGGCCGGATGCCCGGTCACATGAATGTGCTGCTGGCCGAGGCCGAAGTCGACTACGATGACCTTATTGAAATGGACGATATCAACCCGCGATTCGCCGAAACGGACGTGGCAATGGTCTTCGGGGCCTGCGATGTCGTCAACCCCGCGGCCATCGACATCGAGGGGACCCCGATTTCGGGCATGCCGATCCTGATGGCGCGGGCGGCCAGGAATATCATCATCTGCAATTTTGATAAAAGCCCGGGGTATTCAGGTGTACCCAATCCGCTCTACGACGACGCCAAGACCATTATGGTATTGGGGGATGCCAAGGAAACGGCCGGCACCTTGTTGTCTTCTTTAAAAGCAATGGATGCATGAAATGAAGTTTTATTACATCAGGGATTATGACCCGAATAGGGACGCTACGAGCGCGCCCCGTGAAGCCGACGATCATAAAAATGGTTCCGAATTAAACGAGCGCGTGAAGGAACTCAAATGCTTATACGGCGTTTTCAGGTTGCTTGACACGGCCGATGGACCGTTGGAGCTGACCTTTCTGGAAATAGTCGATCTGATTCCAAGCGGGTGGCAATTCCCAGAAATCGCCGGTGCCCGGCTCGTCATCGAGGACCGGGAATACCGTTCCGTAAATTTCGTGCAAAGCGACTGGAAACTAACCGCCAATATAACGGTTAATAAAGAAACGGTCGGCAAAGTGGAGATTGCCTATGCTGAAAAGCGGCCGGATGCATTCGAAGGCCCTTTTCTGGAAGAGGAGATTTTCATGCTGAACGCTGTTACCAGCTTGATCGGACGCAGCATCCACCGTAATTACCTGGAGGAAGAACAGGAAAGATTACACCGTGACCTCCAAAAAAACTATGAAAAAATCCTCAGCGGCTTCATCCCTATTTGCGCTTCCTGTAAAAATATCAGAGACGATGAAGGCCACTGGAACCAACTGGAGACATATGTGCAGAAGCGAACAAATGCCACGTTCAGCCACAGCATCTGTCCGGTCTGTGCGAAAGAATTATACCCATTCTACGAAAATAAAATGTAGGGGCGAAAAATTTTTCGCCCCTACAGTCGACTAAAAATTTCAGACGATGGTAAATGATAAATTCCGCGTATCGACCCCGAGGCCCCGCCGAGTTCCATTTAGTTACAGTTAATCAGCTTTTTCAGAAAAATTTTATAGCTTGACAGCCTGCACATCGAGCGCCATAAACGACTTGCCAAAGTGGGGGCCGGCCCCCGGTATGGATTCGGCGGTTAATCACAAAAGAAAGAACACTTATGTTCGAGCCGCATATGCTCCTGACGGGGGTCATCATTTTTCTGGCCAGAATCTGCGATGTGTCCATCGGTACCGTCCGAACAATTGTCACGGTTCAGGGGCGGACCACCATCGCTTTTTTCCTGGCGATTTTTGAAATCACCATTTGGGTGACCGTGGCCAGCACGGTGATCAATCAAATCACGAATAAACCACTGCTGGTGATGTTTTACGCATTCGGATTCGCCACCGGCAACGTGGTTGGGATCATGGTGGAACGCAAGCTGGCCTTTGGAACGACGATCCTCAGAATTATCACCCCCGACGCAGGCCCTGCCATCGCCACGCATTTAAGAGAAAACGGTCAGCCGGTTACCGTATTCCACGGCGAGGGCATGCACGGGCCGGTCAACGAACTCTATATTGCCTGCCGGCGCCGGGATCTGAAGTGGATCCTGCCCGCGGCTAAGTGCATCGACCCGAAGCTGTTCTATGTCATCGAACAGGCCCGGGATGTGAGCAAAATACTCCGACCCGTCTGCTCTCCGATCGGTGGCTGGCGAGCCGTCAACAATCGCAAGTAAGAAAGTATGTAACTGTTTTCAAGGGAGGGCTTGAAATATGGTGCAACAAAACGAGACGATTGAAAATGAGAGAGTCGCGGCCTGGAGAACTTACTTGAAATCTTTGGAAAATTACTTAGATCAAGAGGAGAATGCAATTGATCGGTCATCCCAGCTGACAAGTACATGCACAGATGAATGGTGTGAAACGACCGAAGAAGTCATCGATGAATTAACCAAGGCCATATTTTCAGTCAGCGAGCCGCAATGGATAACCCCGGAAGACGCCAAGCGGATCAAAACCTTGAAGAGGAGAGCGCAGGATCTATATACCAAGTATAAAACCGCTGCGAATCGGTAAGCAATGAATGACCTACCCCGCTGCAAGCAGCGGGGTAAGCACAATGAAAACGATCAGCTTTTCCTTATTTTTAAGTAGGTCAAGCCCGAAGCGATTACCATTGGAACGACGCCAATGATGATCAGAATCAGGTGCGAGGGCATGCTGAACCATTCCAGGGTTCGAATGCGGTCCGTGCCGATGAACTCGAGGCTGCGGGCATGCCAGTAGCCGTTTTCCAGAACGTCCCAGATTTGCAGGATACCTTCCGGAAATAAATTCGTGATCACCATCAGGGCCAACCCGATGTTAAGGCCCCAGAAGGACACCTTGACGAATTTCTGCGGGAGCACCCACTGTTCATCGGTCAGCACGTGGCGCAGGGCCAGGACCAGGAGCGCCATGGCCAGCATCCCGAAGGCGCCCAGCAGGGCGGCGTGGCCGTGGTTGAGGGTCAATATGGTGCCGGCTTCAAAGTAGCTGATGACCGGCATGTTTATCAGGAACCCGAATATTCCGGCCCCGACAAAATTCCAGAAACCGACCGCCATCAGGAAGTAAAAGGTCCATTTGTGCGGGATGATTTTCCGGGGCGCTTCGGTCTTGCCCCGGGTGCCGGTCAGCTTGATGAAATCCCATGCATCGAGTGTCAACAGCGTGAGCGGCACCACCTCGAGCGCCGAGAACATGGCCGCCATGGCCATGGTGAAGTTGGCCTGCCCCGTCCAATACCAGTGGTGGGCCGTGCCCATGATGCCGCCCGACAGGAAGAGAATGGCATCCAGATAAATGATGCGGATCGCATTGATGCGCCGGACGACCCCCAGCTGATAGAAGGTCACCGCCACCAGCACGGTCACGAACAGCTCGAAAAATCCTTCCACCCACAAGTGAATGATCCAGAAGCGCCACGTGTCCACCACCGTGAAATTGGAGGTGCTGACGAAGAAAAAGGCCGGCAGATAAAAAAACGGAATGGCGGCGGCGCCCCCCAGGAAAAGAAGCGAAATTTCCCTCCGCTCCGGATCCTTTAAGGCGGGTGCGGTCGTCCGGTAGAGGAGCACCAGCCAGAAGCTGAACCCGATCACCAGGACGATTTGCCAGAACCGCCCCAGTTCGAGAAATTCCCAGCCCTGATGTCCGAACCAGGACCACAGCCGACCGAAGACCTGATGGATTCCGAGGAGTTCGCCGAGCAGGCTGCCGGCCACCAACACCACCAGGGCCCAGAAGAGCATGTGAACGCCCATCGCATGTCCGCGCGGTTCCTTTTGGCTCAAGGATGTCGCCAGCAGCAGTCCGCCGGCCACGTAAGCGGTGGCAATCCAGAAGATGGCCAGTTGAAGGTGCCAGGTGCGCAGAATGTTGCTCGGCAGGTACTGGGCCAGATCGATGCCGTAGAAGTTTCCGGGATCGGCGCGATAATGCGCCAATGCCCCTCCGATCATGACCTGCGTTAAAAAAAGCAGCGCGACAACGAAAAAATACTTGATGGTGGCCTTTTGACCGCCGGTCGCTTCACCGGGGAGCATGTGGGGGTGGATGCCCTCGGGGCCGCCTTTCCACCCCAGATAGTTGAATTTACCGAAAACAAAGAGAACGATGGCCAACCCAGCCAACAACATGGCAACACTCAAAGCGCTCCAAAGGACTGCATCACTGGTCAGGACATTGCCGACCACCGGATCGTAAGGAAAGTTGTTGGTATACGAATAAGGCTTGTCCGGGCGGTTGGCGACGCTGGCCCAGGCGGTCCAGGCGAAAAATGCCGTCAGCTGGCGGATTTCCTCCGGGTCATCGATGTACTTGTCCGGCAGGCCTGAACTGGACGTCGGATGTTGGAAATATTTAGTCCAGGCCGCGAGTTGCTTCTGAAAAGACGCTTTTTCAGCGTCTATGAAAGTCAACTGCTTCGATGCGGGATCGTAACGGTTTTCTTTGAGATAAATCGCAATGCGGGCATCTACCAGGGTCCGCTGGGCCTCATCCAATGCAGACAAATCCTTACCGAACTCCTGCCTGGCAATGTCCCGGCCGGTCTCCAGCGAAAGATCGTGCAGGTACTGGGCCGAAAAATCCGGCCCGAGGTAGGACCCATGGCCCCAGATCGAACCGTTTTGCATCAGGGCGTATTTCAAAAATACCTGCTGGCCGGTTTCGATTTCCTGTCGTCCGAAAATCGTATCTCCTTCGGCGTCGACCACCCTTTCTGGAATCGGAGGGGCCAGCCGATAGGCCTGTACCGACATGAAGATCAGACCGGTCATCCCGATGACGAAAACCAGTAAAACGCTGCGACGCCACCAGGGTGAGACAGCCGGTGTGCCGGATAGGTGCTCTTTCATTTTATTACCTCCCCGTTTTCATCGCAATGATCTCGCATTTACCCCAGGTACTCATGTTCCAAAAGATTCAAAAGTGCATGAAACTCCTCATGTTTGCCCGGACCGATCCGGTCCCGTTCAAGCTGTTCGAAGGCCTCGAAAAGCTCCTTGTCTTTGGTTGCATCCAGTTTGGCATCCGCCATTGCAAAAAGAACAGTGTTCTCCTTTTCGATATGCTGTGTCAGCAGGGTTACATAGTCACTGATAGTCGACTGAAATCCGGCCGCAGCCGTTTTATCCCCGGAAGTGTAACGTGCCGCAGCGGTTTTTAGCTTGGCAACCAGTTTCCGGCCTTCTTCGTGCTCGGTCAACAAAACACCTATCGGACCTCCCTCACGCCGCATACCCTTGACCTCTAAGGCTGGAAACAAAAACTCCTCTTCCTTGCCATGATGGCACTTGTCGACAAAAATCGACAAGAATTCCAGGATGCCATCCAGATGTTCGGCTGGAATCCGCTCAGCGCGTCCGGATTTGTCCGCCAGGGCCTGCAGAACCCGCAGCATGAGCGCTATTCCCTGATGTTCTTCTTTCAGCTCGTTGGTTGCTTTCATTGCGACCTCCATTGGTTCATCAATTCCATTTTTTTGAACATTATCTATATATTTCGATAGGTATTATTCTGCAGAGACCCCACCCTTCTTAAACATAGAAAGCAAATATTCTTTTAAGACCACGGCTTGGTTGTATTGTGTGTCCCGAGCGGAAAAAAGGAGGGTCAGCCGTCCTTTTGACGCGAGTTCGAGAAGTTGCCCTACCACCTCCGGTTTTGCATTCAGCTCGGAAGCATACCGCTTCCTGAATTCATCCCATTTGGACCGATCGTGAGCGAACCATTTTCGGAGCGCCGTACCCGGTGCCGCATCCTTCACCCACTGGTCCGCCTGCACGCGCTCCCTGGACAAGCCCCTCGGCCACACCCGGTCAACCAGGACGCGGGCACCGTCTTTTTTGTCGGCCGGATCGTAGACCCGTTTGGTTTGAATATCCATATCGCCCTGTCGGGGGCGAAAAATTTTTCGCCCCTACTGGATAAAATTCCAGACAATCGATGATGCCGTTGAGGAACATTATTTGAAGCCGTGTTCCCTGTGCTTTAGCGCAATCGCGGCGGCCAAACGGTCCAGGGCTTCGAAGTCAGCCTTTGAGGGAACGCCCTTGCACAATACGGGGTCCAGAACCTCGACCTTGAGGTTGGGGATCATGCCCGCAAGCGTTTCCACGGCCTTGCCACCCCATCCGTAGGAACCGACAATCGAAAGAAATTGAGCCTTGGGTCGCAAGGCATTGGCCAGAAAGGCGCCGTAGGCGGCCAGGGGGTGCGGGCCGGCCAGGACCGTGGGTGTCCCGACCACTATGGTTCCGGCGTCGACCAGCGCCATGGCGAGCTTGCCGATATCGGCAACGGCCAGATTGAACAGCTCGACACGCACGTCGTGATCCGCCAGGGCGGACACCAGGTGGTCGACCATCAACCGGGTGCTGCCGTGCATCGACACGAACGGAAAGACAACCAGGTTGTGCGGCGTTCCCGTCACCCAGTCGCGATAGGCCTCCATGATCCAGGCAGGCCGGTCGTAGATCTGCCCGTGGCTCGGGGCGATCATTTGGATGTCATAGTCTTCGAGTTTGGCGACATTTTTCGCGATCACGGTGCAAAACGGCATCATGATCTCGGCAAAATAGCGTTTGGCGGCTTCGAACACACGGCCCTGGTCGGTCACATAAAGATCGCTGGTGGCGATATGCGAGCCGTAGAAATCACAACTGAAGAGGATGCGGTCCTCTTCCAGGTAGGTCACCATGGTTTCCGGCCAGTGCACCCAGGGCGTGTGAATGAACGTCAGAGTCTTGTCGCCGAGTGACAGCTTCTCGCCGTCGGCTACCGTGATGAAGTGGTCTTCTGGAATCCTCAACAAATCGATGAGCATCCCCTTGGCTTTCGGGGTCGTGATCACTTTTGCCTGCGGAAACCGCTCGAGAACAAGCGCGATGGAACCTGAATGGTCCTGCTCGGCATGGTGCGAAACGATAACGTCGATTTTAGCCACCCCCTCCAGCTGCGCCATCAGATCAGCGGCCATGGGCGGATCGACGGTGTCCAGCAAGGCGGTCTTCTCGCTGCCTTCGATCAAATAGGCATTGTACGTCGTGCCGTCCGGCAGCGGAATGAGAGAATCGAAAAGCCGCCGGTCCCAATCGATGGCGC
The DNA here is from genome assembly GCA_049283795.1 of Desulfobacterales bacterium. Taxonomy (GTDB): domain Bacteria; phylum Desulfobacterota; class Desulfobacteria; order Desulfobacterales; family SG8-13; genus JARFQH01. The sequence goes on along the minus strand of JBAPWQ010000482.1, from coordinate 7,634 downwards.
CCAGCCAGGATATCTTTTCCTTTATTTGTCTTTTGTGCATGCAGATACCTCCTTTAATTTTGTTGGGTCGAAGACCTCGTTTCCATAATTCATCCTCCTTTTTGTGTCGCGGATTCTTCGAGGGCATATTGCAAACGGTGCAGCAATTGATCCTGATAGAGCCTGTACTCCCGGGCGACATCCGCCAGGGTGTGGAAGGTCTCCGTGGGACAGCCCACGCATAAAAGCCCCAGATCCATGAAGGTTCGCAGGAGCTGCGGGTAGCGATCCAGGAGTTTCTTGACGGTTATGTCCAAGGATAAACGGGGTTCCATGAGTGAGTTTTATCCTTTCCGCTGTCGGCCTTGCGTCCGGAGATTATTCAGCAACAATCAGGCCGAAAATTTAGGGTCGACTGTTTCATTGGAACCGAAATAGCAGTGTCCTCGGCACATGTCTTTGTGCCGGCGCAAACAACGTATTTATTTTTTTGAATACGGGATGAAACGAAAAATATAGGCGAGATAATCGACAGAAGGCGCAGCGCCGTCAGCCTTTTTCGGCAAACATTACCAAGGCGTGGGGGTCGGTGACGGTGATGCGTTCACGTTGCGATTTGACCCAGCCGCTTTTTTCCCAGCTGCTGAGGGTGCGGCTCACCGTGTAGAGGGTCGTGCCGATGTAGTCAGCCAACTCCTGGCGGCTGAGCCGCATGTCGATCAGGATACCGTCGCTGGTTTTGCGGCCGGAGTGTTTCATGATCCGTAACAGGGCGCGCGCCACGCGCTGCTCCACTTGTTCCGCGACGAGTTCCAGGTAGCGCGTCTGCATTTCGTCGATGCGATCGATGACGGCATGCAGCATGTTGACGGCCAGCGGGGCGCACTCCAGCATGAGCTTCAGAATGGTTTCCTTGCCCCAGCCAACCACCTCCGCGGCATCGATGGCTTCCGCCGTGACCGGGTAATTCCTGCCCTTGAAAACAGCTATGGCGGCGATCACCTCTCCAGGGTTGATATACCGAATGGTGGCCTCTTTCCCCTCTTCGTGAAGTTTTGACAGCTTGAAGCACCCATTTTGAACGAAATAGCATCTCATGGCAGGATCGCCTTCGCGAAAGAGAGTTCCGCCAGATGCGAGAACAATCCGATGGCCGCTGCTTAACATCGCGGTTTTTTTGTCGGTAGCGATGCCCGCGAACAAGTCGGATCGCGCAAAGGCGTCCGAATGATAAATGTTGTCGTTCATAGAGTCGGTTTTCATACCATTGAGTTTTATGGTAAGAGAAAGGAAATGATTCGCCCCTATCTCACGTATCAGAGGACAACCGACGTGTGAACGGATTGCGGATGCTCAACTGACGGTCGATCACGAGTCCGTCCTGCATATCCTCGGAGTACAAGGTTTTACATCCTCCGATAAGGGCGGCGGCCACGATCATCGCATCATACACGCTCAGCCCGTAACGCTCGGCGACCAGCCTACCCCGGTCATGGGTATCGACGCTCAGCGGCTCAACCGTGCATATTGATCGGATCAACATCAGCACCTCGTTGATTTCCATCCAGGACATGGCGAGTTTCCGACGTGCCACGTTGGCCACTTCGTTCAACACCTGCACACTGATAAAACCGCCGGCCCTTAAAATAGCCTCGGCCCGGTCGGCTTTTTCCGTGTCGGCCGACAAGAGATACAGCAGAACATTGGTGTCGATGAAAACCTCAGGAGCGGGCATTGGCATCATCCCGGTCAAACTTGAAATCGACCGGCAGCTTGCCCCGGAACTGCCGTAACCGTTCGAGGACAGTCTCTTGGGCGGGTTTCTTTCTTACCTTGAAGACCCGTTCGGCTGCAATCAGGATTTCTATGTCATCGCCTTCGCGCAGTTCCAGCGCTCTGACCACAGAGGCGGGCAGCCGAATAGCCAGGCTGTTACCCCATTTCGCGACTTGCATGTTCGGTCCCTCCTTTAGGATATACATTGCAATAATGTATATCACCAGTGCCCACCGCGGTCAACTGTTCTGACCCAATGACTGGCGGTTAAAAGGCTGTCTTTTAGTCTGAGCCTGAATGGTTTCGAGACGCCGGATCAACAAGGTGATTTTCCTCGCGGCCGACCGTTTCGAATCGCTTTGGGGGCTTTACCATCCCGGATTGCGAAATGTGGCGGCGTCCTTGAAACAATGGAAACTTTCCTATTGTATAAATTAGGCAAACAAAATATTGAGAATGCACTGTCAATCGATTTCTGACGACCGGACGGTTGATCTCATGAGAGGGTTATTATGAAAGTCGTTGTTCTCGGTGGTCTCGGAATGCAGGGTAAAGCGGCCCTGGTCGATCTGGTGGCCATCGACCCGGCAGATGACATCATCTGCGCCGATGCGGATCTCAAAGACTGGAGACAGCTCGAAGGATTTCTCGACACATCCCGGATTCGCCCAGTCCAGGTGGATGGCACCTCTTTAAAAGCGCTCGTGTCTCTACTCTCTCAGGATGTGGACGTCGCCATCGACCTTCTGCCCCTGCCCCTGATGGTTACCGCCTTCGAAGCCGCCCTCGAAGCCGGTGTCCCGTTGGTCAGCACCAACTACGGCAAGCCCATCCGCAAACTGCACCGAGCCGCAGCCGCCGCCGGGGTAGCGCTGATGCCGGAGTGCGGACTGGATCCCGGCATCGACCTGGTCATCTGCGGCCACGCCGTCCGGCAGTTCGACCGCTTAGAGCTCATCGACTCGTACTGCGGGGGGCTGCCGGAGCGCAAGGCCTGCGACAACCCGATCAATTACAAAATCAGCTGGAACTGGGACGGTGTGCTGCGCTCACAGAAGCGCGATTCCGTTTTCATCGAAGAGGGGCGTCGACTCGAGGTGCCCGCCGCCGATCAGCACGCCAGCAAGATGGTTCATCAGGTGGAGTTCCCGGGTCTCGGGGCCCTGGAGGCCATTCCCAACGGTGACGCGGGGTTCTACACAGACCTTCTGGGGGTGTCCGCCACCGTCCGACGGGCCGGCCGCTATTCGCTCCGCTGGCCCGGATGGTGCGCCTTCTGGCAGCCCCTGAAGGCCCTGGGTTTTCTCTCGGATACGCCGCTGGCGGGATTGCCGTGTCCCGTGAGTCCGCACCAGTTTCTGGCCGAACTGATGCCCGCTTATCTGCAGTACCGCGACGACGAAAAAGACATCGTGGCCATGCTGAACCGGTTCGAAGGCCTGAAGGACGGCCGCAAAAAGTCGATCCGAACCTACCTTCTGATCGAGAGGGATCTTCAGACCGGTCTTTTCGCCATGAGCGCCGGCGTCGGTTTCACGGCGGCCATCGTGGCCCGGATGATCGCGCGCAAACAGATTACCGCGGCCGGTGTGCTCAGTCCGGCCCTCGATGTGCCGTATGAAGCCTTCATGTCGGAATTGTCCCGGCGCGGCATCATGGTAAAGGAGGAAGTGGTCGTCGAGTGAACCTGAGATGGCCGCAATCTCGTTACGAGTATGGCGACCCCGAATCGTCGCCCAGCAACCCGTCACAAAGGAGATAAAAATGATCCGAAGCAGAAGTTTGACATGGCTGTTGGCAGCCGTTCTGGCAATCGGCATGGTTTCCGGCGCCGCGGCCGGAACGTTGGACGAAATTGCCCAGCGGGGCGAACTGCGGGTCGCCTGCCAGACACAGGGTCCCCCGTTCAGCTTCATCGACAAAAACGGCGAGCGGGCCGGCAGCTCGATCGAGCTGTGCAAATTGATGGCAGAGGAGATGGGCGTCAAGGTCGTGTTTCTCGACTACGATTGGGATGGCCTGATCCCGGCCCTGCTCTCCAAGAAGGCCGATATTCTGGCGGCCGATATGACCCCCACCCTCAAAAGGGCCATGAAGATCAGCTTCACCGATCCGTTCATTTATACGGGCAGCGTGGTCTTCGTCAAACAGGACAGTCCCATCAAAACGATCGAAGATGCCAAAAAACCGGGCCTCAAGGCAGCGGTGCTGCTGGGCGCCACCGGCGAGACCGATGCCAAAAACGCCTTCCCGCAGGCCGAGCTCAAGTCCTACAAGGGCGGCGGACCGCTGCTGATCGATGCGGTGCTGAAAGGCCACGCCGACTTCGGCGTCAATGATGGCTCGGCGGTTCGCGGCCAAGTCGCCAGCTTTCCACCGGGCAGTGTCCGGATCCTGGCGGGCCAGCTGACCAAATCGCCCCTGGCCTTTGCGGTACGCTATGATTCGCAGGACCTGCGCGAGTGGACCAACCTGTTCTTCCTGACCATCAACCTGGACGGCCGCATGGACAAAAACCTGGACTACTGGGTCAATTCATTGGACTGGAAGAAAGACCATTAGCACGAAGAATTCATGAAACATTTTTTTCACCCTTCGAGCGGGTAGCCGTCACCCGCGGGTGTGACCCGTTTTAGCGGCGGATACTCCGGGCATGGCAACCGGTTCAGAGGCGAGGACTACCGATGCTCGCGACGTTTAACTTCCGGGTCATCCTGGAGTACCTGCCGCTTTATCTGCAGGGTTTTCTGGCAACCATCTGGATGTCGGCCGTCGCGCTCATCGGTGCCCTGCTGGTCGGCATGATCGCCTGTGCCATGCGTCTGAGCCGGTCCCGCACGACCTCCCGCATGGCTGGTGCCTACATCGAGAGCATCCGCTCGACGCCGCTGCTCGCCCAACTTTACTTTTTCTACTTCGGCCTGCCATCACTGGGCATCCGCTTTCCGGAAGCGGTCACCGGCATCCTCGCCCTATCTTTGAACAGCGGGGCCTACATCGCCGAAATCATCCGCGCCGGCATCCAGTCCGTTCCCTTTGGGCAGATTGAGGCCGGGATCTCTTCCGGACTCAATTATTTTCAACGAATGCGCCATATTGTTCTGCCGCAGGCGCTGGGAGTAACGATTCCACCGATGCTGGGACAGGCCATCGTTCTGGTAAAAGACTCCGCGCTGCTGTCCCTTATTTCCATCGCGGAGCTGACCCGGGCTGGACAGATTATGACCTCCGAGCGTTTCATGCCGGCGGAAGGCTTTTTGACGACGGCGGTTTTTTACCTGATCATCTACTTCATGCTCAAAAGCGTTTCCGGTTGGACTCAAAAAAGGTTGATTTACCGGGGCACATGACAGCCGGCGGAAAGAGTGCACATGTGGGGCTTTTACTTCCAGCAGCTGATTCAAAGCGTTCCATTCTTTCTCAAAGGCCTCTGGGTGACGATCGCAATTTCCGGCCTGAGCCTGGTGATCGGCTCTCTTATCGGCTTTCTGTGGGGTATCCTCCGCGCCAGGGGCAACCGGTTTCTGCGCGCCGCCATCGGCGCCTGGGTGGATCTGATTCGCGGCACCCCGTTCCTGGTCCAGATTTTCATCGTCTTTTTCATTCTTCCGGAAACCGGTATTGAACTGGAGGCTTTCCCGGCGGCGGTCATCGCCCTGACCAACCTGTCGGCCTGCTTCATCTGCGAGATCGTGGCCGGTGGAATCATGGCGGTTCACTCCGGCCAGATCGAAGCCGCAACCGCCTCGGGACTCAACCGCCTCCAGCAGCTCAGGTACATCGTCCTGCCCCAGGCCATGCGGATCATCCTGCCGCCCCTGGTCGGTCAGTACGTGCTGCTCATCAAGGATTCGTCGGTTGTGTCGGCCATCGGCGTCACCGATGTCACCCGCGCCGGTTGGCTCACGGTTCAGCGCATCCCCGAGGGTATCATGGTGTTCGGTCTCGTGGGACTGCTCTATTTTTCGATCTGCTACCCGTTGATCCGTTTGTCCAACGCCCTTGAAAAACGGATGACGATCGTGGCCACCCGCCTTTGACACTAGTTTTGAAGACGAAGATTTCAGCAGCGGCGGCGTGAGCGGGGCAGAGACCGGCGCGGCGCACTCCGCCTGGCCGTCACCGGGGACCCAAGGCAATGATCACCTTCGAGAATGTCAACAAATGGTTCGGCGAGCTGCATGTGCTGCAGGACATCACCCTGCACATCGAATCCGGCGAGGTTGTGGTCGTCTGCGGCCCGAGCGGTTCCGGAAAAAGCACCCTGATTCGCTGCATCAACCGCCTGGAGCCGATTCAGAAGGGCAAACTCGTCGTCGACACGATGCGCGTGCACAATAAAAAGATCAATATGACGCAGCTGCGGGCTGAAATCGGTTTCGTTTTTCAGCAGTTCAACTTGTACCCCCACATGACGGCGCTCGAAAACGTCACCCTGGCACCGATTAAAGTCCGTAAAATGAAGAAGGAGGCGGCTCGCCGACTCGGCCGCCAAATCCTCGACCGGGTGGGCCTCGGTGTCAAGGCCGATGCCTACCCGGCCCAGCTTTCCGGGGGCCAGCAACAGCGGGTCGCCATCGCCCGCGGGCTCTGCATGCGCCCCAAGATCATGCTTTTCGATGAACCGACCTCGGCGCTCGATCCGGAAATGATCAATGAAGTCCTGGATGTCATGCGGGATTTGGCCAAAGAGGGTATGACCATGATCGTGGTGACGCACGAAATGGGATTTGCCCGGGAAGTGGCCAAACGGGTGGTCTTTATGGACGAGGGCCGGATCGTCGAAATCGCACCGCCCACGGATTTTTTTACCAACCCCCAGAGCCCGCGGAGCAAGGCGTTTCTCAGCAAAATCCTGACTCATTGAAGACAAGGCCCGCCCGCACGCCTTCTGGCGGGCACCATGCACGACATTTCGTGGTCATCCTAAAAGTGGGGATATCTCCAGGGCCGCTGGAAAAAGCCCGAAAATACCGCCGGTGTGGATGAAAATGATCCGCTCTCCGAAACAGCCCGGGTTGCGCCGAAGCTCCTCGATCATACCGAAGAAAGCCTTGCCGGTGTATACCGGATCCAGGATGACACCCTCGGTGCGGGCGGCCGCGCCGATCACGGCGAGTTCTTCCGGTCGCGACAGCGCATACCCGCGGCCGACGTAGCCGTCGATAATGTCGATATCGCGTTCCGCGTTAAATGGCAGCTTCAGTTTGTAAGCGGCGATGGCCCTTTCGCAGATGTCGCCGATGACCGATACAAAATAGTTCCGGTCGTCACAGACGTTGATGCTCGCCACCCGGGCTTTCAATCCGTGCAACCTGGCTCCGAGGATGAGGCCGGCGGCCGTGCCGCCGGAGCCGGTGGCATGCAGGATGGTCACCGGGCGCCTGCTGCCTCCCGGCAAACCGGCGATATCGGTGACCAGTTCTTCCGCAGCACGGATGTAGCCCCAGGCACCCAGGGCATTCGAGGCCCCTTCCGGGATAATGTAGGGCCTGCGGTCCGCCTTCCTGAGAAGTTCAGCCTCGTGCTGCATGAGCGCATCACGGTGCTTGTATTCGGCCGGTGTGATCCAGACAATGGCGGCGCCGGCCAGACGATCGAGCAGGATGTTGCCTTCCGGTGGTGGTGGTTTGGCCGGCTCGGGCGTTCGCAGCAGCAGGCGGCAGCCGAGGCCCAGCCTGGCGGCCGCAAGGGCCGTGGCGCGGCAATGGTTGGACTGAGCTCCTCCGCAGGTGATCACCGTGTCGGCGTTTTGGGACAGCGCCTCGGCCATCACGAACTCCAGCTTGCGGATCTTGTTGCCGGACAGCGCCGCCCCGGTGAGATCATCCCGCTTGATATAGAGTTCGACACCGAGTTGCTGACCCAGGCGCCGCAAC
>JBAPWQ010000481.1:0-4979 GCA_049283795.1 Desulfobacterales bacterium | reverse complement strand
ACCAGAACATCGGCGTCCAGGCCGTTTTCCGGGTGCAGCGGATCGTCGTACAGGTCGTTTGAGGCGTAAGGCGCTTCCGGATCGTTGACATCGCTGTCGATGGCGGTGTTGGCGGCAAAGGTGATTTCTCCGCTCACCATATACCCACCCGTGGCGGCGGTGTTGCTGCTGCCGCCGCCGCCCCCGCAGGCCAGGAGGAAAAAGCCGGCACCGGTCAACAGCAGCGCGCAGGCAACTGCGGTTCTCCACGATCGGGATATCAGGGTCTTGTCCATGGTAAAGTCGTTCCTTTCTGGTACGGTATGTCAATTGTAAAGTGAGTGTAATATTAATTTGCGGATCTTCGCGAGGCAAGGGTTATTTTCGAGATGCGGTCATTTTTCCTGATAGTGCGCAGTGTGCTTCGGAGGTGGAGGAGATGGCACGAATCGCGGGATTATACTCGACTCAAACTCGAAGATTTTTCAGCTGTAAGCGATCTGCGTGATTCTTGCAGCAGGAACCTTATCGCATCAGGTGATTTTTTTCATAGCAAATCCTATCTGGCTGACAACAAATCCCGGGGGGACGACCCAAAAACGGGGCGGTCTCACACCCCCGAAAGATTATCTCCGGCTCTCAAGATGCGGTATTTTATTTTGGAAAGGGGTATATGGCTATATACGATGTCTTGCCGTGGCACCGGCTATATTTGCCTGAATGCGCAGGTGGTGTCAACCAGAAAAAAAGTTCGGGACCATCGGCGGCTTCTTTATATAACCGTGGGCCCGTCTTCGAGACCGGCTGTGGAAAAAGCGACGTAGTGCCCATTCGATCCAGGAACGAGCCATTTCCCAGTAGGGGCGCACCTGTGTGTGCGCCCTTCATTTAGGGATGGACACTACGTAAAATCCCCGACCGCCTCCAATACCCGACCCACGTACTGCCGGGTTTCGGGGAAGGGGACCTCGCCGCCGTATTTTTGCACGTTGCCGGGGCCGGCATTGTATGCGGCAAGCGCCAGGCGGGTGTCGCCGCCGAACAGATCGAACATTTGACGCAGGTAACGGGTGCCACCGTCAATGTTCTGGCGAATATCGAAGGGATTTGTCACGCCGAGGTCCCTGGCGGTGGCCGGCATCAACTGCATCAGCCCCTGGGCGCCGGCCACCGAAACGGCGTCGGCCCTGAAACCGGATTCGGCCGCGATGACGGCCTTGATCAATTCCGGCGGCAGGGTGTATTTGCGGGCGGATTCGCGGATGCAGGCCTCGATGGTCTCTTTCTGGTCAACCCCGGCCAGCCGGTCCCTTTGCGGTCCGGAACTTGCGGGCGCCGAAGCGGCAGCCCCCGATTCCGAAGCTGCTGTGCCGGCCTGAACGGCCGAGCCCGGCGGAAGCTGAGAGGCGTCCCGGGACACGCTCCCGCCCGAAACATGCGACACCACCGGCCGGGCCAGATAATCCGCGGCCGTCAAGCCCGACTGCCCGCGGGTGACCTTACGGCCGCTGCGCGACAGGCTGGATGTGAGCAGGCGCACAAATGGATCGGTTTGGTCGCGCGGCCCTTTTTGCGCCGCGTTCCACCGGTTCAGCAGGTCCCTGGAAAGGCTGTGCCGCGCCAGGTAGTCTCGTATGGTCATTCCGGTTTTATTCACCATTGCCTCCTCCGCGACCATGCCCGGTTAAACGGTTTCGCAGTGACCCAGTGCCCATCCGCGGTCTTGTTCGGGCACTGTTGAGTGTCCAAATTTGCAATATCCATTCCACCTGCCGCAACTCACCGGAGGTCTTCAGGGATGTGGCGGTTTCGGCGTGAAGGATGGACTGGTGGAACACCGGAGCACTGGAGTGATGGAATGATGGAGTGGTGGAACCATGAAAACAAACGTGGTTGGATTAAAAACTGATTAACGTCGAACATCGAAGGTCCAACATCGAATGATGAATCAGGAAGCGGTGAAACCGGGACCGCTTATAGGGGGATGGAAAAGGGGGCGTGATGGAATGACAGATTTCCTGATAGGGGTGAAAAATCTTTCACCCATGCGCGCACGGAAACCCGTCTGTCTTCATAACCCGTGCTCATCACCCGCCGCCGACGGCGACGGCTTTGCGGGTCCGGAGGCGGTTCATGGCGATCCCGCTGGCCAGGATCATGAGGCCGCCGGCCCAGAAACGCCAGGTGGCCGGGTCCTTCAAAAAGACGATGCCCACGATGGCCGTGAAAACGACCTCGCTGGACATGAAGACCCCGCCTTCCCAGCCCCGGCAGTAAAAAAAACCCTGGTTCATCAACAACTGGGCCGTGGCCGAAAACAGGACAATCCCCAGGATCATGGCCACTTCGGCCGCGGTCGCCGGCCAGACCGGGTGCAGGGCGAATTGCGGCAGGGTCACCAGGGTTCCCATGGTGCAGAAATAGAGATAGATCGCGACCGGGCCGTTGTGTTCACGCAGGGTCCGGATCAGCGTCACCGTGAGCCCGGCGAAGACACCGCCCAGCAGCGCCACGGCTTGACCGAAAAAGGCGCCCGCCAGCTGGAAATCGAACAGGACCCCGACCCCGATCAACACCCCGAGCGTGCAGGCCATCTCGAAGTACCCGATCCGCTCCCCGTAAATAAGGAAAGAAAAGAGGGCCGAGAAGACCGGGAAGGAATAAAAAATGACCAGGGCGGTGGACACGGGCAGCAGCCGGATGGCCGTCACCAGGCAGACGAATGCGGCCGAACCCGTGCATCCCCTTATGATGAGCAGGCGGATGTTGTGGCCTCGATATGGATTTCGCCGGCGCCCGAAAACGGCCAGCAATACTAAGACCCCCCCGCAAAAGCGGTAAAAGCCGATATCCCAGATCCGGTACTGCGGCCCCAGGAGCTTAATGGTGATGTTGAGCAGGGTGAACAGGAGCGCGGCCGAGAGCATGAACAGCGGCCCGGCCACGGCTGCGTCGGGCGCCACTTGCTTGGGCGCCCTACCCTGGTTGTCTCTATCCAACGGGTTGGAGCTCACGGAAAAATAAATTTACGATTTCAGGCGTTGATGCGCACAACGGGTAAGGCGTGAATATGCAAGAATAACTGAATATTCTGAATTTTCGCAACGCAATCTTTTTTTGACACTATTGAGTGTCCAATTCATAATGTGGATTTTTTTCGATGGGCAAGGCCGCACAAGGGTTTGCGGCGAGGCGTACTTTATGTACGCCGCAGCCGAAAACCCGCGGAGAACGCGGTCCAGTGGAAAAAAGACCATTATGGATGGGCACTCAGCTGGCGCCGCCGAAATATTTCATGAACTGCACCCGTTCGTACGCCGCCGGGTTGCTGCTCTCGGCCTGGCTCAGCTTGCCCCGGAAATCGGCCAGGCTGTTGAAGCCTTTTTTCACCATCCACTCCTCGAGCGCCCCCAGCATGGTCGCGATGTGCCCCTTGCCGCGCTGGTAGAAGGCGGAAACCACCTGAACGGCATTGGCCCCCGCCAGGATCTGCTTGATGAGCGCCGCGCCGTCGTGCACGCCGGTCGAGGCCGCCAGATCGCAGCTCACGCGCTGCGCCATGATGCCGATCCACCGCAGGGATATCGCCAGATCGGACGGTTTGCTGAAAACGTTCGAGGAGACCACCTCGAGCTTGTCGATATCGAAATCAGGGCTGTAAAAGCGGTTGAACAGCACCAGGCCGGCGATGCCGGTTTTCGACAGATTCTGGATCATCGGCCCCAGGTTGGAAAAATAATAGCTGATTTTCAATGCGATCGGGATGCTCACCTCTTTTTGAACTTTTTCGATGATCTGAAAATACGCCCGCTCTTTTTCTTCGGTGGTGCGATCGAACTCGGACGGCAAAAAGAACATGTTCAGTTCGAGCGCATCCGCCCCGGCCTCTTCCAACTGCTTGGCAAAAGAGGTCCATTCGTGCGAATAGACACAGTTGATGCTGGCGATGACCGGTATCGACACGCTGTTCTTGCACTCCTCGATCAGGCGGGTGTATTTCTCGATCTTGCCGCTCTTCAGTTCGAAATCGTAATAATCGAACTGATCCATGTTGACGCCTTCCTGACTGGCTTCCCGCAGAATGTCCTCGTATTCGAACATGATTTCTTCTTCGAAAATCGATTTCAGGACCACGGCGGCCGCACCGTTCTCTTCGAAATCGCGCACGCCTTTAGCGGTCGCGCTCAACCCGGAACTGCCGGCGATCAGCGGGTTCTTCAATTTCAAACCGAGATACTGTGTTGACAGATCGACCATTTTTCACCCTCTCCTTTCCAGTTATCCGATGTTCGGGTTTGGTAAAATATGTTGTCACGCGATATCACCTGCGTTGTCTCGCGGTCAATCAGTTTCCGTTTATCCGCATGAAACTTCTTGACTTGAAAAGGGCTTTTTGGTCTGAAGGTACATGAAAAACGACATCAAAGCCGCCCCGAGCAGGAAGGAAGCCTTACCATGGCACTGATTGACAAGCTTGAATATATGTTCGGCACCAAGACGAAGGCGCCCGTAGAACATGCCGATTTAAAGGAGATTTTCTGCAAACGCCAAGATGATGGCTTCGTCAGGCGCGTCCGCACCGCCGCCACCGGCTGCGACTACAGCAACCCGGACGGCAGCCAGCGCCAGGAAACCCTGCGCAAGCTCAAGGCCGGCGAACGGGTGCGGCTGATTTGGGGAGGATCCGGCACAGGCACCAAAAATACGGTTTACGTCGTGCGCAGAGGCAAAAACAAGGAGCTGTCGATGCCGGACTGTTTCGGCCGCCTGAACGACAAGCTCGCCGCGGAAGTCATCCGGCGGCTGACCCAGGACAACATCGTCACATCGGCAAAAGTGATCCGGGTTACCGGCGGCACCCGCAAGTCCCCGCGCCTGGGCTGCGTGCTGGAGCTGTCGATGTATCCCGGCCCCAAGAAGAAAAAGAGATTCTCCTTTTTTTAGCGAAGATCACCCGGTTTTCGAGAACGCCGCCCGGGGCCGAAAGACGCCGCCTGGGC
>JBAPWQ010000480.1:0-20485 GCA_049283795.1 Desulfobacterales bacterium | reverse complement strand
GCATCGGTCAGGTACCCCATCCCGATCTGGTCGGCTTGAACTTCGTTCTCGCGGCTGAAGGCCAGGGAAGCGGACTGGCCGGCGGCCATCGATCCCATGGTCAGGGCACCGGCCGCCTGACCACCGCCGGCGGCCCCCAGCAGCATCCCGGCGGCAACGCCGGCCAGGGTGGCGATGCTGATCAGTTTGGAGCGCTCGATTTTCTGGGAAATATGGCGGGCGGTGACATGGGAAATTTCATGGGCCAGGATCCCAGCCAGCTCATCCTCGTTGTCCATCGCCGCCATCAACCCGCTGTAGATGAACACATGACCGGCCGGCGTGGCGAATGCGTTGTAGATTTGCTGGTCGACCACGTAGAAATGATAGGGAAACGGCTGGGGCGGGACCTTCGCCAGGATCTTTTTCCCGATCGAATTGACATAGGCGACGATGAGCGGATCGTCGATGATCTCCATTTGCAAATTGAGATAGGTCAGAAACTCGCGCCCCAGTTCTTCCTCTTCCTTGATGGTAATGCCCGCTGCCGGCGGCGGGCCGAACAGGCTCGCCACGACGGCCAACGCCATCAGCCCGGCCATCCATTTTTTAAGTGTCATACGACCTCTTTTCGCTTGCACTCCGCCTCGATCCCGGCGGCCCCGACGAATTCGTTCGGGATGATCATGGCACATTTTTAAAACCTTTTCAAACCACGGGCGGTATGGTAGGTTCCCGGCCATGGCGCAGATTTTTTGCATAGCCAACCAGAAGGGCGGGGTCGGCAAGACAACCACCGCGGTCAACCTCGCGGCCGCCCTGGCGGCGTCCGAAAAAAAGGTCCTGCTGGTGGATTGCGACCCGCAGGGCAATGCCACCTCGGGCGTGGGACTGGACAAAAATCGCATGACCAAAACCCTTTACCATGGCTTGCTCGGAACCGCCGTAGCGCACGAGCTGATGGTGGACAGCGAGCTGGAAACCTTGAAGATCATTCCCTCCAACGTCGAGCTGATCGGGTTCGAAGTGGAGATGATGTCCAGCCCGAACCGCGAAACCGCCCTCAAGCATCTGGTCGCCGGTGTTGCCGCCGACTTCGACTATGTCATCCTCGACTGCCCGCCCTCCTTGAGCCTGCGGACGGTCAACGCCCTGACCGCTGCGGATGCCCTTCTGATACCGCTTCAATGTGAATTCTATGCCCTGGAGGGCCTGGGGCAACTGCTGCAGACCGTCAAACGGATCAAGCAGCAGCTCAACCCGCACCTATCGATAGCCGGTATCCTGCTGACCATGTTCGACCGGCGCACCAACCTCTCCTACCAGGTGGCCGAGGATGCCGAAAAATATTTCAAGGAATTGGTCTTTAAAACCGCCATACCGCGCAACATTCGGTTGAGCGAAGCCCCGAGCTTCGGCAAACCGATCCTGCTCTACGACGCCGCCTCGACCGGGGCGCGCAGCTATTTCGACCTGGCGCAGGAGATCATGACCGCTCCTGCCGCCAAACAGGCCCGATCATAATTCATTCAGGGATGGCTACCGGATATGCCCAGAGAAAATACGACCAGAAACGCCGGCGACACCAAGAAACGCAAGAAACTCGCTCTCGGCCGCGGGCTGGAGGCGCTGATTCCCGAGCCCGAGCCCGCGGAAGGCCCACCGCAGGATTACTTTCTTTGCAGCATCGATCTGATCCAGCCGAACCGCTACCAGCCGCGTCATAATTTTCCCGAAGAAGACCTCGAAGACCTCAGCAACTCGATCAAGGCCCAGGGCATCATCCAGCCGCTGCTGGTGCGTCGGCTCGACCATGGCTACGAACTGGTGGCCGGCGAACGGCGCCTGCGCGCCGCGCGGAAAGCCGGCCTGAGTGAAGTGCCGGTGGTTTACAAGGATGTCTCCGACGCCAAACTTCTGGAAATGTCGATCGTCGAGAACATTCAACGGCAGGACCTCAACCCGATCGAAGAGGCCGAGGCCTACCAGCGCCTGATAACGGAATTCAACCTCACCCAGGACCAGGCGGCCGAAAGGGTCGGCAAGAGCCGCTCCACGGTAGCGAACCTCCTGCGCCTCAGAAATCTGCCGCGCCAAATCAAGGACAGCATCGTCGACGGGTCATTGAGTATGGGCCATGCACGGGCCCTGCTGGGCGCCGACCCGAAGGCCGCTCAGATCGATATCTGGCGCAAGGTCATCGCACGGGGACTCTCGGTCCGTGAAACCGAAAACCTCGTGCGGCGCTTCCGGGCCGACCGGATACCCCGCCCTGCGCCGTCTTCCTCCGAAGACATCTATTTTACCGAGGTCACAGCCGATCTCGCGCGGCATTTCGGCACCAAGGTCACCATAAAACGCCGCGGCAAGATCGGCAAACTGGAAATCGAGTTTTACGGCGATGACGATCTGGATCGGTTGCTGCATCAGCTCAAGGGATGATGCGCCGCGGGCCGGGTCTCGTGCACCCTGCCGCAGCGACGGCTCCGACCGCCTGACCCCCGGTCGCCGAGCTGTCTGCGGCGCGGCACGGGCCGGAAACACCGTTTATCAGACGAAAGCGGCCATGGCACTGCACATCATCATCGACGGCTACAACCTCATCCGCAACATGACCAACCTCAGCGCCCTTGACCGCCAGGATATCCAGCTCGGCCGGGAAGCGCTCGTGGACATGCTGGCCGCCTACAAAAGGATCAAGCATCACAAGATCACCGTGGTTTTCGACGGAACCAACGCACCGGATGACGCGCGGCCGCGCGACCGTATCAAGGGCATCACGCTGCGGTTTTCGCGCGCCGGAGAGACGGCCGACCAGGTGATCATGCAAATGGCGGCCCACGAGCGGGAAAAGGCGCTGGTCGTCAGTTCCGATCGGGAAATCATCGCGGCCGCCGCGGCCAGCCGCGCCGCCACGATCGGATCGGCCGAATTCGAGCAAAAGCTTTGCATGGCGGCAATCGGCGGCGACCGGACGTCTCCGGAGGACGAGCCGATGGGGCAGCCGGATTTTTCCACCCGCAAGAAAGGTCCCCGACGGCGGGCGCCCAAGAGCCGGCGCCGCAACCGCAGCCGGACCGCCAAACTCTAAATTGAAACTGGAAACTTGAAACTTGAAACTTGAAACTCAGTACCCGTAACCCGCAACCAATGTTTAAAGCCGACCTCCGAGAACTCGTTAACGATCGGGCACCCGCAAGGGGCGCCCCTGCGGCGGCATTACCCAAACACAAAATACCAAACACCGAACACGAAACCCGCAATCCGTAATTCGAGGACCCGGAGCTGAATGAAAAAAATAGGTGTCATTGACGGCCAGGGCGGCGGTATCGGCAGCACGATTATCAGGAAACTAAAGGACCTCTACGGGGAGGCCGTGGACATCGCCGCATTGGGCACCAATGCGATTGCCACCGCCCAGATGCTCAAGGCCGGCGCCAATCGGGGCGCCTCCGGGGAAAACGCGATCGTTCGGAGCGTCAAGAGCGTCGATGTCATCCTGGGGCCCATCGGCATCATCATCGCCCATGCCATGATGGGCGAGGTGACGCCGGTTATCGCCGAAGCGGTGGCCGGCAGTCCGGCCGCCAAATTCCTGCTGCCGCTGACCCAGGAAAACGTCACCATCGTGGGTGTCGCCCGCCTGCCCCTGCCGCACCTGATCGATGAATTGATCAGCATGCACCTGCACGATTTTTCTTCCTGATCGGACATCAACCAGCCGATGAAGATCTTGATCGCCAAAACCGCCGGTTTTTGCATGGGGGTGCGCCGGGCCGTCGAAATGGTCATGGACACCGCCGGTGAACTCGTGGGCCCGATTTACACCTTCGGCCCGTTGATCCACAATGCCCAGGTCCTCGACCTGCTCGACGGCAAGGGCATCCGGGTGTTGACCGAAATCCCGGCCCGCGGCACCGGCACCGTCCTGATCCGGGCGCACGGCGTGCCGCCCAAAACCAAGCTGCAGCTGAAAAAAGCCGGCTTCACCGTCGTCGACGCCACCTGCCCCAGGGTCATCAAGGTCCAGAGCATCATCGGCCGGCACGCCAAAAAGGGATATGCATCGATCATCATCGGTGACGAGAACCATCCCGAGGTCATCGGTCTGCTCGGCTATGCCGGTCAAAACGGCCACGTGGCCGGCAGCTTTCAGGAGCTCGATGCGCTGCCGCAGTTCGACCGGGCCATCGTCGTGGCCCAGACCACCCAGAACACCGAGTTCTACGACGCCGTAAAAAAGTGGGTTCGCGAAAAGCACCCGACGTACGAGATATTCGACACGATCTGCGATTCGACCGAGCGCCGCCAGGCCGAAGTCAAGCGCCTGTCGACCGACGTCGATGCGGTCATCGTCGTCGGCGGCCGCAACAGCGGCAACACGCAGCGGTTGGTTGAAATCGCCGCCTCGTCGGGCAAGCCTGCCTATCACGTCGAGACCGAAGAAGATCTCAACGCCCTGGATCTCAAGGAATTGACGGCCCTGCGGCTGATCGGGATCACCGCCGGGGCCTCGACGCCCAACTGGATCATCAAGCGCGTCTATAAGGCGCTGGAATCTTTGCAGTACAAGCGGGCGCGCGGCTGGCGCCGGGTGCTGTTTGCCCTACAGCGCAGCCTGCTGCTCACCAATGTGTATGTGTCCCTCGGTGCGGGGTGCCTGTGCTATGCCTGCACCCGGCTGCTCGGAATCCGGCCCGTCTCGACCTTTGTCGCCATTGCCGTTCTGTATGTACAGTCCATGCACATCCTGAATCACCTGACCGGCCGCCAATCGGACCAGTACAACGATCCCGAGCGGGCTTCTTTCTACGTTCGCTACCGGGTGTCGCTTTCCATCCTGGCCCTGGCCTCCGGCGCCACCGGTCTGCTGCTGGCCTTCACGCTGGGCATTCAGCCGTTTGTGATTCTGCTGGTGATGAGCCTTTTAGGGCTCACCTACAACCTGCAGGTCATACCGGGACGCGACCGCTACAACCGGCTGCGGGATGTTCCCGGGTCCAAGACCCTGCTGATCGCCGCGGCCTGGGGCGTGGTCACCGCGCTTCTTCCCTCTCTGTTCACTGCCGGGCTGCCGAAACTGGAAACGGCGATAGTCTGCGGGTGGTCGACCGGCTTGGTGTTCGTGCGGACCGCTTTTTTCGACACCCTGGACATGCAGGGCGACCGGATTGTGGGCAAGGAAACCATCCCGACCCTGCTGGGGGAAAAAAGGACCCTGAGGCTGCTGAAAATAATCCTGCTGATGCTGCTGGCGGTATTACCGGCCGCCGCCCTCATCGGGCTTCTCCCCGCCCTGGCCTTTGGCCTGTGTGCCTGTCCGCTGTTCGTCGCCGCGGTTCTCCTGGCCTACGAGCGCAGCCTCATGATCCCGGGCATCCGCCTGGAGTTTTTACTGGAAACAAATTTCATCCTCGCCGGCGTCGTCACGCTGGCCTGGGCCGGTTTGGGACCGTAGGCCCGTTGGCCGGTTTGCCCGTTTGAACTGCTGCGGCGGGAATCGAAGCGATGAACAATAGAAATGCGAAACTCGAATTTCGAATCTCGGAGCCTTGTGAGACGTGGTTAGTGGTTAGTGGTTAGTGGTTAGTGGTTGGTGTTTTGTGTTTTGGGTAATGCAGTCATAGGGGCGACCCTTGTGGGTGCTCGATCGTTGACGAGGCGTCGGTACATCCTTGGTTGCTGGGTGCGGGTTTCGTCTTTGGTGTTTGGGGCTTGAAACCTGACAGTTCGAAGGCCGCGTCCGCGGGATGGTCTCGTTAAAGACTCTTTTTCATGCGCCTGTCACTGCTGTTCTTCGGTTTTTACAAGTCCCGGGGCTATTTCTTTTTCCCGCCGAGGGCCGGCTCGCTGCCGTTCAGCAGCCTTCTGATGTTTTCCCTGTGGCGCCAGACGATCAGGGCCGCCATCAGCAGGGCGCAGGCAAAGAAGACCGGCGAGTGCAAGTGCCACCCGACCGCCGCCGGCAGGACGGCCACGGCGGCCAGGGAACCGGCCGACACGCGTTTGGACCATGCCACGGTCGCGATAAACGCGATCAGGGCCGCCAAAACCGAGCCCGGCGAAATGGCCAGGAAGCAGCCCGCGGCCGTGGCGACGCCCTTGCCGCCGCCCCTGAGCTTGAGGTAGAGCGGAAAAAGGTGCCCGGCGAAGGCGGCCAGGGCCACGGTCGACACGAAGCAAGCCCACGGGATCGGATCGAATCCGCCGACCTGCGCAGCCAGGTGCACGGGAACGGCACCCTTCAGCACATCGCCGGCCAGGGTCAGAAGCCCCAGCGGCGTTCCGGCCAGGCGCCGCACGTTGGTCGCGCCGATATTCCCGCTGCCCTGCCGGCGGATGTCGACCGACGTGAACAGCCGGGTCAAAACCAGCCCGCACGGGATCGATCCGAGCATGTAAGCCGCCAGCGGAAGCCCGATCAGCACTGTCGGCGAAGGATGAAGCATAGGATTGAAATTACAAGCGCGCCGTCGACGCCGCGGCGCTGATGCAGGGATGTCGCAACGGTCTCGGCGGCCGTCGCCGGTGCCGGCGAACTTTTTTTCTCTGTATCACTTCTTGCGCAGGTCCTTGAAGCGCCGGGCCTTGACATCGTAGCGCGGCAGGCGGCCGTGATCATAGAACTCGATCCGGTATCCCAGGTTGGTTTTCAGGCGCAGCCGGTCCTTGAGATCGACCTCGATTTCCCTGACGCGCTCTTCCTGGTGGGGCATCAGCTCGACCTTGAGTTTAATGCGGTCGATGTCCCCGAGCTTGTCTACGATCACCTCGTACTCGTCACCCAGCCCCGGCGTGCTCCGGATGACCTCTTCGATGGCCGAGGGCGCCAGCAGCACGCCCTTAACCTTGGTGATGTCGTCGGCGCGGCCCACCACTCCGCCCTTGATCAGCCGAAACGTGCGGCCACAGTCGCAGCGTGCCGCGTCCCATTCGATGATGTCTTTGGCGTCGAACCGAACGCACGGCTGCGCGAAGCGGTCGAAGGCCGTGATCACCATCTTGCCCCTGCGGCCCGGCTCCTCGATAATCGCCCCGGTCTCGAGGTCTTCGATCTCCACCAGAAAAAAGGCCTCGTTGACGTGCATCCCGCCTGGCTGGTGGTCGCACTCGAACGACCAGGCCCCGATTTCGGTCGCCCCGGCATGATCGTACACCCGTGCGTTCCACGCCGCCTCCATGCGCTGCTTGGTGCCGGGAATGCTGGCGCCCGGCTCGCCCGCGCAAGTGATCCGGCGAATGCCGAGTTCGGCCGGCTCGATGCCCATTTTCGTTTTGGCCGTGTCGGCCATGCCCAGAACGTACGTGGGGGTGGCCATCATGGCCGTCGCCTTGAGTTCCTGTATCTTCAGAATCCGGGCCTGGGTGTCCAGCACGCCGCCGGGAACCACCTCGCAGCCGATCTTCTCCGCGGCGTAGTGACCGGCCCAGAACGCGACGAACACGTTGTAACCGAAGGGAATGAACACCCGGTCGGCCGGGCGGTAACCCTGCGCCCACAGGATATAAGACCAGCACTCGGACCACCACTCCCAGTCCTGCCAGGTGTCGGCCTGGTAGACGGGTTGGCCGGTGGTGCCGCTGGTCTGCCGGAACTCGGTGACCTCCTCCAGCGGAACGCACAGCGAATCGCCGTACGGAAACGGGTCCTTGCGCTGCACGTCGCGCATCAGCGATTTTTCTACCTTGGGGATGTGCCGGATGTCCGAAAACCCGCGGATGTCCTCCGGCCGGATGCCGGCCCGATCATAAAGGCTGCGGTGAAACCGCGAGTGGTCATAGGCCCATTTGAAGATGTGCTTGAACTTCTTGAACTGCAGCGCCCGCAGGCGTTCCGGGTCCGCCAGTTCCAACAGGGGGTTCCAGTATCGTTGATCGGCGATCATGTGCCTCCATCGGTTTACCAGTGTCGTTTGGTGACAGGTCTATGAAGTTGAGTTCTATCATCTTGAAGCTGGCGCGGATACGCTTCAGATTCCGATCGAGGGCCGGAATAGTCTGACCCAGTAATTCCAATCTTTTCAGCGATGAGCCTATAATGTCAAGCTCCTCATTGACCTTGCTTATGATGTTATCTCCGTGCATAAAGGAACTCCCGAGTGTGGATTAAAAATTTCAGCGGTCGGTGCCCGTCGGCCTAAGAATATTGTTTAATATGTTGCGGGAATTTTTTCCGACTCTAGTTTGCTGCTAAACGATTGTCAAGGCCGTTCGAAAGGGCAAAAAAATGGCATCCGACCTTTGTTTTCTGCAAAGGAGCTTTTTTTGTTTATCCGTCAACGGAAAAATGGAGGAACGGCGACAAATCGAATCCGGCATCGTCCACATCAACGATCAGACGGTGCACGACGAACCCCAGGTCCCGTTCGGCGGCCGCGCGGCCCTGGAGGAATTCACCGAACTGCGGTGGATCAGCGCGCAGCTCTCCAAACGGCAGTATCCCTTTTAGACGACCACTGTCCATGTGGTAGCGGCGGAAAATATTTCGCCCTTGCCATTAAATGATAGGGCACGGCCTGCCGTGCCCCTGCGACTAACCGTCGATCCAAACGGAAATTCTCGGCGCCCCGGCTGGATATTCTCCGGTGGGTTTGACTGCCGAGGGTTAGACAGGCAGATGACCGAGCCCGTAAAACTGCCGATCGAAGACGTCCTTGACCTGCACACGTTTTTGCCGCGCGAGGTGCCGGACCTGCTGGATGACTACTTCGAGGAATGTGTGAAAGCCGGCATCTTTGCGGTGCGGGTCATCCACGGCAAGGGCGGCGGAACGCTCAAAAAAAGAGTGCAGAGCCTGTTGAAGCGCCATCCGCAGGTGACCGGGTTCAAGGATGCACCGGCCGATGCCGGCGGGTGGGGAGCTACCCTGGTGGAACTGAAACATAGACTTTAGGATAAAAGGTTTTGGCTGCTGGTATCGGTCGTTTGCGTATTACAATACAGCCGCCTCCCTCTGGCCTTGCCAAAACCTTTATCTTAAAGCCCATAGTAACCGGCGCGGCCGTTTACAAGCGGCCACGCCGGGCAAATCCCTTGAGCACCAGCCAGGCCTTGGCATCGAACTTCAACGCGGGATCGGCGCAGATCCGGGCGACCTCCGCGGCCGAGGCCAGAATGACCTCGATCTGTTCGCTGCCTTCGTTGCCGGCCGCAGACGGTTCACCCTCGCAGTCAACGTATACCATAGCGACCGATTCGTCGGTCATGCCGGCCGAGGAGTAGACCGGCGGGCCGGTTTCCAGGATCCGCGTGACGGTCAATCCGGTTTCCTCGTAAAGCTCGCGCCGCGCCGCCGTCTCGATCGTCTCGCCCTCGTCCACCAGCCCGGCCGGAAAACCGTACTCGTCTCCGGCCAGGGCCACCCGGTATTCGCGGGTGATCACGATTTTACCATGTCCGGTGTGCCAGGCGACGATTACCACCGCATCCGGCCGGTCGAAGCGGCCCGTAATGCTTTTGGGCTCGCGCTGGCGGGAAACGATCTGCCAGCCGCGGCCGGTGCCGGTGGAATCGACAAGGTCGATTTTGAACAGGTTGATCCATTTTTCATCCGTCAATCTGACCGCATTTCTGATACGCATCGATGCGTGCTCCTGGCCGGGGCCGCGCCCGATGGCAAGCCGGCCGCATCGCACGGGCCGTCTTGCACGTTACGGGTCATAAGATCGCCGGCGTCTGTCAAGGTCCCGGTTCGCGCGGGTCGGCCGGATAACTGCCGAGAATTTTCAAGGAAATGGTCAGCTTTTCAAGCTGTCTGAGAACCGCAGCCACTTTTTCATCTGTGTCCGAACCGATGAAATCCAGGAAGAAACTGTAGTTGCCCGGGTCCGAGCGCAGCGGCATCGAGGCGATGCGGGTCAGGTTGATCCGCGATTCGGCGAAGAGCCGCAGCGCCGCATACAGCCGGCCGGCCTCGTGGGGAGTGGCGAAGATGACCGAGGTTTTGTCGCCGCCGCCGCCGGCTGCGCGCGACAGCAGCAGAAAGCGGGTTGTGTTGGCGGGACCGTCCTCGATGCCTTCGTCGATGATCTCCAGGTCGTAGAGTTCGGCGCAAAGGGCGCTGGCGATCGCGGCGGCGGCCCGCGGATTTTCGCGGGCCAGCATTTTGGCCGCCCCGGCGGTGTCGTAAAAGGGCCGGGCCTCGAGTTTGTTACGCAGCAGAAAGTTCCGGCACTGCGCCAGGGCCTGGGGATGGGAGTACACCAGGCGGACCTGGCGCAGGTCGATCGCTTCGGTTGCCAGGAGACAATGCTTCACCACGACCTTGGCCTCACCGATCACTTTGAGGGTCGTGGTCGTCAGCAGGTCGTTGACCGGCGTAACGGCCCCCTCCAGCGAATTTTCCACCGGCACCACGCCGAAGTCCAGATACCCCTCTTCCACCCCCCGGAAAACGTCATTGAACTCGAGGCAGGGAATGAAGGCCGCACCCGGCACCAGCCGCCGGGCGGCGACTTCTCCGTAGGCGCCATGCTCGCCCTGGAAGGCCACCAGCTTGCGGTCCTCCTCCTGAAGCCTTTTGCTCTCTTCGATGATGGTTTTGAGCAGCTGCCGCGTGAAGGAGCGTTCGACCAGATCCAGATTCAGCCGTTCGGCACGCGTCAGGACGTCGGCCTCCCGCTGCGGATCGCTGACGGACTTCTTGAACTTATTTGACCGCAGCGCCAGCCCCATGCGCTCCTGCAGCAGGACCAGAAGCTCGCGGTCGATTTTATCGATCTTGCGCCGGATCTCCTCCAGCTTCATCGTGTTTCCCTCTTATCGTGTGTCAGTTCACCGCTCCGTCAAAAGTCGGGCCTGCGCCAATTGAGGTCGGCACCGATGTCCCGCAGGACCGCGATCGCGCGGTCGATGTGACGGCCGACCGTCGCGACGCCGTGTGAATCGTCGCCCGGCGCCATTGGTATGCCGAGTTCGACCGCCTGCTCTAATATCGATCGCGTCGGGTAGGGCTCGACGGCCCCCTTGTCCAGGGCGCGTACGTTCACGTCCAGGATCGCGCCCAGCGAGCGCACGAGTTCCAGGTTGCGGCGCACCCGCCGCTGCACCGCCGGCTGGGCGATAGTTGTCGGGTAGTCCGGGTCGAAAATCCGGACCAGGTCGAAATGCCCGACGACCTGCGGCCGCGCGGCGGCAAGAAAGTGATGCTGCAGATCGAAATAACGGCAGTAAAAAGCTTCCAGGCTACCGGCCGCCGCAACGGCCCGGGCGTATTCAGCCGGGGACGTGTCGAACCCGACATCTTCGACATGATGCACCGAGCCGACGATGTAATCGGGCCTGAAAAACCGCTCCATCCGGCGGACGAAGTCGATCGATCCGCTCCAGGCTTCGGTTTCAAAGCCGACATAGAGGCGAACGGCGCGGGCGTATTTTTGCTGCAGATGCCGGCCGGCCGCAATGTAGCGTTCGAATCGGCGGTAGAGTTGGTCGGCGCTCAGGCCGGCCGCGATTTCTTCGGGGTAACGAAACCGGTCTTCGAGCGGCGGAATGTGCTCGGTGAGGCCGACCCACTCGAACCCCTCCTCGATGTAGGCGCGCACGATATCTTCGAGCAGGTCCGTGGCATGACAGCAGAATTGCCCGCTGTGGCCGCCGTGGACGGATACCCGTTTGACTGGTTGCATGAGATTTCCGACGTTGGCAGCTCTAAACCTTGTACTTGCCGAAGTCTTCCGGTGACAGGTTCTCCAGATAGTCGGCCCACTTTTTGCCTTCTTCACTCTCATCCAGGACCTCGACTTGCTCCTGGCTGATCTTGGATTTCTCCATCACTTTGTCATCCACGAAGATCGGCGCATTGTACCGCAGCGCCAGGGCAATGGCGTCGCTAGGGCGGGCATCCATGTCGAACCCGCCGTCGGGCGATTCGAAGTAAATTCGGGCGAAGAAAGTGCTCTCCCGCAGGTCACACACCTCCACCTTGGACACGGAGATCTGCAAGCGGTCGGTGAAATTCTTGAAAAGATCGTGGGTCATCGGGCGGTCGAACTTGACGTTTTGAAGCGCCGAGGCGATCGATGTGGCTTCGAGCAGACCGATCCAGATCGGGACCGCCTGATCGTTTTCTTCCGACTTCAGGATGATGATCGGCGTGTTGGATGTCGGGTCCATGGTCAGACCGGCTATGCTTACCTTATGCAGCATAACACTTTTCTCCTTTCACGGCGGTCGGCGCAAGGTCGTCGCTCTCCAAAACACCCCAGAGGGAATGCGCCAACGCCTTTTCCACTCGCACTCGAACCAGCCTGCCCTTAAAATTTTCGCGCATCGGCGCGGGGAGCGTGACCCGCTCGAAGTTAACGATCTTGTTGGAAGACGTCCGACCGGTCCACTGCGATGCACCGCCCGCCGGTCGACCGTCCCCACCGCCGGACAGCGGATGTCTGCCGTTGACGCCTTCGACCAGCACTTCCTGAACCGACCCCAGCAAGGACCGGTGCTTGGCAAGGGTTATCCCGTTCTGTTGCTCCAGGAGTGCCTGCAGTCGCGTGTCCATCTCCGGCTCGAGGACCTTGCCGCCGAAGCGGCCGGCCGGCGCTTCGGGGCGATCCGAGTATTTGAAGGCAAACAGGCTGTCAAAGCCGACGGTGCGGATCAACTCTAACGTCTTTTCGAAATCCGCGGCTTCTTCGCCGGGGAAACCGACGATAAAATCGGAAGAAATCGCGATGTGCGGGCAGTGTTCGCGCAGTTCGGCGATTTTCACCAGGTAGTCCTCGCGCGTGTAGCCGCGATTCATTCGTTTCAGCACCCGGTTCGAACCGGACTGCACCGGCAGGTGGATATGCCGACAGAGTTTCGGCAGTTCCCCGAATGCCCGGCACAGGTCCGTTGACAGGTCCTTGGGGTGCGATGTCGTAAACCGGATGCGCAGCAGGCCATCGATCGCATTGACGCGGCCGAGCAGTTCGGCAAAGCTGCACAGGCCTTCCTTGACACCGTAACTGTTGACATTCTGCCCCAGAAGGGTCACCTCACGCACCCCCCCCGTCACAAGCCGCTCGATTTCCGCAATGATGTCTTCGGGCCGGCGACTGGCTTCCCGGCCGCGGACATAGGGAACCACGCAGTAGGTGCAGTAATTGTCACAGCCCTGCATGATGGTCACGAAGCGGGTCACCTGGCCGATTTTCGTCAATTCCGGCGGCACATCGAACAGCTCGCCAGCGGTGGCCGGATCGACATCCACCACCCGACCGGCATGTTTTTCACTATTCTCGACGAGGCGGGCCAGACGGGAAATCGCCTGCGTGCCGAATACGAAGTCGACACAGGGCATTCGCGCCAGGATTTTTTTCCCCTGCTGCTGGGCGACGCAGCCTCCCACCCCGATCAGAAGGCTTGGCCGTTCACTTTTAAGGCGGCTCAACCGTCCGAGGAAACTGAAAACCTTTTGTTCGGCTTTCTGGCGGATCGCGCAGGTATTGACGATGATCAGGTCGGCCGCGCCGAGGTCGGCGGTCTTGCGGTAGTTCAACGGCGCCAGGACCGAGACGATCTTCTCGGAGTCATAGACATTCATCTGACAGCCGATGGTATGTAGATAGAGTCTTTTCATTTTCATGATGTGACGCATGCCGCTTGCCGCCTCGCAGTCACTGCCGCCCGGAAAAGTGCCTGGTTTTCGAAGCGGTGAAAACGACGGCGGGTTTAAAAACAGCCATCCGTCCGCGCCAACGGTCTCGAGACGGTGCTGTCTGTCGAAAATTCACGTGGGCCGCGCAGCGGGTTCGATCAAAATCGTTTGTTTCAGGTCCGAGAGAATGCGGTCGATGACCTCCTCGCAACCGGGAGGAATGCGCAACACCACCAGGCCCGCGCGTGGATCGATCGTCGAGAGCATCCCGACCCCTTCGTAAGATTCGATGACGAACTTGATATAGGCGATTTCGCGGCGATCGACCCGGTAGTATTTCGTCAGGCACTCCATGGGCAATACCGGCGAAGAAAGCGTCACGGCCGGAGGCTGCCGCCGGATGAAACCGGGTTTGGGCCACGGCCGTTCACGATCTTCTTTTTTTTGAGTATAACCATATCACCCCCGCATTGCAAACAGGAAATATGGTGTTGTCCGCCCGCACCGGATAGTCTAAGATGGTGCCCGGCCATGACACAACCGCAAGGCGACACGACAAGAGGCAACCATGCAAAAACGCTGGCACGTGCTTAAACCCGATCCCGACTGCGTCAGAGAACTGTGCCGCCGCTTGAAGTGCTCGCCGGTCGTCGCCACCCTCCTGGTTAACCGCCGAATACACTCTCCCGAAGAGGCCGCGCGGTTTCTCTCACCAACCCTGGCCCACCTGCGGCCGCCTTTTGCGCTGAAAGACATGCCGACCGCGGTGAAACGGGTGACGCGCGCCATCATGCAGCAGGAAAATATCCTCGTCTTCGGTGATTACGATGTCGACGGCATCACGGCCGCGGCTGTTTTGTTCGATTTCCTGCGAAACACGGGCGCAAGGGTTTCGTACTATATTCCGCATCGCATAATGGAAGGCTACGGTCTCAAGCCCGATCACATCGACCGGGTGGCCGTGCCGGGCAAGATCGATCTCATCATCACCGCCGATTGCGGGTCCAGCAGCCAGGCGGCCGTCAGGCGGGCCGCCGCCGCCGGAATCGATGTGGTCGTCACCGACCATCACCGGGTGCCCGACCCCCTGCCGCCGGCAGTGGCGGTGGTCAACCCCAAACGGCCGGACTGCACCGCCGGTTTCGAGCACCTGGCTGGCGTCGGCGTGGCCATGGCGCTTGTGATCTGCCTGCGAACGCATCTCCGCAGCAGCGGTGTCTGGCAAAACCGGGCCGAGCCGAATCTCAAGGACCTCTGCGACCTGGTCGCACTGGGAACGGTTGCCGATGCCGTGCCGCTGGTGCTTGAAAACCGGGTGCTGGTCGCGGCCGGCATCGAGCTGATGCGGTCGGGCAAGGCCTGCGCCGGCGTCATGGGCCTTCTCGAGAACTGCCGCACATCCTGCCGGGACGTGACCGCCGAGGACCTGGCCTTTAAAATCGTACCGCGCCTGAATGCCGCCGGCCGAATGGACCACGCCCATCAGGCTGCCCGGCTGCTGCTGACCCAAACCCCTGCAGACGCCCGGCAGATCGCGGCATCCCTGGACGAGTTGAACAAGCGGCGCAAGGACACCGAACAGGAACTGCTGCGGAACATCGGGCAGTACCTGGCGGATCATCCGTATGAACTCGACCTGCGGGCCCTGGTACTTGCGGCGGAAGGGTGGCACGAAGGCGTGCTCGGCATCGTGGCCGCGCGGCTGGTTGAAGAGCATGGCCGTCCGGTGGTCCTGATATCCACCCGCAACGGCATCGGCAAGGGGTCGGCCCGCAGTATCGCCGGCTTCAATTTGTATCGGGGCCTGGCGGCCTGCGCCGATCGGCTGGAAGATTTCGGTGGCCACAGCATGGCGGCCGGATTGGGAATCAGGACCGCCAATATTGCCGCTTTCAAAGCCGACTTCCAGCGGGCGGCCGCGGCCGGCGGCGCCGAGTGCCATCCGGCGCCGGAACTGTGCATCGACTGCGTGCTCGATTTCGAACAGATCACCGACCAGTTGATCGATGGCATCGATGCTTTGCAGCCCTTTGGCAACGGCAACAGCCAGCCGCTTTTTTCAGCCGGCGATGTTCGGGTCGGCCACAGCCGACTCGTCGGCGTCCGGCACCGGCGCATGCTCCTGCGCCAATCGGAAACCGGCCGGTCCTTTCACGCCATTCAGTTCAACATCGATCCCGCGAATGCCTTGCCGGAACGGCTGCGGCAAATCGCCTTCCACCTGCAGTGGAACCGCTGGAACGGCAAAAAATCGGTCCAGCTGGTCATCCGCGAAATCCTGACGAACCCCTGAACAGGCCGCGCGCCCGTCCGTCGGCAGGTGGCGGCGGAGCGGGCGATCCTGACCGATTTCCGCTATCAGCAAAGACGATACCGGCGGCCGAATCCTCGAACCGATGATACTAAAGGCTGTTGCCGGCAAACCTTGAGCGGTGCCGAAACCCGTATATTTCCTGCCACCGACCTGCAAAACGATGGCCGTATCGGGCGCCGGCGTGCACATTTTCCTTGCTTTTCAATGCCGCTGTCATTAATATAGCCGAAATTCAATCGGGCTCCCCCGTTGCAGGGGAGCCGTCATTCATAAAAGGTGGCAACATGTCGAAAGTTTTCCGGCCAAGCACCAGGGAGTCATCCATCATTTCAAAGATCGAATCGTCCAAGGAACACGTCCGACGCTTGGCCCTGCAGGGGATAAAGGATTGCCAGGAATCCCTTTCCAACGCCATCGCCATGAAGCTGGTGGAGGAGAAACTGGTTGAAACCAAGAGTAAAAACTCGCTGGAAGAGCAGATCGCGCTGTGCCTCGACAAACTGAGCCGGGCCGAGGATTTCGACATTGATTTTGCCACGGCCCCGATTCGCAATGTCGTGCCGAATCCCCATGTCGTCAGCCTTTACGTCACGGCTTTCGTTCTGGAAAATCTGATCAACCATAAGGATGTGATCGACATCTACGGTTCCGACGAAGAAATCTACCTGTGCATCCATCAGCAGGTCAAAAAATATCTGCCCTGAAATGCGTCCGACATTTTGTCCCCGGCTAGTCAACGGCCCTTTCGACGACCCGGGGCTCTTCATCCCGTTTCAGTATCAAAATCGTGCGCTTCTCTTCGATTTAGGCGACATCTCCGCCCTGTCGGCCCGCGATGTCCTCAAGATAAGCCATGTCTGCGTCTCCCACACCCATATGGATCACTTCGCCGGTTTCGACCGGTTGCTGCGCCTGTTGATAGGGCGCGACAAAACTCTCTTTCTCTTCGGGCCACGCGGTTTTCTGAAAAACGTGGAAGGCAAGCTGGCCGGCTACTCGTGGAACCTGGTCGACAACTATATCGGCAGCCTGGTCCTGGAAGCATCCGAAATTGATGGCGGCACGGTTGTCCGCCGGCGGTACCCTTGCCGGAGCCGGTTCGAGCCCGATGGGGCGGCGGAAACGCGCGAATTCGACGGGGTCCTGTGGCGGGAAACCGGTTTGACCATCGGTGCCGTTCAACTCGATCACGGAATTCCCTCTCTGGCTTTCACGCTCCAGGAAAACTTCCATGTCAATATCCGCCCGGACGCGCTGGTGGCCCTGGAACTGCGCCCCGGCCCCTGGCTTCAGGACCTGAAAACGGCGCTTTACGGCAATCAGCCCCCTGACACCGACATCGCCGCCGAGACCGCCGGCGAAGGGCGGCCGAAACACTTCCGGCTGGCGGACATTACGGCCGGAATCGCCTTCATCACCCCCGGCCAAAAGATAAGTTATGTGGCCGATGCGGGCTATACCGCAAAAAACACCGAACTCATTCTGTCCCAGACGCACCGCGCGGATCATCTTTTCATCGAAGCGGCGTTCATGGATGAGCACCGCGACATCGCCCGGCTGAAATACCACCTTACCGCCCGCCAGGCCGGTACGCTGGCGGCCCTCGCAGAAGTGAAACGGTTCACCCCTTTTCATTTTTCACCGCGCTACACCGATCGAGGCCATCTGTTGGAAGCCGAAGCCCGGGCGGCGTATGCGGCGGCGCAGGCGCCGGCGGCGTCCTGAACGTTGTCAGAGCCGAAATCAGGCGGAACTTGCCAAAACGGTTAAATAAGCATATGGGTAAGACGAAACGGGAAACGTAAATCGGAGGAAGACATGGGTAAACGCACCGTTATTTTGATGGTCGGGCTGGTGTTGCTTTTGGGATGCGCGGGTTCCGCCAAGAAGATGAACAATCTGCAGGTCGGCATGACGCGGGCGGATGTCATTGAGGCCCTGGGGCCGCCCGACAGCACGAGCGCCAATCTGTATGTCGAATATCTGAAATACGGCGCCTGCGCCGAGGGGCTCTTTTCCACGCCTTACTACGTCAGGCTCCAGGACGGCATCGTGACCGCCTACGGCCGCTATGGCGATTTCGGGCTCGGGTACTGATGGCCGGTGGGTCCGTTGGCCGGTTAACCGGTTTACCCGTCGGCCCGTTTTCCCGTTAGCCGGTTAACCCGTTGGCTACTGTGCATATAAAACCGTTGCGCCCAATGGTTCTAAGCGGTCAATCCAGGAAATGGGGGATGAAGTTCAGGAAAACAGAATCATATAGCCCTTGAACCTTGAGCCCTGAACCTTTGACCCCTGAACCCCTGGGTTCAGCATGCGCCACCAACCGAGAACACAGCCGAAAACTCAACCTTAAAGCCTGTAGAACCCCCCGATGGTGTCGACCACATAGGCCAGCTGGTCCGCGGTCAATTCAGGATAAATCGGCAGGGCCAGGGTGTGATCGGCCGCCGCTTCGGACACGGGGAAGTCCCCCCGGCGATACCCAAGGTAGGCAAAGCATTCCTGCAGGTGCAGCGGCACCGGGTAGTAGACCTCGGAGCCGATGCCGTTTTCCTGCAGGTGTCGCCGCAGATCATCCCGCCTTTCAGGCACCCTGACGACGAACTGGTTGAAAACGTGCCGCCCCTGACTTTCAACGGGCAGCCGGATCCGATCCAGGCCCGCGGCGGTGAAAAGGCGCCGGTAGGTGCGGGCGTTTTGGCCGCGCAAGGCGCTCCACCGATCGAGGTGCTTCAGCTTCACGGAGACGACGGCGGCCTGGAGGGCGTCGAGCCTGAAGTTCCCGCCGATGAGCCGGTGATGGTATTTTGGCTGCGATCCGTGAACCCTGAGGACCTTCAGCTTTTCATACAGCGCCTCCGATCCCGTCGTGACGATGCCGCCATCGCCGAAAGCACCCAGGTTTTTGGACGGGAAAAACGAAAAGCAGCCGAACTCGCCGAACGAACCGGCCCGCCGGCCCTGGACCTCCGCACCGATGGCCTGGGCCGCATCCTCGATGACCACAAGATCGCGGGCCGCGGCGATCTTTCCGATCGGCAGCATGTCGGCGCACTGACCGTAGAGGTGCACGGGCATGACCGCCTTGACCCGCTTGCGCTCCGCCGCCGGCAGGGCATCCAGGACGCGCTTTAGCGCTGCGGCCGACAGGTTGTAGGTGTCGGGGTCGATGTCGACGAAAAGCGGCCGGGCGCCGGTGCGGGCAATCGAGCCGGCGCTGGCGAAAAAGGTGTAGGGGCTCGTGACGACCGCATCGCCGAACCCAATGCCGGCGGCCATCAGCGAGATCAGCAGCGCATCCGTTCCGGAGGACACCCCCAGCGCGTACGGGGTGGTGCAGTACGCCGCGATCTGCTTCTCGAGATCTTCCACCCGCGAACCCAAAATGAACTGCTGGCTGTCGTAAACCTCCTGGGTGACTTTGAGGATCTCGTCGCGAATGGCGCCGTATTGCGCCTTCAGGTCGAGCAGCGGTACTTTCATGTCCACCTTTTCACCTCTTTTCAGCTTCGGCTGAAGGGCGTCACCTGGATGACGACCAACGGCTCCCGGCCGCGGTTTTCGATGTGCAACGTCTCTTTTTCCGCCGCGCTGAAGATGTCACCGCACTCTATCACCTTCGCACCGATGCGCCCCGTGCCCGCCACCACTGTCAGGCTGAACGCCGGCCCGGTCGCCAGCGGACAGGTGTTTTCGGGATCGATGTCCAAGCGGGTGACATCGGCCCCCTGCCGTCTTTCCAGCAGCGTCCGGCTGCCCCAGGGGTAAAACACCGTTTTGTGACGGATGGTCTCTTCGCGTTTTTTCTCCTTCAGCCGCGCAACGATCGATTTGACGTCGCGGCTGTTTTCCATGTCGGAGACGAAGATCGCATCCGGCGTCTCGACGATGACCAGGCCGTCGAGCCGGTTGGCGGCAATCAGGCGCTCGTGCGCCATGATAAGGCAGTTGCGGGTTTCCTGAACGACCACATCCCCATCCAGGACGTTGTCGTCCGTGTCCTTGGGCAGGAAATCATAGAGCGATTTCCAGGAGCCGATATCGCTCCAGCCAAAGTCGGACGGCAACACGACACCCTTGCGGGTGTGCTCCATGATGGCATAGTCGATCGAGATGTCGGGCAGCCGCTGGTAATCGGCCGCTTCGAGCCGGTCGTC
The DNA here is from genome assembly GCA_049283795.1 of Desulfobacterales bacterium. GTDB lineage: Bacteria > Desulfobacterota > Desulfobacteria > Desulfobacterales > SG8-13 > JARFQH01. The sequence goes on along the minus strand of JBAPWQ010000480.1, from coordinate 453 downwards.
GTGAAGATCGAGTCTCCTCATCGCATGCAGCAGTTCGGCCTGGTGCTGCTTGAATTCTTCCAGGATGACCGAGGCCTTGAAAGCGAACATGCCGCTGTTCCAGAAAAAATTGCCCGCCGCGAGATATCGCCGCGCGGTCGCCAGGTCCGGTTTTTCCACGAAGCGCCTGGTTTTCAGCGCCCCGCCGGCCATCTTGTCTCCGCCTTCGATATAGCCGTAGCCGGTTTCCGGGTAATGGGGTGTAATGCCGAAAGTCACCACGCAGCCGCTGTCGGCCAGGGCGATCGCCGAGCGCAGCCGGTCATGAAAGGCCGCCACATCCTTGATCACGTGGTCGGCCGGAAAAATGCACAGAATCGCATCTTCTTCGCGCTGCAGAATTTTGAGGACCGCCAGTAAAATAGCCGGTGCGGTGTTGCGGCCGCAGGGCTCGCAGATGATCTTGTCGCCGGC
>JBAPWQ010000479.1:0-2784 GCA_049283795.1 Desulfobacterales bacterium | reverse complement strand
GATGAAAAATGCTTTGCATTTGGTCCGTCTGAAAAATATTCCAGCCAGCCTGAGGAATCCACAACGTTCATAGCCGGTCATGCTCCCTATCAAACTCTGTGTTGATCCCCTTGAGAAACCCCTTGAGGTCACCGATGTCACGATCCGGTATCAGCTCGATTCTGCCGGCATATTCGATAACCTGCATTTTCTGTCCGGGACGCAGTCGCAAGGCTTCTCTAATGATCTTTGGTATAACAACCTGATATTTGGGTGATATTGTCACGGTTTGCATGCCCATTCTCCTATCGTTGGCTATAATGTATTACGATATTGCTATCGATCCATATTGTCAACCCCGTCAACCCTTATCGACCAGGACCTTAATTATTGATGACAGGCATTCATCATCGCTTGAGTTCCATTGTCGCATGAGGTAAATATTTTTTTAAGCGGAAAAGACGGTCTGGCCGGCGGCCGTACCGCGCATCGATCGGAAAGGAGTCATATGGAACGGGATCAAAGCGAAAAACCGGTGCTGCTGGTCATCGACATGGTCAAGGACAATTTTGAGGAAGCAAACCGATTTCCCATTACGCCCTTCGCCAGAAAAATCGTGGCGCCGATCAACGCCTTGGTCGCAGATTTCCGCAAGCAGGCCTGGCCCATTGTCTTTTCGACCGACGCGTTCGACAAACAGGATTTCATCTTCAAGGGCCGGATGAAGCCGCACTCACTGGCCGGCAGCCGGGGCGCCGAGGTCATCGAAGAGCTGGACCGCCGGCCCGATGATCTCTGGCTGCCCAAGCCGCGGTTTTCGGCCTTCTTCGACACCGATCTGGATGCCTGGCTGAAGCAGCGGGAGGTCAGCTTGTGTGCCGTGGCCGGGATAGCCACGAATTTCTGCGTGCTGACCACCGTCATGGATGCCCTGTGCCGCGATTACAAAGCGGTGCTGCTGTCGGACTGCACCGCGTCATGGTCGGAAAAGATCCACGAGCAGACCCTGAACACCTACCGCCGCAACCCCCTCGACCCCCTGCTGCGGGTCCTCGATTCCCGTGAACTGGTTGAAACCCTCGAAATCGGTTGAACCGTTCATCATTTTTTCCCTTATCATTTCAATGATTCATCAATGACAATCAGCATCATGCAGATAGCAACCATTTTTTCAACACCCGCATCCACATCGCTCCGTTCTCGGCAGGGCCGTGACGAAATCGATCTTGCGCGGATACTTGTAATCGGCCATATTGTACTCTGAATTCATAAGCCCTCACTATTATTAAAGAAAAGACCCTGTTTAGCTTTGAATGCCGAAGATTTTCAAATGAAAAATTCTTATTCGGGATCAGCTCTTGAGGTAAATTCGCGGGACACGGGCGGTTATGGCGGAGGTGATTTCGTAGTTGATGGTACTCAGCAGGTCGGCGATGTCCTCGGCGGTGATCGCCGCGTTCTTCTGGCGGCCGAGGATCACGACCTCGTCCTCCATGGCAACGCCAGGGATGTGGCCAACATCGAGCATGGTCAGGTCCATACAGACCCGGCCGACGATCGGCGCCGCCTGGCCGCGGACCAGCATGCGGCCGCGGTTTGACAGCCGGCGGTTGAAACCGTCGGCGTAGCCCACGGGAATCGTGGCGATGATGGTCGGCGATACGGTCGTGTGGGTCATGCCGTAGCTGACGGGAAATCCGGCCGGCACCTTTTTCAGATGTACGATCCGGGCCTTTAAGGCCATGACGGGCGCCAGGTCGATTCGGCGTCGATCGACCTCCGCCGAAGGGTACATTCCGTAAAGCGACACGCCGGCGCGGACCATGTCCAGGTGGGTGTGGGGCAGGTCGATGATGGCGCCGCTGTTGGCCGCGTGGCGGACCTCGAACTCGAGGCCGGCGCGCTTCAGCCGGTCGAGAAACGCCATGAAGATGTCGAACTGCTCCCGCGCAAAGCGCTTGTCGGCGCTGTCGGCACTGGCAAAGTGAGTAAAAATTCCTTCCAGATCCAGCTCCTTCAGCCCGGCGATGTCGAGGACCTCCCGCACGGCGTTTCCGGAGATGTCCATGCCCGGTGCCGCATACCGGCGCGCGGCCGGCAGGATGCCCAGTCGCCCCATGCCGGTGTCGACTTTCAGGTGGACCCGGAGGCGCGGGTCGCCGCTTTTGATTCCTTGGGCATAAGCTTTGGCGGTCGCGGGAGCATAGACGGTCTGGATGAGATCGTGTCGCAGGAGTTCACCGACATCGGCCGGCGGCGTGTAGCCCAAAATCAGCACCGGCGCTTCGATGCCCGCGGCCCGTAGGGTAAGGGCCTCGGACAGCCGCGCCACCCCCAGGGCATCGGCGCCGCATTCCAGCGCCCGGCGCGCAACCTCCACCAACCCGTGGCCGTAGGCATTGGCCTTGACCGCCACCAGCAGCCGCGCTTCGGGCCGGGTGACGCGCCGCAGTTCGCGGACATTGGCGGCAAGGGCATCGAGATCGATTTCAGCCCATATGAGCGGGGTGGCTGCCACAGTCTATAGTATCCGCTGGAAAGTGGTCAAATCAACTCATCGACGGGCTCGTATGTCAGGCCGAAAGCCTCGGCTACGCCCTGGTAAGTCACCTTGCCCCGCACCACGTTGGCGCCGCACTTTATTTCCGGATTGCTGGCGAAGGCTTCGCGCCACCCCTTGCCGGCGATTTCCACCGCATAGGGCAAGGTCGCATTGGTCAGGGCCATGGTCGATGTCTTGGGCACCGCTCCGGGCATGTTGGCCACGCAGTAATGCACCACGCCCTCGACGACATAGGTCGGATT
>JBAPWQ010000478.1:0-9891 GCA_049283795.1 Desulfobacterales bacterium | reverse complement strand
TCCTCCATTTGCTCGGCCGCATCCTTGAGATAGCCCCCGTAAGGCACGAAGGCGACCTCCTCTCTGGGGATCACGTAGGTCAAAACGACTTCCTGCAGACCGGCCTGCTTCAATTCCAGCAGCCCCTCGAGGGCATTGAAGGCCAGGTCCCGGAACCGGGTGTGGAAAAGGACTTTCTCGATTTTCATAACAGCCCCTCCTGTGGTCAAAAGAAAATCAACGTGACGATCACAAAGATGGGTATCAGAAACAACAGCGAAAACCGGATGATGTAGCCGAAAAAGCTCGGCATGGGCGTGCCGGCCTCTTCCGCGATGGAGCGCACCATGAAGTTGGGGGCGTTGCCGATGTAGCTGACCGCCCCGAAGAACACCGCCCCGGCTGAAATGGCCTCCAGGTACAACACTTTTTCGGTCATGAGCAGCGGCACGGCCTGGGCCTCCGTAGCTCCCGCGAAAAAGCTGCCCAGGGCGGTGTTGAAAAAGGTGAGGTAGGTGGGGGCGTTGTCGAGAAAGCTGGACAGCGCACCGGTCACCCAGAAATAATGGGCCGGCCGGCTGACGCTGCGAATCAGAAACGCCAGTTCGCCCTTGAGGCCGGCCTTGAGGATGAGCAGGCACGGGATCATCGTGATGAAGATGCCGATGAAGAGATAGGCGACCTCGAGAATCGGAAACCAGGTAAAATCATTGTCCTCGCGGACTTTTATCGAGGTGGTCACCAGTGAAAGGATGCCCATGGCCACCAGCAGGCCGTCACGCGCCAGGTCCTGATATGCCATATGGATGCCGAAAATCTGAAAGTGGCCCCACTCCACCACCCCGCTCATCAACACCGATCCGACGATACCGGCCAGGAAGATGAAGTTGTGCACGCCGTCCAGTTTGAGGGGCTCCTTGACGCCGTCATCGGGTGCCTCGACTTTTTCCTTGCGGAAAGCCCGCAGGTCGAGAAAGAAATAAATCGTCAGGAGAACGCCGGCAACCGTGAGCATGTGCGGCAGGATCTTCATGGTCCAGAAAAAGGACACGCCGTGCAGGAAACCGAGAAACAGCGGCGGATCGCCCAGGGGCGTCAGCGACCCGCCGGCGTTGGCCACCAGGAAGATGAAGAAGACCACCATGAAGGTGCGATCCTTGCGATGGGCGTTGGCCCGCAGGAACGGACGGATCATCAACATGGCCGCGCCGGTCGTGCCCATCCAGGAGGCCAGGGCCGTGCCGATCAGCAGCAGGATGACATTGACCAGGGGTGTTCCCCGCAGGCTTCCGCGCAGCAGGATGCCGCCCGAAACGGTGTAAAGCGACCAGAGAAGAATGATGAACGGGATGTAATCCACGATGATGATGTGCAGGATCTCGTACAGCGCAAGGCCCCTGAATGCCAGCAGGAACGGAATGGCGAGCGTTGCGGCCCAGAAGGCCGAGACCTTGCCGAAATGATGGTGCCAGAAATCAGGGGCCAGGAGCGGGAAAAGGGCGATGGAGAGCAGCATGCCGGCAAAGGGGATGCAGCTCCAGAGAGGCAGCACCTCCCCGATATTGCGGTGGCCGTGGCCGGCATCGACCGCGGAGGGGCCATGCGCGGCCGGCTCTTCACCGGTGGCGGACCCAGGGTCATGCGCACCCCCTGCTTGCCCTTGCAGGCCGTTGGTCGCGATTGAACCGGCCGGGGCGGTTTGCGGCGCCGAGGCCCGGGCCGACGCCGGGGCCATCGAAACAACCACCAGGCACGCGGCCAGTGACAGAATAAACTGTTTCATGCGTCCGTCCCTTTCCACTTCTGGGGCCGCTCTCGTTCGGGCGGTGGTCGATTTGCGTATCAGGCGTTTTAGGATGGAACCCGAAGGGCACAAGCGCTGTCAGACCCGTTCGCTGCGGGCGGCCGCCGCGAGTCACAATGATTCATCAGATTGGCGGTGAAATGTCAAGCAAATAGGGCATAACAAAAGGTTTTCATTGACAGAAAACATTAAATAAACTAAATTTTCACGTTTAATTGTCGGGAAAGAGGACGGATGGTAAAGGTCGTTACAACCGTTGAGGAGATGCAGCGCAGCGCCGAAGATCTGCGACAGGCCGGCCGACGGATCGCCTGCGTGCCGACCATGGGTTTTCTCCACGACGGGCATCTGTCGCTGATGAGAATCGCCCGTTCCAGAGTCGACGTCCTGGTGGCGACCATTTTTGTCAATCCGGCCCAATTCGGTCCCGGAGAGGATTTCGACACGTATCCCCGCAATCCGGAGCGGGACATCGAGCTGTGCGCCAGGGAAAGAGTCGACGTCGTTTTTATGCCCGCTGCAGTCGACCTCTATCCCCACGGCTACCAGAGCCGCGTTACCCTGGAGCACCTGCCGCATCATCTCTGCGGTTTGTCGCGCCCGGTTTTCTTCACCGGGGTGGCGACGGTTGTCGCAAAACTTTTCAATATCATCCGCCCCCACGTCGCGGTTTTCGGTGAGAAAGACTACCAGCAGCTGCTGGTCATCCGGCGCCTGGTCAGAGACCTCAATTTCAACATCGAGATCATCGGCGCCCCCATCGTCAGGGAAAAAGACGGTTTGGCGATGAGTTCCCGCAATGCCTATCTGACACCCGACCAGCGACCGGCGGCCCTGACCCTCAGCCGCGCACTCGGGCAGGCCGGCAAGCGGGTCGAGGCCGGCGAGCGGGATGCCGCACGAATTCTGAAAGAGGCAAGGGACCTGATCGCCGCACACCCTGAAAACAAGATCGACTATTTAACCATCTGCGATCCGGAGACGCTGATCCAGGTCGAAAATATTGACCGGCCGGCGTTGATGGCCCTGGCCGTGAAGGTGGGAAGGACCCGGCTGATCGACAACACGATCCTGACGGTTCCCGCCACTGCGGGCCGCTCCGGCTGACACGGCCATCCGGATGGGAGGCTGGGAAGTTGGGAAGCGGGGAGGCGGGGAAGGCTGGAGTGATGGAATGGTGGGAAAGCGGGAATGCTGGAAGGTTGGAATGACGGGGTATACAAGTAGAGAGAGAACTATCCACCCAAGATAGAATGCCCGTCTCATCGATCATCCGATACCCACAGTTCCATTATTCCACAATTCCATTATTCCATTATTCCATTACTCCAACCTCCAGCCTTCCAGCTTTCCAGCATCCAGCATCCGGTTGAACCGGATTTTTTTGTGCAACTTGTGACGTTAACAGCGAACATCCCCCTTGCGAGTGGAAAGGACCGGCCATGGAAGAAAAAGAACAGTATTTTTTCACCTCCGAATCGGTGACCGAGGGTCACCCGGACAAGGTCGCCGATCAGATATCGGATGCCATCCTCGACGCCATCATCGCCCAGGATGAAAACTGCCGCGTGGCCTGCGAGACGCTGGTCACCACGGGATTGGCATTTATTGCCGGAGAAATCACCACCAACACCTATGTGGAGATGCCCCAGATCGTGCGCGACACGATCAAAGACATCGGTTACAGCTCATCCCAGATGGGCTTCGACTGGCAGACCTGCAGCGTCATCACCAGCATCGATCATCAGTCGCTCGACATCGCCCAGGGGGTCAACCGCGGCAACGGGCTCTACAAGGAGCAGGGCGCTGGGGACCAGGGCCTGATGTTCGGCTACGCCTGCGACGAAACCCCGGAGATGATGCCGCTGCCCATTATGCTGGCCCACAAGATCTGCCGGCGCCTGGCGGAGGTCCGCAAAAACGGGTCGCTCGATTTTTTGCGTCCGGACGGCAAGTCGCAGGTCACGGTGGAGTATGAAAACGGCTTGCCCAAGCGCATTGACGCGGTGGTCATCGCCGCCCAGCACAAGCCGGACGTCGAAAACGATTTCCTGCGCGATGCGATCATCAAGAGCGTCATCAAAAAAATTCTGCCGGAAGACATGGTCGATGTGGAAACGCGATACTACATCAACGCCACCGGTCGTTTCGTGGTCGGCGGTCCGATGGGAGACTGCGGTCTGACCGGCCGCAAGATTATCGTCGACACCTATGGCGGCCAGGGAAGCCATGGGGGGGGGTGTTTTTCGGGCAAGGACCCGTCAAAGGTCGACCGCAGCGGATCCTACATGGCGCGGCATATCGCTAAAAATGTCGTTGCGGCCGGTCTGGCAAAAAAGTGTGAAATACAGATCGCATATGCCATCGGGGTGGCGGAGCCGGTGTCGATGCTGGTCGATACCATGGGAACCGGGAAAATCCCGCGGAAAAGAATCAAGGAGATTATCCGGGAATGCTTCGACCTGCGTCCGGCGGCCATCATCGAGTACCTGGACCTGCTGCGGCCTATTTACCGCAAATCGGCCGCCTATGGGCATTTCGGCCGCACGGAGCCGGAATTCAGCTGGGAAGAAACCACCCAGGCCGACAAGATGCGCGAGCTGGCGGGAATTTAATTCGGAAAGGGGTCTCGAACGTTAAAAGAATGTTCATTGTGTGCGCTTATGGGCGCACGTAGGGGCGAAAAATTTTTCGCCCCTACAACGGCATTGATATCGGGTCCGGTTCTAAACTCCTAAAATTAAAAGTGAAAGGTTTTTTTTATGAATTATGACGTCAAGGACATCACCCTGGCCAAAGACGGGGCGCTGCGCATCGAGTGGGCCAATCAGAACATGGCCGTATTGAACCGGATTCGGACAAGATTTGAAAAAGAAAAACCGCTGGCGGGCATGCGCCTGGGCGCCTGCCTGCATGTGACCACCGAAACGGCCTCGTTGATGCAGACCTTGAAAGCCGGGGGCGCCAGGGTATCGTTATGCGCCTCGAACCCGCTGAGCACCCAGGACGATGTGGCCGCGTCACTGGTCAAAAACGACAAGATACCGGTGTTTGCCGTCAAAGGTGAAAACAACAAGCTCTATTACGCCCACATCAACGCGGTCATCGACGCCAAACCCCAGTACACCATGGACGATGGCGCCGACCTGGTTTCCATCCTGCATTCCGAGCGCACGGAATTTTTGCCGGAAGTCAGGGGCGGGACCGAGGAAACCACCACCGGGGTGATCCGGCTGCGCAGCATGGCGGCCGAGGGCGTGTTGAAATACCCGATCATCGCCGTCAACGACGCCCAGACCAAGCATTTTTTCGACAACCGCTACGGCACCGGGCAGAGCACGATCGACGGGATCGTGCGCGCCACCAACCGTCTGCTGGCCGGCGCGATGTTTGTCGTCTGCGGCTACGGCTGGTGTGGCCGGGGCGTGGCCATGCGCGCGCGTGGTATGGGCGCCAACGTCATCGTGACCGAAATCGACCCGCTGCGCGCCATCGAAGCGGTCATGGACGGCTTCACGGTGATGCCGATCCGCAAGGCGGCCGCAGTCGGGGATTTTTTCTGCACGCTGACCGGCAACATCGCCGTCATCCGCCAGGAGCACTTCAAGCTGATGAAGGACGGGGCCATCGTCGCCAATTCCGGGCATTTCAATGTGGAGCTGGACCTGGAGGGCCTGAGCGGCATCGCCGCCTCCCGCCGCCTGATACGGCCGTTCGTCGAGGAATACGTGTTGAAGAACGGCCGCCGCATCAATGTCCTGGGCGAGGGCCGGTTGATCAACCTGGCGGCCGCCGAGGGGCACCCGTCGAGCGTGATGGACATGAGCTTTGCCAATCAGGCGCTGTGTATCGAGTACATGGTCAAAAACAAGACCACGCTCGCCAAAAGCGTCCATCCGGTGCCGGAAAAAATCGACCGACAGATCGCCAAAGAGAAGCTGGAGGCCATGGGGACATCGATCGACAAACTCACGCCCCAACAAAAGAAGTACCTCGCCTCCTGGAACATGGGGACATAGTGGGCTAAACGACGCCACCGGCACAACTGCTTCCTGCCCCTGGCGATCCAGCCAGGCTCTGGGCATACAGCGGAAAATACCGTTCAGGTACGGCCGCCGCTCCAGCGCAGCTTGGCCTTGAGGACATTATAATAGGACTGGTTCGGCTCCGAGATCATGTGGATCGGGTGCGGTGACTTGCAGACCGCGATCGTGTCGCGATCATCGATGGCGAGTCCCTGCTGACCGTCGAAGGTGAGCATGATGTCCGCCGACCTTTTTTCCAGTTTAATTGTGATGGTGGCGGCGTCGGGGATGATCAGGGGGCGGTTGGTGAGGGTAAACGGGCAGATCGGGGTCATGACCATGGCCGGCACGGCCGGGTGGATCACCGGACCGCCGGCGGCCAGCGAGTAGGCGGTGGACCCGGTCGGGGTGGCGACGATGAGCCCGTCGGCGCGATAGACTGTCAGGTAGCGGTCGTCGATGCAGGTTTCGATGTGGGCCAGGCGGGCCAGGGCGCCCTTGTTGATCACAACGTCGTTGAGCACCGTTTCCACGGCGCGTTCCCGATCTTCGCGCAACACTCTCACCAACAGGCGCATGCGGGGCTGGGTGGTGAAGGTGCCGCTTAAAATAGTTTCCGCGACGGCAAAGAGGCGGTCCTCGGTGATTTCGGCCAGGAAACCGACCTCGCCGAACTTGACCCCCAGGATCGGAATGGGATAATCGCCGATCCAGCGCACGGCGCTCAAAAAAGTGCCGTCCCCGCCCAAAACCAGAATGCAGAAGAGATCCGCCGGTGCCTGCTCCGTTTTTCCCGCCGGAGGACCGATTCGCGGCGGCCGGCTTTCCCTGCGAAGAGTTTTCACCCCTTGCCCGGCCAGCCAGCCTTCGAGTTCGTCTGCTTTACGGCCGACCATCGGATCAGCCTTGACAACGATGCCGATCGTTTTCACGAAATGAATATTTCCTTAGAATTGCGGCGCACCTTGTGTGCGGAAACCGTCTGCAGTCATACAGGCAAGTAGCCAAAACGGCAATATTTTTTTACCGCGAGGCCAAATAAATTCGACTTGACTCGATCCGTCCATCCGCTCTATAAGTAACGGATTCGAGTGGGAGATATTGGTTTTAACAACGGAATCACGCTAAGAGGAGGACGCAAGATGAACATGAGAAAAACGGTTACGATAGCCATTGTCGCTGTATTTACGGCATTTATGCTGGTGGGAATCGGTGCTGCGGCCGACACCATAAAACTGGGTGTCGCCGGCCCCCACAGCGGTGATCTGGCCTCCTACGGCATCCCGTCCCTCAGGGCGGCTGAGATCATCGTTAAAAAGGTCAACGCCAAGGGCGGCGTGATGGGCAAACAGGTGGAACTGCTGGCGGAAGACGATGTCTGCAAACCCGAAATCGCCACCAACACCGCCACCAAGCTGATTTCGGAAAATGTCGATGTGGTGCTGGGGCACATCTGCAGCGGGGCCACCAAGGCCGCCCTCGGAATCTACAAGGACTCCGGTAAAGTTGCCATGTCGCCCTCGGCCACCAACCCGGCCCTGACCCAGAGCGGGGACTATCCGAACTTCTATCGCACCATCGCCTCGGACGACGAGCAGGCGAAACTGGAAGTCGCCTTCGCGCTCGACACTTTGAAGGCCAAGAAGATCGCCGTGCTCCACGACAAGGGCGACTACGGCAAGGGGCTGGCCGAATTCGCCAAGAGCTTCCTCGAAAAAGACCCGCGCGCCCAGGTGGTCCTCTACGAAGGCGTGACGCCGGGGGCGGTGGATTATTCGGCCGTCGTTCAAAAGATCAAGCAGTCCGGTGCCGATGCGGTCATCTTCGGCGGCTATCATCCCGAAGCCTCGAAGATCGTGACCCAGATGCGCAAGAAAAAGATGAAGACACCCTTTATATCCGATGACGGCGTCAAGGACGACACCTTTATCAAGGTCGCCGGCGAATATGCCGAGGGCGTCTATGCCACCGGTCCCAAGGATCTTTCCAGCAACCCGATGTACAATCAAGCCGTCGAGGAGCACCGCAAGGCCTACGGCGAGGACCCCGGGGCATTTTATCCCCAGGCCTATGCCGCCACCCTGGCGCTGCTCAACGCCATCGAGAAAGCCGGTTCCACCGATTACGATGCGCTGCGCAAGGCCTTGCAGACCAGTGACGTCGACACCCCACTGGGCTCGATCCATTTCGACAAGAAGGGGGATGCCACCGGTGTCGGTTTCTCCGTCTACCAGGTGAAAAACGGCAAGTACGTCGAGGTCAAGTAGCGATCCGAGCGAGAAAAAAAGGGGAAGGGCGCCCCGCGCCTTTCCCCTGAGTTCTTTTTACGGAGACGACCATGGTCTGGGATTTCGATTACTTCATGGAGCTGTTTCTGGCGGGGCTGACCCGCGGAAGCATATACGCCCTGATCGCCCTGGGCTACACCATGGTTTACGGAATCATCGAACTCATCAACTTTGCCCATGGCGAGATTTACATGATCGGCGCCTTCACGGCCCTGATCGTCACCGGGGTCCTGACGATGATGGGCTGGAACTCGGTCGCCATTCTCTTTATCGCCGCCGCCGTGGCGGTGGTGTACTCATCGGCTTATGGCTACACGGTCGAGAAGATCGCTTACAAACCGCTGCGCAATGCGCCGCGGCTCTCGGCCCTGATCAGCGCCATCGGCATGTCGCTTTTTCTTCAAAACTACGTTCTGCTGGCGCAGACCTCGGATTTTCTGCCCTTTCCCGCCCTGATCCCCGAGTTTGAGTGGCTCAAGCCCTGGGAACACATTGTCCGTTCTTCACAGGTCGTTATCTACATCACCACCGCCATCGTCATGATCCTGTTGACCTTCCTGATCAAATTCACCCGGATCGGCAAGGCCATGCGGGCGGTTTCCCAGGACAAACAGATGGCCATGCTGGTCGGGGTGGACGTCAATCGGGTCATTTCGGTGACCTTTATCGTCGGATCGGCCACGGCGGCTATCGGCGGCGTTTTGATCGCCTCCCACATCGGGCAGATCAACTTCTACATCGGTTTTCTGGCCGGAATCAAAGCCTTTGTGGCCGCCGTGCTGGGCGGGATCGGCAGCATTCCGGGTGCGGTGCTCGGCAGCCTGGTGCTGGGCTGGACCGAAAGCTTTTTTACCGGGTATATTTCGAGTGACTACGAAGATGTTTTTGCCTTTTTGTTTCTGGTGTTTATCCTGATTTTCCGGCCGTCGGGCATTCTGGGGCGTTCGGAATCGCAGAAGGTGTAAACGGCCGGCGCATCGAAGAACAACTGCAACGGGTAGCCGCGCAGTCGAGGTTGCCCCCGTTGGCGTGGCAGGATCGGAAAATTGATTCGTCTCGAAGAACTCAAAAAGTCGCTTCTGGTATCCCTGTGGTTCATGTTTTTGACCTTTCCGATCATGGTCATCCGGGTCAACACCATTTACAAACGGGTGGAGTGGCGCTGGGAAAACATGCTGCTGGTGGGGATCGGCAGCTTCGTGCTGTCTTACATCTGGCGCTATTTGCTGCGGCGCAAGGAGATGGGGCAGAAGCGGGCGCTGGAAGGAAAAGTCGATGCCCGCAAGTCCCTCAAACAACGAATTCTGTCCGATCGCCGGATCTATCTTCCGCTGCTCGTGGCCATTGTCGCCATCGCCGCCGCTTTTCCGTTTGTCTTGTCGCTCTACCAGACCAACATCATGATCAATGCCTTGATTTACGTGATGCTCGGCCTGGGCATCAACATCGTGGTTGGACTGGCCGGCCTGCTGGATCTGGGCTACGTCGCCTTTTACGCGGTCGGAGCCTATTCTTACGCCCTCTTGAACCTTCACTTCGGGCTCAACTTCTGGTTCGCCCTGCCGATCGGCGCCGGCGTGGGGGCCACCTTCGGAATTCTTCTCGGCTACCCCGTGCTGCGGCTGAGGGGCGACTACCTGGCGATTGTCACGCTCGGATTCGGCGAAATCATCCGCCTGGTGCTCGAAAACTGGAACGACTTTTCCTTCGGCCCGAGCGGCATTGCCAATATTCCGCGGCCCGGCGTATTCGGCATCGACATGTCGTTGGAGCAATCGACCATCTTCATCTATTT
>JBAPWQ010000477.1:0-2564 GCA_049283795.1 Desulfobacterales bacterium | reverse complement strand
CTCTCCGCGCTGGCCTACGGGATGGAAATCAACCTGGCGGATGTCTATACCGAAGGCATCTCTCACATCACCCCGCTGGACATCGAATTTGCCGGACAATTCGGTTACCGCATCAAGCTGCTGGCCATCAGCAAGTACAAGGAGCCGGCGGTCGAGGCCCGCGTCCACCCGACCATGATTCCCTTCGACAACATCCTGTCGAATGTCAACGGCACGCTGAATGCCATTTCGATTTCGGCCGATTCAACCGGGGACATCCTGCTTTCAGGACGCGGCGCGGGCATGCTGCCGACCGCCAGCGCCGTCGTCGGCGACCTGGCCGACATCTGCCGCAATCTGCTGGCGGGTGCCACCGGCCGGGTCCCCCTGCTCTCCTTTCAGACGGAGGCCATCCGCAAGATCCCGGTCATGCCGATCAGCGAGATCGTCACCCACTATTACCTGCGGTTTTCGGCCCTCGACCGTCCGAGCGTGCTCGCGACGATTTCCGGCATTCTCGGGTCCCACGGCATCAGCATAAAGTCCGCCTATCAGAAGGGCCGCAAGATCAACGGCTCTGTGCCGCTGGTGATGCTGACGCATGCGGCCCGCGAGGCGGCCGTCACCGAGGCGCTGAATCAAATCGCCGCGCTGGACGTGGTGAGTGCCAAACCGGTGTTGATCAGGATCGAGGACGAAAACACCGACGACTGACTCAGGGCTTCGGGAGTGTCCGGCACCTGTGAAGTCCACACCGAAAGCGAGGGCTGCCATGCACATCGTCTGCACCGATCTCGAGGGCATCTTCATCCCGGAAATCTGGATCAACGTCGCCCAAAAAACGGGCATCGAAGATCTGAAGCTCACCACCCGCGACGTTCCCGACTACAACGTCTTGATGCGCAGGCGCCTCGCCATTTTGAAAGAAAACGGCTTGACACTCGGCGACATCACCGAGGTGGTCGCGACGATGGCGCCGCTGGCCGGCGCCGAAGAATTCCTGACCTGGCTCAGATCGCGCGTCCCGGTCATCGTCGTATCGGACACGTATGTCGAATTCGTCCGCCCGCTGATGGCCAAGCTCGGCTGGCCGACGTTATTTTGCCATAACCTGACCATCGGCGACGACGGTTCGATCGAAAACTACAACCTGCGTCAACCCGACAGCAAGTACCACGCGGTGCTGGCATTGAAAAACCTGAACTTTACCGTCACGTCGATCGGCGACTCGTACAACGACATCACGATGCTCAAAGAAGCCGACAACGGGTTCCTGTTTCGTCCGCCGGAAAACGTCCGGCAGGAATACCCGCAGTTTCCGGTGTCGGGCAACTACGCGGAGTTGAAGGCACTGATAGGCCCGATACTAGAAAGTCCCGGCCAATGATAAGAACTTTTTCCGGTCGTCTATATTTAAAGCCTGTATAAGTCCTCTTACGGGCAGCGGCCATTCAAATCGGCCGCCGCAGACTTTCCGGGAACCAATGTGATGCCGTTCTGGGGAATGGGAAATAGATGCTGACCAACCGGACGACCAGCCGTGTGCGCTACGGCGACACCGACCGCATGGGCTATGCCTACTATGCCAACTATTTGAGGTGGTTTGAAATCGGCCGCTCCGAACTGTTCCGCGCCCTGGGAATGACATATCGCGAAATCGAGGAAAAAGGCATCTTCCTGCCGGTCGCCGAGGCCTACTGCCGGTATCTTTCGCCCGTGCGCTACGATGATCCGCTGGTGATCGAAACAACGCTCGATACGGCGGTCAGAGGGGCCATGAAATTCGACTATCGCCTGCTGGGCGAGGACCTTTCCGCCGTTATCGCCGAAGGCTACACCAAACACCCCTGCGTCACCGGCGAGGGCCGCGTCGTGCGCCCCCCCAAGTTCATCCGCGATTTTATCGACCGCCACATGTCCGGGATCGGGTAGAGGGTCCCGATGGCCGGAACCGACTTTTTTCAGCCGCACCCCGAGGGGTTCGTCCTGAAGGTCTTCGTCCTGCCGCGCTCATCGAAAAACATGCTGGTCGGCCGCCACGGCGACACCCTCAAGATCAAGCTGACCGCGCCGCCGGTAGATGGCGCGGCCAACACGCTGTGCCTCAAATTTCTGGCGCGCCGGCTCGGCCTCCCGCGGTCGTCGCTCGAGATCGTCTCCGGGCACGCCGGCCGCACCAAGCTGATCCTGGTGCGGGCCGACAAGGGCGAACCGGGCGGCCCCCATCCGGACCTCGAAAAGCGCATAAGAGCGATGGCCGGAGATTGAAACTCAAATCGCATTCATCCGTCAACCGTGAACCCCGAACCCTGAACCCATCTGTTATCATACGCCGCCGACCGACACTATCAGACAAAATCTTTATCTTGAAGCCTGTTTTTGTTTTGAGAACCTCTTGACAGATCTGCGAGCGGCCGTTATATTGCCGCAATAAAATTTAATGCGGGGTGGAGCAGTCTGGTAGCTCGTCGGGCTCATAACCCGAAGGTCGTTGGTTCAAATCCAGCCCCCGCTACCAAAAACTATAAAAAGGAAGCTGTTCAAGCTTCCTTTTTTATTTTTATTACTTCTTCACTATCGTTCCC
>JBAPWQ010000476.1:0-2655 GCA_049283795.1 Desulfobacterales bacterium | reverse complement strand
CGGCGATCTGCGGCTGTTCGCCGCGGCCCGCACGGCGCTCGGCCGCGCCTGGGTCCGCCGCACCCGGGTCCGCCACCTGCGGATGGACTGCTACCGCCTGACCTGCCCGCCGGCCCAGTTGGAACTTTTCGCCGCCGATGCCGCCGCAACTCGGCGACAGGATTGCCTCATGACGGCCATAGACGCCGTCCGCCGCCGTTTCGGCCCCACGGCCATATGCTGCGGCAGCACGCTGGAAGGACGGTGGGCCCGTTTGCCAGTTAGCCGGTTTGCCCGTTGAGCCCGTTAAGCCGGTTAGGCCGTTGAATCGGTTTACCGATCTTTTTCTTCGCCTGAAGGCGAAGGGTTTCAATCATCCCCGAGGACATTGATTAACTGATAATCATTGGAGTCTTAGCTCATATTTCTGAAACCGCCCGACGGGCCAACGGGCTCAACGGGCCTAACGGGCTAACCGACTAAAAGGAAACTCTAAATGAGAATCAACAGATTCGAGGACCTTGAGTGTTGGAAAGAATCAAGAACGTTAACCCAAAAAATTTACTCATTCACAAAGCAGCCCGGGTTTTCAAAAGACTATCGTTTAGCCGGACAAATCACCGGAGCAGCCATCTCGATTATGAACAACATCTGCGAGGGATTCGATTCAAAATTCAACAATGAATTCATCAGATTTCTTACATATTCAAGACGCTCTTGTTCAGAAGTGCAAAACTGTCTGTATGTCGCTTTAGGCCAGGGATACATCGGAAAAGATGAATTTCAAATCGCTTACGCACATGGTGGAAAAGTTCGCAAGATTATTGACGGATTGATTCGGTACTTGAAAAATTGCCAAGAAATCGATCCTGCTCCGACGGATTCTCACCGGTGAACGGGCTGACGGGCAAACAGGCAAACCACTTAACCAAACGCCAACTCTATCGAATCTACACAGCTCAACCGTTAAATTCATGGTGCCACTTGCCGTAAAATCTTATTATTCCCTCATGTGGGGCACCCGCTCACCGCACAGGATCTGCGCGGCGGCGCGCGAGATGGGTTACCGGCGGCTGGCGCTGACCGACACCGACAATCTGTACGGCCTGTGGCCGTTTTTGAATGCCTGCCGGCAGGAGGGCATCACGCCCATCGTCGGGGCCGAGCTGACCGAGCCGGGCACCGCTCGCCGGGCGGTGTGCCTGGTGGAAAACGCGACCGGCTACCGCAACCTGTGCCGCCTGATCACCCGCCGCCGGTTCGCCGCAAAGGCTCCCTTCGATCTGGCCGCCGCCGTGGCCGACCTGGCCGCGGGCCTGGTGGTGCTGACCCGCGACGCCGGGCTGCTGTCGTTCTGGCATGCGGCCGGGGTCACGGTCGCCGGAGAGGCCCCGCGGCGGCCGGACGGCCCCGCCCTGCGTCTGCGGCAAGCCGCCCGCCGCCTCGGCCGACCGGTCGTGGCCACGCCGGGCAGCTTTTTCCTCGAACCGACCGATGCCGAGGTCCACCGCCTGCTGCGGGCCATCGACCGCAACACAGCCTTTTCGCGGCTGACGCCGGCCGACACGGTGCCGGCCGATGCCCGGCTGGCGCCGCCGCAGACCTATGCCCGGCGCTTCGCCGTCTGGCCGGACAGCCTGCGCGCCACGCACGAGATCGCGGAGCGCCTGGAGTTCACCGGCCCGCGCCCCGGGATCGTCCTACCGCCCTGGATCGAAGATCGCGGCGACACGGCCGGGCAGCTCCTGCGCCGCGCCGCTTATGCCGGCGCCCGCGGCCGCTACGGCGACGATCTGCCCGACGCGGTGGTGGAACGCCTGGAGCACGAGCTGCGCATCATCGAACAGATGGGATTTTCGTCCTATTTTCTGGTGGTGCGGGACATCGTGCGCCGCAGCCCGCGCATCTGCGGCCGGGGCAGCGGCGCGGCCTCGCTGGTGGCTTACTGCCTGGGCATCACCAACGTCTGCCCCGTCAAGCACAACCTTTATTTCGAGCGTTTTCTCAACCCGGGGCGCCAGGACCCGCCCGACATCGACGTCGATTTCGCCTGGGACGAACGCGACGCGGTGCTCGATTCGGTCCTGAAGCAGTACCCCGGCCACGCCGCCATGGTCTGCACCCACGTCGCTTTCCGGCCCCGCATGGCCATCCGCGAAACGGCCAAGGTATACGGGCTCACGGAGCGCGAGACCGGCGAGGTCTCCCGGCGGCTGCCCTGGTTCTGGAGAGCCGCGAACGAAGACGACGACCTGCTGGCTCGGCTCAGGCAGCTGCCCGAAATGGGACGAATCGACTTTCCGGAGCCCTGGCCCGCGATCGTCCGCCTGGCCCAGCGCATCATCGGGCTGCCGCGGCACATCTCCGTGCATTCCGGGGGCGTGATTATCACACCCAATCCGATCGACGAATACGTGCCCGTCGAACCGGCGCCCAAAGGCGTGCCGATCATCCAGTGGGAAAAGGATGCCGCCGAGGAGGCCGGTCTGGTAAAGATCGATTTGCTCGGCAACCGCAGCCTGGCCGTCATCCGCGACGCCGTGGCCGATGCGCGCGCGAACGGCGCCGTTTTCGACGAACGCAAGTGGGAGCCCGAAGACGACCCCGCCACCCGCCGCACGATCGCCGCCGGGCGCACCATGGGCTGCTTCTACATCGAGAGCCCGGCCACGCGCC
>JBAPWQ010000475.1:0-1955 GCA_049283795.1 Desulfobacterales bacterium | reverse complement strand
GGGCATCTGTATTTTGATGCCCCGGCCCTCCTAAGGGGTGTGATATTGATAATACAGAAACCGGTATTTGGAAGTCGATATTCTGGACGTTTATAGCAGAATGTTACACCCAACCGAAATGTTATTTTCGATCCATGAGATTTCTCGATCTATCTGTCCCCTGATTGGAATATTCAGAACCTGTCTGTGATTTTACCCTATTTCACATACTGGCACGAAGTATGGTACCTTGAGAGTAGAGATATTCCTAAAACATAAAAGAGGTAACAGAACAAGGCGCCGTTACCTTTAATAAATACAAATCACCGATCCCGCTTTTGAGCACTCTACAGGCTACCCAGTTAAAAAGGGCAACTGATCAAATGCCTGATCCTGGTCTATTATTAAAGTAACGTCCTTGGGTGTCGGTAGTTTATTCAGTGTGTCGTAATTGCTTAAGCGCTTCGATATCAGCGGATGCCACATAGTTTTCCGCACCGCTTCCTGGAAACCACCCGCTAACCAGCTCCTTACTGCGGGCTTTAAGCTCGATTTTGACCTCCACAAATCCGACCTCTTCCAAAAGGTCTCGTATTTTGTCAATATGTTCGGCCCCGGCTATGCATCCGGTTAAAAGTGCAGCCTGTTCACGCATTTGACCCGGCATTTCGGCCGTGGCGACAACATCGGATATGACCAGTCGTCCGCCTGGCTTCAATACACGGTAGGCGTCTTTAAAAACCTGTCTCTTGTCGGGCGAAAGGTTAACCACGCAGTTGGAGATAATCACGTCGACGCTGCCGTCGGCCACCGGCAGGTGTTCGATTTCACCGAGGCGGAACTCAACGTTGGTGGTCCCCATTTTCATCGCATTTCCCCGCGCTCTGGCCAGCATTTCAGGTGTCATGTCAACGCCGATGACACGGCCCTTATCCCCCACCTTTTTGGCGGCAAGAAAACAATCGAACCCGCCCCCGCTACCTAAATCGAGGACAATTTCACCCTTATGAAGGTTCCCGATGGCAGTCGGGTTGCCGCAGCCAAGCCCGAGATTGGCCCCCTCGACAACTCCGCTGAGATCCTCACTGGAATAACCCATAGCCTGGCTCATGGAATCAGCAATGTTTGTCGAAGAACCGCAGCAGGAATTGGCAGGCCCTGCCTGGCATCCGCAGGGCCCTCCCGCCGCCGCCAGCGCATACCGATCTCTCACCATTTGCCGTATTTTTTCTGACACTTTTTCTTTCATGTTCGATCTCCCTCGATTACAAATTGTTTAATTCCGGCAATCGGAATATCAAAATAAGCAGCACTGGCATTCAGTCACGCGCTAATAATTCGTTACAGATGCTTTACCATGAATGCCGAACTCACCGGGCAGATCTCGAAAACTCTTTTGTTTCTCTGATTACCGAGAGAGCATCGTTCCGCCCGGTGTGCTTATAACCGCAATGTTTGAAAAACGACTTTACGGTGTTGGTCAACAGATAAAGAGATTTTATGCCGAGGCCCCGAGCATAATCCTCGGCGTGTGCGACAAGTTTGGTGCCCAATCCGATCCTTCGTCGTGATGGCACAACCGCAAGCGACCGCAAAAGGGCTACGGCACCAAACAGCTCCAGCCCGACAACACCTTCCAGTTCCCCTTCCGGTCCCAGGCCTAAGAAATGCCTCAAGTGTTCAGGAGTCAAATCCGAACTATCGAGTTGTGACGCTTTCAGAAGACGCTTGACGCCGGCCTCCGTTGGCTGGATGACAATATCCATATGTATTCCGATCTCCCGTTCCGGAAGGATCACTGCTGATGTATATTGGCTTTTAACAGGGCGAGTCCCTCCTCTCGGGCTTTGAGTATACTCTTTAGATCGATCCCTTTCAGTTCGTTTTCAATCAATATGTACTCGTTCATTGCCTTGCGATACAATAAATATTCGTCTTTGGCGGAAATATTCGGAATAACCTTATGGGTATAAAGG
>JBAPWQ010000474.1:0-2196 GCA_049283795.1 Desulfobacterales bacterium | reverse complement strand
GTTGTCGACAATAATCATATGATTTCTCCAAAAGCGCTTGCCTGATGGTGCGCTATCGAAATAGCGGGCTCAGCGGTGCCGCCGATTCTTCCCGATCGCATGGCGACCCTTTTCAACCGCCGTCGCCGACTCTTTTCAAGTAGACCACGACATCATCGGCCATCTCGGCCGGGACGTCGAAAACAACCGGGCCCTCTTTACCGCAAGTCAGCGTGTCCTGCAACCTTTTCGCACTTGTCGGGTCGAACCACTCGCGCAGGTAGGTTCCGGGGCGCAGGGTAACGGTAAAGGATCGCCCGTCCGGTCGGGGCTGCGACGTGAACTTCGACCACAAACGGCCGAAAAAACCCGCCGCATCCGGCGACGAGGCCTCTTTTTTTGCTTTATCGTCATCGCCCGGGAAATAAACCAGATACTCCCGGCCGGCGTCGATCAGGGCGTAGCGGGTCGAGGCGGCTTCCGGCTCCGGCAGCATGCGCGCCAAATCGGCAAACCGCCGGGAGTAATCGATGGTGTCGCCCATGTTTTTACGGACCCCGTCGTAGACAGGATTTATCTTTCCGTTGTTGCCGTTGATAAACGAGTCATAATCGTCCATGAAGATCGGATGGTTGCCCCGCAAAAAGGTTTTCCAGACCCATTTGCGATACACCTCGGCCTGCTCCACCTTCGAAAACCCCCACAGGTGGTCGGTGTCGTTGACCACGATCTTCTCGTCGTAGGCCGCTGGGCCGCCCCGCCGGTAATCCCCGAAGCTGGCGTCCGGGGAAATGATGTCGGCCGGGCTGTCTTCCAGGATGCCGCCGGCTTCGTTATTGCCGCCCGACATGATGATCAGGTGCTGTTTCGGTTTCGTCTTCTCGTAGTCGCGGATGAAGCGGATCATGTGATACTGCCACTGTTTCGATGCGGGCAGCTCGGCCTCGTTGATGATTTCCCAGACGAAGTTGTCGAAGGGGTTCAAGAGGTCAATCACCCGGCGCACGTGGTCCTCCTGCAGCGACAGCAAACCGGGCGCCATCGCGTAAAAATCCGCCCCGGTCTTGATCGCACTCGTCGCGGGATTGATATTGTTCTCAGGATGCCAGGCGTTTTGTATCCGGTAAGCACCTTTCTCCCTGAACGATATGCCGCTGCCGAACAGCATGATGGAGCAGTACATGCCGCGCGCTTCGATTTCCGCGAGAAAATTGCGCACCAGTTCGAAGTAGGCCTCGTTCGGCCGGGTCAGGTCGAATTTCAATTCCCCGTCGTTGGCCCGGCCGGGCCCGGTGCGCCGGTACGGCAGGGTGTCGGGCGCGGCCGTGGTATTGGTGACGTAAAAGGGAAAAGACCACACGCGGGTGTAATCGTGGCCCCAGGATTGAAGCCAGTCTAAAAAATCAGACGCCCGCTGCCGGTCGATGGGGTGGACGTTTTCGTACAAAATGAACCAGGTCGCGGACCCGGCCATGTAAATGGCTTTCCCCGACCCGTTCGAAAAATAGCGCGGGTTGCGGGAATCGACGCTCAAGGTCGCGGCGTCAGGCGTCGGCACGCCTGCCCCCCCATACATCAACAGTGTCACGATTGCTGCGATCAGTATCCGGCGTATCATTTCGCATCTCTTTTCATGTTCCGCTTTCCAGGAGTTTCAGCCGGCTCCCGCCAGGTCCTGACCGCCTTTTCCAGGTCGCCCGGCGTGCCGATGTCGATGTACCGGCCGGCAGGAAAGATAATGGTGTCCACCGCCAGGTGGTTGTCGACGGCGGCCTGGATCACATCGCCCATGAAGACCTCCGTGCCCGAAAAACGCCTCACCCGCTGCTGCCCGTCGGTTTCGGCCGCCTTCACTTCGGGCAGCCAGGCATGCATGAACGCCGTGAAACGCGGCGTCCAGACCGCTGAAATCCAGGTGTACTCAAGCTCCGTTTCGTGCGGTTTGATGTGGATCTTGCGAATCCGGCCGCCGGCGTCCAACTCGACCATGTCCATTTTCTGCGGCCGATCGGCCGGGTACAGCCCCAGGACGATGTCGGCCCCCGATGCCTGCCGGGCGGCGATCATTTGGCGGAAACAATCACCCGGCGTCGACAGGATGTCCGGGAACCCAAATAAAACCAGGTCGTCTTTGATGAAGGGATAGGCCCGATCGACGGTAAACGGGGCCCCGCGCGACGCCTCGATGCCGACAAAGGCCAGCGGCATGCACTGGAC
>JBAPWQ010000473.1:0-5777 GCA_049283795.1 Desulfobacterales bacterium | reverse complement strand
ATGAGGTAGTCCAGGGCCGGGTCGATGCGGCCGGCTGGATCGCGCAGATCCAGCAAGGGCGCGCGCTGCCGGTTGTTCGAGGGCAGGTAGCTGATCAGGCGGCGCACCTCGCGCAGGCACAGCACGTCGTTGGGGGTCGTGAAATGGGACACCCCGCTCGTGCTCGAATGGACCCGGGCGCCGCCCAAATCCTCCGCCGTGATGTCCTGATGGGTGACGGTCTTGACCACGCTCGGCCCGGTAACGAACATGTACGAGGACTCCTGGACCATGAAGACGAAATCGGTGATGGCCGGGCTGTAGACCGCGCCGCCGGCGCAGGGGCCCATGATGCAGGAAACCTGGGGCACGACGCCGCTGGCCCGCACGTTGCGGTGAAAGATTTCCCCGTAGGCGGCCAGCGCGTCCACCCCCTCCTGGATGCGGGCGCCCCCCGAGTCGTTCAACCCGATGATCGGAGCGCCGACCTTTACCGCCAGGTCCATCACCTTGCAGATCTTCTGCGCGTGCGCCTCTCCCAGGGAGCCGCCGACGACGGTAAAATCCTGGCTGAAAACGAAAACCTCGCGCCCGTCGATGGAACCGTGGCCGGTGACGACGCCGTCGCCGGGATAACTGCGTTCGCCGCCCAGCGCCCCGCCCCGGCCGGTTTTAAGCACATCGAACTCCTCGAAGGAGCCCTCGTCCAATAGCAGGTCGATCCGCTCCCGGGCGCTGAGTTTGCCCTTGCAATGCTGGGCATCGATTTTCTTGGCATCGCCGGCGGCCATGGATTCGGCCCGCAGCCGTTCGAGGGTTTCGAGGGTGGCACTGTATTCGGCAGGCATGGTCGTCACCTTTTTATTCATAACGGTTTGGTCATATGAGCGTCACACAAATTTTTATAATAAAAATTAGACCTTTAAACTGTCTGCGGCGTTTCAATAAAGGGGCGTCGTGTCGTCGGGGGCCGATTTCGGTTCGGTTATCGCCCGGGCCCCGCCATGCGCCGGAACCGGTGGCACGGAGCCTCGATCCTGACTTTCGTGCCACAGCGACAGTCACCCCTAAACAACTGCTGGCGGTTTATACATCCAGGCTGTCACAGGTGTCCACTGTTTTGAAAAGCCCGAACGAAATAGAAACCTTTTTGGCTCTCGCCAGAAATCTGCTCATTCAAGTCGAAAAAAACAAGGAGATGCCGCGCGATAATTTTTGCAGATGGTCCGACCGGAAGGCGTGCGTGATGGAGTGTTCCGGCAGTGACTTTTTATTAAAGTCCACCGGTGAAAAGTGAAGAGTTACCGGGATGAGGTCATCAGCCGATCGTGTTCTTGACGATGCCGATCAGCTTCTCGGGATCAAAGGGTTTGGCAATGAACGCAATGGCGTCCTTGACGGCATGGTCGCCGTCGATGCCGCTGATGACGATGACGGGCGTTTCTTTCAGGTCCTTTTCCTTCCTGAGCTTACGGTAAAACCGGGGGCCCCACTCGTCGGGCAGTTGCAGGTCCAGCGTGATCAGGTCCGGCTTTTCCTGCCGGACCACCTCGAGCGCCTCGGAGGTGCTGGACGCGGTGCAGGTGGCATAGCCGTTGTCGCTGAAAATGGCCTGAAGGTATCGCACCACCGTGGGATCGTCATCGATGATCATTATTTTTTTTGCCATTTTTGGCTCCCTCCTTACCAATACCGATTTCCTCTTTATCATATATGCGATCGGCCGCCTGCAGTCAATAACATCCGCTTTGCGTTGGCTCCGACCTTTCTCAGGGGGATTTAAGCAAACGGGCAAACGGGACAGCCGTTGCATGGGAGTTTAGTTCCCGCAAGTGTGCCCGCGTTTGAAGCGCCTGCTGCGCGTGTGTCTTTTTCAAAGCTCTATCGGTCGGCAAAACGGTGGTAAACCTCGATCGTAATTTACATATGTCTACATTCGAGGTATACATCAAGCATGTGTGAATGAAAATATATTTGGCAGAACGCATCCAGCGGGAACCGAGACTCAATTGTTCGAACCGGTAATCGATTATTTGCCTTTATGACGAAAAATTTTATGCCCGCCATATCGCATTGGATCACGGCGACTTCCAGGCGGCAGCCGAAAGTCTCTCCCGCGCTATTGAGAATACCCCGCAGCCGAAGAGCAAAATTCAACTGGAACCGGCATCTGACGGGTGGAATCTGGACCATGCGGCCGAGACGCGTGAACTGTGCTTGAAAAGTTACTCGGCCATCAACTCCCATACCCTGCCCTTGTTTTATTAGGATTTGGGTGAAACACGTTAAAAGGAGGCCAAAAAGTGAAAACTTTAAAGAAATTCAAGTACGCCAGTGTTGCGATTTTCGTCTTGACATTCCTGTTGAGCCCGAGTGTTTCCTTCGGCGAACCTATAAAGATCGGTGCCATGTTCATTTCCTCTGGTAAAATGGGGGGATACGGCAAGCACGGACGTCAGGCGATTCAACTCGCAGTTGACCAGATTAACGCGGATGGCGGCGTCCTGGGTCGTAAAATGGAAGCAACCGTTGAAGACACGGAGCTCAAAAAGGATGTTGCAATGGCCCTGGCCAAGCGTTTTGTCAAAGACGATAAAGTGGACTTCCTCATGGGGCCCACCTCCAGCGGCATAGCCATGGAGTTGACCGAATTTTCGCGGGAAAACAAAAAAATACTGGTGCTCACCCAGGCCGCCGCTGACGAATTGACAGGCGCCAAATTTCATCCGTATATTTTCAGCACATTGAGCAATGCCATGATGCACTCCCGGTCCGGAGCCTATTTGATGGCAACCAAACCATACAAGAAATACATGTGCGTGGGGCCGGATTATTCATACGGGCATTCTTCATGGAATGTGTTCAAATCTAAACTTCAGGAACTCAGACCGGATGTCGTGTTTGTCGGCGAGCTATTTCCAAAGTTTCTGGCTAAAGACTACACCGAGGAAATCAAAAAAATTCTGGAGACCAAACCGGATGCGGTGTGGTGCCCCTTGTGGGGCGACGATGCCGTCAACTTTATCAGACAGGCGCTGCCCACCGGGTTGTTCGACAAGGTCAAATTCGCCTTTCCCGTGGCCGGTGCACTGGAAGTCCTGATCCCCATGGGCCCGGACATGCCGGCAGGTGTCTACGTCTCCTCCCGCTATTTTTTTACTTCGCCGGATTCTTCTATGAATCAGCGCTTTGTCAAAGACTACCA
Source organism: Desulfobacterales bacterium (assembly GCA_049283795.1). Classification (GTDB taxonomy): domain Bacteria; phylum Desulfobacterota; class Desulfobacteria; order Desulfobacterales; family SG8-13; genus JARFQH01. The sequence goes on along the minus strand of JBAPWQ010000473.1, from coordinate 2,593 downwards.
TGCCCGCTTCAACGAGTATCCCGACTATATGGCCGGTGAAACATATGCCGGGGTGTATTTCATCAAGGCCGCCATCGAGCGGGCCGGAACCACCGATGCGGACAAGATCGTTGAAGCCGTGGAAAAAACCCCCCTGGCGTGGGAAACACCGGAAGGCTGGAAAATCATGCGTCGAGAAGACCACTCGGTCGTAGAAGACTGCTTGTGGGGTCAAACTTCACCCAATGAAAAATACGGGTTTGCCATCCCTGAGAGCTTCGAATCCATACAGGGAGAAGTAATCTGCCGAACGGATGAAGAACTGAAAGCAGTGCGCGAGGAATATCTCAAAAAGTCAAAGTAAATATAGATTTTTGTGAATCAATGTGAGCGGCGGTAATAAAATTGTCAGAGATCGTTGCCGCTCGGCTGGCCCATCCGCAGGGGTCCGCCCCGGCCGGTGGGCCACGGTACGCAGTTGCAGGCCGATCCGGGAACCGTGAAGACGTCCATCCCGTGATCAAAGGTTTGGACGAAGATTTCGAGCCGGCCGTCACCGTCGAGATCATAGATGGCCGGTGCGGCCGGTGCGCCGTTCCCGTTGCCGTTGTGGCCGGGTTCGGGAAGGGCGATGTCGTGCAGGAGACTGCCGTCGGCACCTAAAATCACCAGATACCCGGAGTCCGTCTCGTCCGGGTCTCCGTAGGTGGTAAACACGATCTCTGGGGAGCCGTCCTGGTTGAGATCGGCCACGGCGGTTTCGGACGCATACATCACCAGTTTTCCATGCATGAAATTGAAACGCCAGATCTCTTGCGCATCGGCGGTGTATGCATGGACAAACCCGTCGTTCAGCGAAACGACGATCTCGGGCCGGCTGTCGCCCTGGATATCGACCGTGGTTGCAGCCGGGATGCCGTTCGGCGGATACCATCCGTCAACCGCTATGGGTGCGCCCCCTCTGGGCAAGGTCTCCCAGCCGGTTTTGCGCATGGCGGATCGACTTCCACCGCCGTGGGCTCCGTCCAGGACCATGATGGCATAGGCCTGGGTCTCGTATGGTTCGTACTTTTCGATGTTGGGCACCCCGATGACCTCGTTTCGACCGTCGCCGTCCAGATCGGCGATGTTCGGCGGCGATGCCGTCCACTGCAGCCATTCCTGAGCGCGGGGATGCGGCCAGTCGCCGACGTGCAAATGGTAGTGATCCGCCTCCACCTGGGGATCGGCCCAGCGGATGAACTGCCCCCAGGTCAAACGGTTGTCCAGGTACCGGCTCGAGCGGTTGGTGAACCACGGGGCGGCATCAAGGGCGACACCGTCCATGTCAAAGGCCTGGATGTGATGGTTGTCGTAGGTCACGAGAATCTCCAGGTCGCTGTCGTCGTCGATATTGCCGATCGCCACGTTGAGCCCATAGCAGCCATAACCCGAGTGCCCCAGACCGTTGCGGTCGGCATCACCGCCCGCGCCGGCCAAAGTGTTGTAGCGCGGCCAGGCCGGAAAACCAAGACCGGCGGGCTGGAAGAGAGTCCCGCTGACGGTAAAAACAAAGACCTGGGCACCGCCGGCAGTCGTTTCCCTGGTTTGGGTGGTGGCGGCCACGATTTCGATGAGTCCGTCGCCGTCTAGGTCGGCCGCCGCCAGCCCCCGCACCTCCGGCGACTCTCCGGCCGTGGAGGTGTCTGCCGGCCAACCGGCTTTGAGGACCAGTCGCCTGTTTCTCCATTCGTAGACATAAACTTCGTGTCGACTGCCGTAGACGATTTCAGCCACGCCATCGCCTTCGAGATCGACCACGATGTGAGGCGCGTAGACCCGGCCCCCGTTCCCGTCGGCCCGGTCGACCAGTGTTCCGTCACGCCCAAAGACAAAAACGGAATAATAGGCCGCGACAAGTTCATTTTCCCCGTCGCCCTCCAGGTCGGCGACAATCGGCGAGGCATACCAGCTCGTTTGGCCCGCCAGGTTCATTTGAAACAGCGGCCGGGCGACTTCCCCCGTGCTCGCGCCTGCGAGGCAAACCGCGTTGCGCTGCCCCCCGGTGGCACTGCCGTCAGTAAGCGAAACTTCGCCCCCGCTCGCGGCCGACCCACCACCGGAGCCACCGCAACCAAGGAGAATTCCCCACAAGACCAGCAGGCAGACAGCATATTCAATTCGGGATGGGTTGTTCATCATCGATGATATCCGTCGTTTTGGGAGATTGTGGCCTGATCCAGAGCATGTTAATTATAACACAATGCAATACATTTTTGAAAGAAACATAGAATGTGGCCTGCCTCACGTCCTACAATCAATTGACACGGGGGTTCATACCCTTGTGGTTTGACCCGTCAGCATTGCTCTGATATGGAAAATGAATACATCCGTTGAAGGGGTTGAATATGAGGCCAAGATACAAAATCCTGCTGCTTGCAGTGTCGCTTTATTTGGTTTGGGGCTCGGTCTTCAACGGTACGGAAATATCCTCTCACGAGTATGGTACCGGGGTTTCGAATTCCCGAAACCGGTTCACCATAGCGAGTTACAATCCCGGACCAGCTGATTTTACAGATCCTGACACCATCAGGGCCGTAGCAGACATCTTGTCCAGTTTTGAGATTGTAGCGCT
>JBAPWQ010000472.1:0-3858 GCA_049283795.1 Desulfobacterales bacterium | reverse complement strand
CCGTCGTTCTCTCCACTGTCGACTCCTCGGCTTTCAATTGATTTGCGAGACGTTCAGAAAATAAAGCCGCAGAAACAAGGCCGTGTACCTGCGCAGCAGGGCGAACAGCCGGCGGGCGATGTCTGTCGTATCGCGATTTTCGTCCAATTCGTTTTTTAGCAGGCGAAGCAAACCGGTGGTTTCAGTGGCGCATGCCAAAAGTTCGGCGGGCGAGCCGACGGTGCGGACGCGGCCGCGGTCTTCGAGGATCTTGACGCGGCGCCACATCGATTCCAGAAAGACGCGTATTTTCTCCGTCTCGTAAAATTTGGCACCGATCTGCCACCTTACAGGCTGCATTTCGAGCCCGGCCGCCACAATTCTCGAATTGCTCAATTCCCGTTTCAGGCCGCGGACAAGCAGGCGGCTGTCGGATGCCGAGAGTTTTTCCGCTGCCATCCGCGGGACCGGTGCGCGCCGCGTCGATTTTTTGGTGTCCCGGAGAACGAGGTCGGCTACCAGCCGGTTTGCTCGCGGATAATGCGGGTGTTCGAGATGCGGCCCCAGAAGATGCAGGCATCCGCGTCCCAACGGCGTGCGGACGGCCGCAGCCTTTCCGATCAGCGTCTCGCGCGCCAGCTCTTCATCTACTAAAAAAGCGGTTTTGTCCGTAAAGCTTTCATAGTACGCCAGAACCTGGTCCGCATCGGAGACGAGCATACCCGGCCCGCCATAAAGAGGTGCGGTCAAATAATCGGGACCGGCAAGGGGACGATGGCCTGTGATGCGCAGGCAAACTGCTTCCCGTACCGGATGAAAGACATGACCGCAGCCGTAGGGCGTCGAAAACTTGTAAGCCATCTGATGGCAGGCCGGGAGGCGCTTGCTGAGATTGGTGATCCTGACCGGGGCAAAATTAAAAAGGTTCAAAGGTGGTTTGGAAGACTGCATGGTCAGGTAGGCGCCGGCGCAGCTGCCGATATACAGGCCGCCATCGGAGATAAACGAGCGGATTTTTCCGGCCCCGGTCTCCCCCAGTGCTGCTGCAATCGCGAAGGTGTCGCCCCCGGAAACCGCCAATACATCGAGATCTGACAGGCCGGCGTCCCGAATGGCCGATTCATCGAGCAGCGAAAGATCGTGAAAGCCCACGCGATCGAACAGGTCGACAAACCACAGCCACGAATGGGAAGCGCCTTGACCGGCGAAGATGCCGACCCGGGGGTAGCAAAGAGGGTGGCCGCCGTAGGTCCTTAGGCTGGCGACCCCTCCCGTGCTTTTACGGCCGGAATAAAAAAGTCGCTCGCTTTTGGCCAACCGGCCATTGGCGGCGGCATATTGATCAGATGCGGTAGCAAATGCCATTTTCGTACGGTTTGTGCGAGATCATGGTGCGATCATGATGTTGCACTGCTGGGGGCCGCCGGCAAGCAACCTATCGCCGCACTTGCGGTCCCTTGCGCAAGGCGGCGAATCGATGGGTGGCAGCGGGTCTCTTTCCGATAAAAAAACTCATCGTTCAAAAAAACTTACTGCCCCAGCAGGTAGGCGACGGCATTGTCCAGAGCTGCCGGGCTGAACTCGATGCCGGTTCCCACGGTTGCGCTTTCCAGCAGATCGTCTTCCGTAATTTCGGGCGCCATGACAGCGAAAAGGGGGTGAATGCCGAAGATGGCGGCGACGGCCATGCGACGCTCCCACCATGCGGCCGGGTTATCACCGGCATCGTCGAAGTCGGCGAAAATCGGTCGATTGGGGCACCAGGGGCTGAAGATCCCCCTGCCGCCGCGGGTGACCGCGCCCTTAAGGGTTGGGATCGCCGCCTGAATTTCCGCCGGGGTCTTCTTGCCCGCCGCCTGGCTCAGTTCGGCAACGCCGGCGGCATCGACGCCGTATTTTGCGCAGGCCTTGAGAAGGGTGCAGGCATCTGCGGCGGAAAGGCCCAATTTTTTAAACCCGATCAACCCGAACATGTCGGTGATGAGAAAGCCGGGTTCCGGGTGTTCGGGTTCGGTCAATTTACCGGCGTCTTCGTCGAGGAAAACAAACGTGTTGCCGGCATAGGGCGTGTTGTAGCAGGCGCTGTGGCGGTGAACGATGGGTGCCAGCCAGGCGTTGACATCGGTTTCGCCGACGGCGGCGCAGAGATCGCCGATCCCTTTCTTGCCGACGAAGCCGCCTTCCTTGACTTCTTCAAGCACATCCAGGGCCAATTCGACAAATTCTTCGGCGTCGGAAATTTCCAGTAGCCCCATGCCGCGGAATGCCAGCCCCTTGAGGTTCTTGGTGCCGAAGCTCCTTCCGAAGCCGAACCGGTCGCCGCTGGCCCAGTAATTAAAACAGACCTGGGCCAGATCGGACCGGTCTTCGCCGGCTTTGCCGATGACAACCGTCTGAATGAGATCGTCGCCCATGGTCTTGCGCCAGGCGTCGGTGGTTTGCCACACATCCTTGCCCCAGACATCGGCAGCGCTTTCTAAATCGGCGACGCCGTCGTGGACCCAGAGAAAAACGGGCTTGGGGGATTGACCCTTTATGACGATATAGTCGAAGCCTGAATACTGGATTTCCAGCCCGACCTTCAGCGTAATCGGACAATGGCAAATCTTGCCGGTGACGGGACTCTTGGCGGTGATGACCCCGGCGGCCGCAGCCGGAAACAGCGTGCCGGTCAGCAATCCGGTTCCGATAACGATCGGGTCGCCATCGACATGCTGCTGATACAGGTGTTTGGCAAGGGCCGCGCCACCGATTTTCTCACCGACCAGATCGTTGTCCAGTTCTTCGTCGGTGATTTCCGACGTGTCGAGATTGACGACCAGAATCTTGTTAGCGGATAAGTATTCCATATCGAATTCCTCCTGAATTATGGCGATCGAAAACCTTCAACCCTCGCTGATAGCATCGAACGGACAGAATTTGACGCACATGGGTCCGAGATCCATCTCCTCACACAAGTCGCAAGCCTCGCGCAGCAGCATTGGCTTGGCCGAGGCATCCTGCTGCTTTGCGGCCGTGGAGGCCTCCTCGGTTTCACCGATACGCTTGATTTCGGTGCCCTCAGGGCGCGCAATCAACAAATCCTCTTCCCGCTTGAGAAGGACCCCGAAATAATCTTTTTTTTCCTTTGTCCGGTAGGTCACAATACAAGACGACAAGAGCGCAAAGGCGTCATCTCGGTGGTATCCGCAAGCCATCTCACAGGCCATGCAGCCGGTACACTTTAACGCATCGATTTTGATTGCCATTTCAAATCCCTTCATTTTTCTGTAGTTTACGTATTTATTGCGGATGTAAACATAAATTCAATTCGGCAAACATTTAACTCTTATTAATACGAAGGCGACAAATCCGGCCTTGCCCCGGTGGCGCACAGCTTCGGGTCGCCTATAGCCAAGGCTCCCCTAAATGTCAATATAAAATATCCTAAAGATCAGATGTTATAAAATTTATAATTTATTCTTGACACGCATAGGTCAGTGTGGCATTGGAAGATCGGTTTTCAGTGAGCCAGAAATGTCATTTTACGGTATTGCAACGGTATTCCGGTAGAGTGAAAATGTTTAAAACCGCGCGCGTCAACAGAATTTCGCACAACATCGTTGATCAGATACGGGAAAACATCCTGGCGGGAAAACTCAAGCCCGGTGATCGCCTGCCCTCCGAAAAGGAGCTTTCGACCGAATTCGGCGTCAGCAAGGCTTCTTTGCGCGAAGCCCTCCGGGCGCTCGAATCGCTCGGTATGCTCGAGGTCAAGCAGGGCATGAGCGGCGGCGCATTCGTCAAGGAAGTCGATCTTGAAACCGCCCGTAACAATATGTTCAACTACATTTTTTTCCAGAATCCATCCATCGGCGAATTCACCCAGCTGCGAACCCT
>JBAPWQ010000471.1:0-1817 GCA_049283795.1 Desulfobacterales bacterium | reverse complement strand
GCTCACAGCTAATAGTAATCATTACTGATAAACCTACAGGGGCGGTTTTCCCTTGTCAAGCAAAAATAAAAAAATTTGCCAGTGCGGTATTTTTATATTATGCAGGCGGGGAGGCATCGTCGGCAGCACGCGGTTGAAGAACCGGTATAGAAGTCTGGCGATCGCCTTTCGGGCACCATCACCACCGACCACGGTTTTAAACGGCTCTTGGACATCGGTAAACGCGGATATCACTTCAGGACGGAAGGAACAAGGGTTATGACAGAGGAAAAACCGGTAACGATTTATTCCCTGAGCACCTGCAGTCACTGCAAGTCGACCAAGAAGATGCTGTCGGAATGCACGATCAAATACGATTTCGTGGACGTCGACCTGCTGGAAGGCGCGGAACGCAAGGCGATTCTGGCGGATGTGAAGAAATTCAACCCGAAGTGCTCTTTTCCGACTATCATCATCGGCGAGAAGGTCATCGTGGGCTTCAAGGAAAAAGAGATCAAGGAGGCGCTGGGACTATAATATGGATGCGCAGAAACTGTACGCCATGATGAAGAAGGTCCAGGAGCCCAAAGGCTATTATTTCAATACCGACAAGGAAAGGACCTTCGAGCTGCTCGATGCCCTCATTTCGAACAAGGAGCGCTACGGTTACATGGGCTGCCCCTGCCGGCTGCTTTCCGGCGATCGCGAAAGCGACCGCGACATCATCTGCCCCTGCGTCTACAGCGTGCCGGACATTGAGGAATACGGCAGCTGCTACTGCAACCTCTATGTGTCCAAGAGCTGGAACGAGAATAAAATTCCGCATGCCTACGTGCCCGAGCGCCGACCGCCGGAGAAAACCATGTTTTAAATCTTTCTTGACTTTTCACCGGTCCCAACTCATTTTTAAGACCGGTGCAACTGATTGATAATTTTATCGGTTATTTCCAAAAAGGATGGAGTTTACCGCGGTCGCCGGAAGAAGGAGGAGCTGGAGAGATGGAAGAATGCAAAGTGATTGTCAACACGGGATTACGGGGGGTGACGGTCGCCAGCACCCGCATCAGCGACGTGGACGGTCAAAAGGGGCGCTTGATCTACCGCGGATATCTGGTGGGCGATCTGGCACAGCGGGCCGGTTACGAGGAAATCATCTATCTGCTTCTCTACGAGAAACTGCCCGGTAAAAACGAGCTGGCCCAATTCAAGGAGCGGCTGGCGGCCGAGCGATCGATTCCGCCGGCGGTGGTGGCGGCCTTGAAGACCCGTCCGGCCGATTCCCTGCCGATGGACATTCTGCAGGCCGGCGTGTCGCTTCTGGCCAATCACGATGCGGAAGCGGGCAGCCAGACCAAGGAGGCGGCCGAACGGAAAGCGGTGCGGCTGATCGCCAAGTTTCCGGTTCTGCTCGGGGCCTGGGGACGGATCCGTCAGGGCCTGGAGCCGGTCGAGCCGGCGGCGGATCTCGACCATGGCGCCAATTTTCTCTACATGCTCAGCCGCGAGCGGCCGGCCGAGGACACGGCCCATTTCATGGACGTGGCGCTGGTGCTGCACGCGGAGCATTCCTTCAACGCCTCGACCTTTACCGCGCGCCAGGTGGCTTCGACGCGCGCCCACATGTACGCTTCGATTTCGGCGGCGGTCGGCTCGCTGTCCGGGGACCTGCACGGCGGCGCGAACGTGCGTGTGATGGAAATGCTCCAGCAGATCGGGTCGGTGGATCGGGTGGAGGAGTATGTGAATGCCCAACTCGATGCGGGCAAGCTGATTTTCGGGCTCGGCCACGCCGTCTACAAGGTGGACGATCCGCGGGCCAAGATCCTGGCGCCGATGTC
>JBAPWQ010000470.1:0-8513 GCA_049283795.1 Desulfobacterales bacterium | reverse complement strand
CCTCGACCCGCGAGTTCATCGAGGAAGCGCTGACGATAAGAGATTATATGCGATCGGTAAACATCCCGCTGATCATCAACGACCGGCTGGATGTGGCCCTGGCGATCGGAGCCGAAGGGGTCCACCTCGGCCGCGCGGACATGCCGCCGGCCATGGCCCGGGCCGTCGCCGGCAACAAGTTGATCATCGGAATATCGGTGGAATCGATCGAGGATGCTTTAGCGGCGGAAAATACCGGCGCGGATTATCTCGGCGTCAGCCCCGTCTTTGCGACCCCCACCAAGACCGACACCGCCCCGGCCCTTGGAAAGGGGGGACTGCAAGCCATCCGGCAGGCGGTCAGGCTGCCGCTGGTCGCCATCGGCGGCCTGAACAGCGGCAATGCCGCGGACATCATCCGTTGCGGCGCCGACGGTGTGGCCGTTGTCTCGGCCATCGTTTCCGCCGCGGACCCGGCGCAGGCCGCCCGCCGCCTTAAAAGCGTCATCATGGAGGCCCGCCGGCCATGAACCTCAAGGACATCGGCGAGTTCGGGTTCATCGACCGCATCAGCCGGGGCTGCCTGATCCGCCCGACGGGAATCATCCGCGCCATCGGTGACGATGCCGCCGTGTTTCGATCCGAGGCGGACCTTCTCAACCTGGTCACAACCGACCTGCTGATCGACCGTATCCATTTTTTACGCGACGCCGTCGACGCCCCCAGCCTGGGCCACAAGTCCCTGGCCGTGAACTTGAGCGACATCGCCGCCATGGGCGGCACGCCCCGCAACGCCTTTGTCGGTCTCGCCGTCCCGCCGGACATCCCCCTCGAGTTTCTCGAGGCCCTTTACGGCGGCATGAAGCGTTTGGCCGCAGAACACGCGGTCAACATTCTCGGCGGCGACACCACCGGCGCCGACCGCGACCTGGTCATCAGCCTGACCGTCACCGGAACGGTGGCGGAAAGCGAGGTTCTCTTCCGGGACGGCGCCCGGGTCGGGGACGTCATCTTTTCCTCGGGGTGTCTGGGGGACAGTCGCGCCGGCCTGCACTTGCTCCTGAACCGGATCGACGCCGACACGCCTTACCTGAAGACCCTGCTGGACGCGCACCTGCGTCCCAGGCCCCTGGTGCGCGAAGGACGCTTTCTGGCCGCCCGCGGCGGGGTCCACGCCGCCATCGACGTCAGCGACGGCCTGAGTTCCGACCTGGCGCATATCGTGCGCCTCAGCCGGGTGGGCGCGCGTCTTTACCTCGATCATCTGCCGCTGTCGCCGGCTTTGCAGCAGTTCTGCCGCCGCCAGGGCATCGATCCGGTCGACTACGCCCTGGCCGGCGGCGAAGACTACACCCTGCTCTTCACAGCCGATCCTTCCGCGGCCGACACCCTGTCCCGCGAGTATTTTACCGAGTTCGGTCAATCGCTTCACCGGATAGGCGAGATGACCGACTCGGGCAAAATCGAATGGATCGACGGCAGCGGGCGCTCACGGATTGTTGTCTCCACCGGCTGGGACCATTTCAAAAAGGAACCATAAATGCGGGCGACTGCGGAAAAACCACGGACAAACCGGAGCTACACACGCGTTCTGACCATTGCCGGTTCGGACAGCGGCGGGGGCGCCGGCATCCAGGCCGACCTGAAAACCTTCGCGGCTTTTGGGTGCTACGGCATGTCGGTCGTCACGGCCCTGACGGCCCAGAACACGACCGGTGTCACGGGCATCCACGCCGTGCCGCCGGATTTCGTCGTGCAGCAGATGCAGGCCGTCTTAACCGACATCGGGGTCGATGCCGTCAAGATCGGCATGCTCTACTCAGAGGAACTGATTCGGGCGGTGGCCGAGGAACTGCGGCACCATCAGGCGGCCAACATCGTCCTGGATCCGGTCATGGTGGCGCAAAGCGGCGACAAGCTGCTGCAGGACACGGCCATTGCGGCCATGAAAAATCACCTGCTTCCCCTGGCGGCGGTCCTGACGCCGAATCTGCCCGAGGCCGCCGTGCTGCTGGGCCGCACGGTGCAGAGCCTGGACGACATGCACACGGCCGCCATAGACCTGGCCACCCTGGGCAGCCGCAGCGTGCTGGTCAAGGGCGGCCACGCGCAGGGCGCCGACAGCGCCGATGTTCTGTATGTCGCCGATGACCAGCGGTTTTTCGTTTTCGAAGACCGGCGGGTCCCGACCGCCAACACCCATGGCACCGGCTGCACCCTGTCGGCGGCCATCGCCGCCGGCCTGGCGAAAGGCGACCCCATTGCCACCGCGGTCCGCCAGGCCAAGGCGTACATCGGGGCGGCCATCAGGGCCGGAGCGCTCTACCGGCTGGGGCACGGCAGCGGACCGGTGCACCATTTCCACCGCTTCTGGCCCTAGCGTTTGGTGGCGGCGAGTTTCAGCCGCGGCTCACGCCTGCTAACTTGGCGTTGATGCCGGCACTTGTGTGCGGTAAACCGGCTGCGGTGCAAGGTTGTGCGTTCCGGGTTCTGGTTTTCAGTCATGGTGATGGACGTGTTGAGATCATTTCTTCTTCGAGGTGATCTCCAAGTCCGTGAGCGGATAGCCGAATGCCGTCAGGAGGGAGTAAGCCAGTTTGACAGTGTCTTCGGAACTCAGGTGCGTTTCGACAAAAATGTTGGTGCCGTCGATGTTGACCGGCAGCCTCAGTTCGTCCGGATTTTCCCTGAAATAATAGCGGTTGTCGACCGAGTGCCACAGCAGTTTCTCGATATCCTGGTCGTGCTTGGCAATCAGTTGTTCACACAGCTTGATCAGAAACCCGTCCCAGGCGTCGACCTTGCAGCTGACATCCTTAAATGAAAAGGCGCTGATCACCCGCCCCTCGTAATAGCGGGGCGGAATGGTGGGCTTCTTCGGCTTGCCGGCCTCCTTGGGGCTCTCGGCCCCTTCGTCGGCCGCGGCCGCCAGACGTTCGGATAAAAAAGAAACGGTCATTTCCTTGTCGGGCTTGTAGCCGCAGAGCTTTTCGACCGCCTCGCCGAACAGTTTGATCAGCGCTTCGGGAGGAGAAGTCAACAGCCGCTCCCAGGCATCGGCCATCGCCTTTTCGATCACCTTGCGCTGGCGCTTCAGCTGCATCGCCTCGGCGATTTTAAGGGCTTTGCCCTTGGCGACCTGGTCTTTTTCGAGCAGCTCGACCAGGCCGGCGGCAACTTCCTCGGGCGACTGCTTCACCATGTCCAGCGTGCAGAAGCGTTTCTGCTCGAAAGATCCCTCGCCGGCGGAAAGATAAAACCACCAGGTCACGCCGTTGGTCAACACGCACAGCGGAACGCCTTCCTTGTCGGTGCCGCCCAGAAGCTCTTTCTGATGGTAGTTCAGGTTTTCACCGACTTTTTCAACACCGATGTACACCGCATCGGCGTCTTTTATCCGCAGGGCATAGTCGACCAGGACGGATTTGAGGGCGTGATCCGGCTTGACTTCATCGACATCGAAAATGTCCCATCCCAGCAGCGACAGCAATCGGATGACAATCGCCTGCTTGGTGGATGCCTTGTCGAAAGTGTCGAGCCGTTTATTCGTCTTGAGCGATTCGATTATGGCGACAATTTTATTTTCCATACCTTAATTTTAAATAAATATCCCAAATAAATCAAGCAACTTTTGAAGACTACCGCCTCAACCTGCCACCCGGTAGAAGCCGGCCGAAACCACGGCGTAGAGCAAAACGGCCAGGGTGGCCAGGGTGCAGATGCCCGCCAGCAGTCTATGAATCGGGCGCTCTGCGGTACGCTCGCGGTAGCCCATTGCAAAGCCTGTCAGGGCGCCTGCGATCCCGCCGCCGGCATGGCCCCAGTTGTTGATCCCCGGAATCAACAGGCCGAAAATCACGAGCCCGATCGCCCAGGAACCGACTTGCCGGTAAATCGTGTGGCCGTAAACGCCGCCGCGGCTCTTGCCGTAGTAGAGCATGGCGCCGATCAGCCCGCAAACCGCCGCCGAGGCGCCGATGGTGAAAGGGATGCGTGCCAGGTAGGAGACCAGGAACCCGAGAATGCCGCTGACGGTGTAGATCACCATCAGGCGATAGGGGCCGTATTCCCGCGCGGCCAGGCCGGCCAACTGCTTGAAGGCCGCCATGTTGAAAAAGATGTGCAGAACACCGCCGTGCAGGTAATTGGCCGCCAGAAGGCTCCACCAGCGCCCGAAGCGCTCGATGGGGACGGTACCGGTCATTCCCAGCAGGAAAAGGCTTTGGTCATTGGGTGACAGGAAGGTCAGCGGATTTGGGGACAGCCCGATACGGTTCGGGCTGAGAAGGAGCGAGATGAGGTACATGCCGATGTTGGCATAGATCACGGCGCGGATCAGGCGCTCCGAATCGCCCAGGCCGAGGGAGCCGAGCAGCCGGTTGCCCAGCGAGGCCGGCCGCGCGATCCCGCAGTAGGGGCACCGCGGCTCACTGGTGCTGATCAGTTTGCCGCAGCCGGGGCACAGCATCGATTGTTTCCGGCCGCCGGTCATTGAACGACCCATCCGCGGCAGCTCGACAATACTGCCGCGCGCCCGGCGGCGGCTTCGGCACCAGCACGGCTCGGTTGCCGGCCTGAAAACGCCACCTCCCGGCGGCAGCGCGCAGACACCTCACGGGGTGGCCGACCGACCACCCCGTAAGGGCCTTGCGGTTCAAAAGCGCATAAACCTATTTTGGATGACATTCGATACAACCGGAGGGGCCGGCTGCCGGCTGGCTTTCGCCCAGCACCTGGTATGATTTGGCCGTCGCCAGGTTCTTGGCGCGGATATCCTTGTGGCAGCCGATGCAGGCCTGGTGATAGGCGTATTTGAAATATTTAATCGACTCGTTTGAATAGGACAGATAGGAATCGGTTGTTTTCGGCGCACTGGCCTGGTCATGGCATCCGGAAGTCTGGCAGCCCTGGATTTTCTCCTCACCCTTCCAGGTATGGTGGCATGTTTTGCAGTCCGTCGCGAAATGACGTGCATGTGGAAAAACAACCCGGCTTTTCTGCGGCGTGACCCCGTCGGGGATACCGATCTTGATATCGCCCATCGGCACGCACATGTCGCCTTCAGAATCCTGGCCGAAAACCCCGCCGGTCATTGCGACCGAGAGCGCCAACACCACGCACAAGAATCCCATCCGTTTGGCCTGCATCCTCATAATCCCCCTTTTGGTTAATCCGCTTCCCTTAAATAGGACTTTAACCCGCACCATCCGTTATTTCCGGTTTCCCGATTTTCGGCCTTGCCCGCTCCTCAGCCTCCCAGCCTTCCATCCTCCCAGCTTCCCAGCTTCACGGCCTCCCAGCCTCCCAGCTTCCCAGCCTTCCTACCTCTCAGCTTTCAAAACAGGCTATGAATGCAATAGAATATGAAAAATTTCAACCATAAAATGGCTAGCACCACAGTCTTCCGAACATATTTGCGGTTTTTACGGCGTGGCATTTTTTAAATCCGCGGTTATCCGGTGCTTAAATTCGATCGGCGGCGGAACCGGGGCGAAAGCGGCCGGAAAGGAATTATTCGACAATTCGGTTCAGAGCGGCTATAATTTATAAATTAATTAATCCAAGACTTTACAAAAAATTCGATGCCGTCGCCCACCGGCCCGCCGCATCAAAGGAAACAGCATGACCGAATCCCCGAAAAATGAAAACGACCAGCTGTTTCACTGTCTGATCGACAACATGCTCGATGCGGCCGTCATTGTGGATTGGTCGGGAACGGTGCTGTTCACGAACATGGCCGGCGCCGCTCTGGTGGGAATCGACGATCCCCGGTCGGCTGTAGGCCTCAGCATCAAAGATTTCATGCACCCGGATTCCCTAAGCGAGGCTTTCGATCATCTGCTGCTCGTCAATCAGGGGAAAGGCGGATTTCCATTCGAATACCGGATTTTCGCCAAAGACGGGACCCCGAAATGGGTCGAAGCTCTCGGGAAAAAGGTCATTTTCGAAGGCCGGTCGGCCGACCTCATCACCTTGCGCGACATCACCCGCCGCAAGGCGGCCGAGCAGAAGTTAAGTGACAGCGAGGAGCGGTACCGGCAGTTTTTCGAAGACAATATCTCCGGAGCCTATATCGCCAGAGCCGATGGTCAAATCGTCACCTGCAACTCCGCCTTCATCAACATGCTGGGATTCTCCTCCTTCGCGGAAGCGCTCAACACGAATGCCGGGGTGATTTATCATGAGTCTCAACCACGCGAAAAGATCCTGGAGCTGATCAAAAAGGAAAAGAAGCTCATCAATTACGAGTCGATCATGCGCCGCGTGGACGGCAATGCGATCAATATCATCGAAAACATGACCGGTGTGTTCGATTCGGACGGCAACCTGGTTGAGGTCAAGGGCTTTCTGGTGGACATCACCCAGCGCAAAAAACTCGAAGAACAGCTTCAGCAGGCCCAGAAGCTCGAGGCCATCGGCACCCTCGCCGGCGGCATCGCGCATGACTTCAACAACCTGCTGATGTCCATTCAGGGCTATGTGTCCCTCATGCTGCTGGGGATCCTGCCGACCCACCCGTTTCACAACTGGCTCAAAAATATCGAAGAAAGAATCCAGAACGGGGCCAGGCTCACCTCGCAGCTTCTCGGTTATGCCCGCAAGGGCCGGTATGAGGTCAAGCCCCTTTCCCTCAACCGGATCATCAGGGAAACCACCGAGGCCTTCGGCCGGGTAAAACGGGACATCGTCATAGAGTTGAACCTGAACGACGATGCACCGGGAATTCGGGCCGATAAAGGCCAGATCGAGCAGGTCCTGCTCAATCTTTTCGTCAATGCCGCCGACGCGATGCCCGAAGGCGGACGGTTGACGATCGAAACCGCCATCAAGAGCCGCAAGCAAATGAAGGGCGGTCCCTACAAGCCCAAAGCGGAAAACTATGTCCAAATGACGGTTTCAGACACCGGTATCGGCATGGACAAGCAGACGCAGGGCCGCATTTTCGAACCGTTTTTCACGACCAAGGAAATGGGCAGCGGCACCGGGCTGGGGTTGGCCTCGGTGTACGGAATCGTGAAGGCCCATGGCGGTTACATCGATGTCGCCAGCAAACCGGGGGTCGGCACACGATTTACGATTTTTTTCCCGACGACGCGCCAGAAAATTTCCGAAACACCGAAAAATCCCGACAAGCGGCCGAAGAAAAACGGGACGATCCTGCTGGTGGACGACGAACCGGACATCCTGGAGATCGGCGCCATGGTGCTTCAAAAGATGAACTACCAGGTGCTCGAAGCCCGCAACGGTCCCGAAGCCGTGCGGCTTTACTCCGAGAACAAGGACGACATCGACCTGGTCATTCTCGATCTGGTCATGCCCACCATGAACGGCAGCCAGGTGTATGACCGTCTCAAAGAGATCGATCCCGATGTGCGGGTCCTTTTGTGCAGCGGCTACAGCATCGAAGGCCGCGCCAAGGACATCATCGACCGGGGTTGTGACGACTTTATCCAGAAACCGTTCACCTATAAAAAATTGACGGAAAAACTGGACGAGATCCTCTCGCGCTAGGGCCCTCGCATTTCCCCCGGCAGCCGGCGCTTGAATCGTTCTGCGCCCGGCGGCCACCACCGGCCATAAACCAACCGCCTCCCTTTTACCTCGTCTCAAGCCACCGGACCGGCTTCCGAGCCGCCTGGGCGGCCTTTTTCACGCGCGTCGACATCGGACCGGCCGCTGGTCATGAAACGCCGGGCATTGACAGGAACCGCCGGCTGTTTGTAAAAAGCAGGTGGTCGATATCAACCCGTCGGCTGTAGGAGACCGTAAATCCGATGCGCACCCCGGCAAAAGGGCCCTCGCGGCTCGAAACGCGCTTGAGCATGGCGATCCTATCCGTGCTCGTTTTGACGCTCGGGATCATTTTGATTCGCCAATCCCAGTTCAACCCGGCCGTGCTGCAGCCGGCCGCCGACCGGATGATCAGCAGCAACCCGGCGGCGATTTCAGCCCCCCCGGCCGTGACGGCGCTGTTCCCGCTGCCCCCCAGCATTTCGGCCCTGACCGCTGCGGAAACCTTCGATCGCGACACGCTCTCGGATAAGATCGACGGCAAGGCCGAACTGTATCTGTCGGCTGGCTTCAAGCGCCTTCAGGCGCAGCGCTTCAGCGCCGGCGCAAGCCCTGAAACCTGGATCGAGATCTTCGTCTACGACATGGCCTCGCACGAGAACGCGTTTGCGGTTTACAGCTCGCAGCAGCGCGACGATGCCGTACCCGCGCCGGCCGTCGGCCGCTATGCCTACCAGGCGGCCAACGCCCTTTTCTGGGTGCGCGGGCCCTATTACATCGAGCTGATCGCCTCCGAAGACTCACCCGCGATTGCCGAGCAGATGCAGTCGTTGGCGGCGGCCTTCAATCGCGCCACGCCGGTCGAGACCGGGGCCATCACCGAAACGGCGCTCTTCCCGCAGGCCGGCCTGAACCCTGACAGCATCACCTTGATTCCGGCCGATGCCTTCGGATTCGAAAAATTCGACCGGGTGTTCGTGGCCGAATACCGGCTGGACGAAGCGACGCTGAGCGCTTTCATC
>JBAPWQ010000469.1:0-12145 GCA_049283795.1 Desulfobacterales bacterium | reverse complement strand
GTCGATGGGGATCGCGAACCCGATTCCCTGCCCGCCGGCAACGATCATGGTGTTGATCCCGACGACCTCACCCTTCATGTTGAGCAGGGGACCGCCGCTGTTTCCCGGGTTGATGGACGCATCCGTCTGGATATAATCGTCGTAAGGCCCGGAACCGATGACGCGCCCTTTGGCGCTGACGATGCCCGCGGTCACGGTGTTGTCCAACCCGAACGGGCTTCCGATGGCCATAACCCACTCCCCGACTTTCAGATTGTCGGAACTCCCCAGAGCCACGGTCGGCAGGCTGTCTTTCGCGTCGATCTTGAGCAGGGCGATGTCGGTCACGGGATCCCGTCCGACGATCCTGGCGTCGTAGTCCCGTTCATCTTTGAGGACGACCTTGATCTTATCGGCGCCGTCAACAACATGGTTGTTGGTGACGACATACCCCTCTTTGTCGATGACGAAACCGGATCCCGAACCGGGCTGTTTGAATTCGGGCCGGCCGTTGGGCCCGAAAAACTTCTCCGGATGACCTTCGAAAGGTTTGTTGTTGCCAAAAGGGTTCATCCCGAATGGGGCCATAGCCGGGCCGTCGGTCTTGACCGTTTTTTCCACCCGAATGTGGACGATGGCCGGGCTGACAGTGTCGGCCAGGCTGCTGAAGTTTTCCGGAATCATCGGTACCGGCGCATTCGGGCTCGCATTC
Organism: Desulfobacterales bacterium; assembly: GCA_049283795.1. Taxonomy (GTDB): domain Bacteria; phylum Desulfobacterota; class Desulfobacteria; order Desulfobacterales; family SG8-13; genus JARFQH01. The sequence continues at coordinate 11,454 of JBAPWQ010000469.1, read as the reverse complement.
GCGATCAGCAATCCCGATAGCACCAGCAGTCCGGTCATCAACATAATGAAGATGGACCGTGTCAAATTGATTGTGCGTGTCATGTTCTTAATCCTCCTGGCGATTGGTTAAGTGTCGACGCTCGGTTCATTCCAACCGTTAAGGAAGGGATCCCTGTCGTCGACGGTTTGGTTTATGGCGGTTTGGTTCGAATTCGTTTGCCAATACGGTAACGCCCTGTTCTTACCGGCGCCTTGCACGAACATTACATCCGCGTAATCCGGCAGAAAGGCTTTGGAAAGATTGCGGTATTATCATCAGCAGGTCTTTACTGACTGATCCGTGAAATGCGCTCAAAATGCAGGGAATAAATAAAAGAAGGGAAAATTCACCATGGAGATGATTCAGAACGGTTTCCAGAGGTTCTTGAGATCGACCCTCTTATGGCTCTTCGTCCTGGTTCTCGTTTCAGGCGCGGGCGCGGGTCTTGACAGCCGCACCCTCAGCGGCGGTCTTGGCAATCTGTTGACGGCCCCGGTCGATGCCGCTGAAACGGGCCCATCCTTCCCACAGCCGCCGGCGCTGCTTTGGCCCCACGAAAAAAGTGACCTTGCACCGGACCCGGCGGTCGTTTTCGGGGAACTCCCCAATGGCTTCAGGTATGCCCTCGTGGAAAACCGCACGCCCAGGGACAGGGTCAGCATCAACCTGAAAGTCATGAGCGGCAGCTTGAACGAAAACGACGATCAGAAGGGGGTGGCCCACTATCTGGAACACATGCTCTTCAACGGGTCAACCCATTTCGCACCCGGGGAACTGGTGAAGTATTTCCAGAGCATCGGCATGCAGTTCGGTGCCGATGCAAACGCCTACACCGGCTTCGATGAAACGGTCTATGAGGTCCTTCTGCCAGTGGGAGACGAGAAAAATATCGACAAGGGGCTTCTGGTCATGCGGGACTATGCCGACGGGGCGTTGCTACTGCCGTCAGAGATCGACCGTGAGCGAAACGTCATCCTGGCGGAGATGCGCAGCCGGGACTCGGCATCCTATCGCACGTATGTGGCCGGTCTCGGTTTCGAAGCGCCCGGAACAAGGGTGGCGCAGAGGCTTCCCATTGGCGCCGCGGAAGTCATCCGGAACGCGGACCGCAACCTCCTCAAGGAATTTTACGATGCCTGGTACAGGCCCGACAACATGGTCCTGGTGATGGCCGGTGATTTCGATGCCCGGTTGGCCGAACGGCTCATAAAAGATCGCTTCAGCGACTTTTCCGCCCGGGCGCCGAAAAGGGAAACACCGGAGTTCGGCACCGTCAGTCATGCGGGCGTCAACCCCTTCTACCATTACGAAAGGGAAGCGGGCAACACCACGGTTTCATTGGAAGTTGTCGAAAAAATTCCTCACCTTCCGGATTCCACCGCCCTTCAGGAGCAACTGTTCCTGGAAGAAGTCGCCGATCGAATGTTTCGGCATCGTCTGGATGCCCTGGTCAAAAGACCCGATGCGCCGTTCACGGAGGTGTTCTCCGGCTCGGAAACGTTCCTGCGTCATTTGAAAACGGCGATGATCAGCGCCGAAGGCAACCCCCAGGACTGGGATAAAATGCTGTCTTCAATCGAGCAGACCCTCAGAAGCGCTCTTGATTATGGCTTCACCCCGACCGAACTGGAGCGTGTCAAAAAAAGCGTCTTGGCCGAGTACGACGACGCGCTAAATAAAGCGAATACCCGCGACAGCCGCCGACTGGCGCTGCAGATCCTCTCTTCGTTGAGTGAAGACCGGGTTTTTCAATCGCCTCAGCAAAGAAAGGCGCTGGCCGGTCCGCTGGTTGAGGCCCTGACAGTCGACCGGGTCAACGCGGCCTTCCGAACCGTCTGGTCCCCCGCTCACCGGCTCGTCATGGTCACCGGGAACACGGACCTGACCACCGGCGAATACCCGGCCGAGCAGCAGTTGCTGGCCGCTTACGGCCGCAGCCGGTTGGCGGCGGTCACCCCCGACGGTGAGGCGAAACCCGTCAGCTTTCCTTACCTGCCCGACCCGTCGCCCAGCAGTCGCATTGTCGGCCGAGTGCCCCTGCCGGATCTCGGAGTCACCCAGATCGAATTCGCCAATGGCGTGCGCCTGAACCTCAAAAAAACCGATTTCAGGCAAAATGAGGTCCTGGTCAACATCGCCTTCGGTAGCGGCCGGTCCGGTGAACCGCAGAGCCTGCCGGGCCTCTCCGACCTCGGCCAGGCGGTCGTCAATGAAAGCGGTCTGGGACCGTTGAGCCGCGATGATCTCGAACGGGCCATGGCCGGGCGCAACACCACGGTTGATTTCACCGTCGCGGAAGACCAATTTGTTTTAAAAGGTAAAACGGTGCCGGAAGAGACCCGTCTGCTGTTTCAGCTGTTGCACGCCCACTTGACGGACCCGGTGTACAGCAAGGAGGCTTATGCGCTTTCGATGCAGCGATTCGCTCAGATGTACACGGCGCTTTCGCGATCGATCGACGGTCAGATGCAACTTGCCGGATACCGGTTCCTGGCCGGCGGCGACGGGCGCTTCGGCCTCCCGCCTTTCCAGTCTTTCACGAGCCTGACCCTCGAAAACGTGCGTTCCTGGATTGATGCCGCCTTGAAAAACGAGCCCCTGGAGGTATCCGTGGTCGGCGATTTTGACGAAGCGTCAGTGATCGATATCGTCGGCACCTATATCGGCAGCCTGCCCGGCCGACATGGTTTGGGCGGCCAGAAGCGATCTTCAATAATTCGATTTCCGGCCGCGCAGTCGATAGACATCCACGTTGAAACGGAAATCCCCAAGGCCTTGATCGTGGTCGCCTACCCCACCACCGACATGTGGGATATCAACCGCACGCGCCGCCTGGCCGTGCTTGGTGAAATCTTTTCGGACCGCCTGCGGGAAAGGCTGCGGGAGAGTCTGGGGGCCGCCTATTCACCCTACGCCTACAACAGGCCCGGGCGGGCATACCCCGGCTATGGCGTCCTGCAAGCTGCGGCGCTGGTCGATCCGGCCCAGGCGACTGTTGTCGTGGATGAGGTCAGGCGGATCATAGCCGATCTTTCACAAAACGGCATCCGGCCGGATGAGCTGGAAAGGGCTATCGGTCCGAGCATTACCGGAATAAAGGACCGCATCCGCACCAACGCATACTGGCTCGATACGGTCCTGACGGGGTCGAAAAAATTTCCCCAGCAAATCGAGTGGAGCCGGACGATCCAGACCGATTACGCCGGCATAACCAGCCGTGAACTGTCGCAGCTGGCCGCCAGGTACCTGGACAACGACAAGGCGGCCGCGATCGTCATCAAACCGTCTTGAATGGTTCAGGTCCTTGACGTCGATACGTTTCGCGCACTATTAGAAACAGCACAATGCAGTCGGAATTGCATTCTGTCCGTTTTCGTTGTTTTAAATGGGGACACCGGTGAAAGGCCGTAACGATGAGAATCTTGGTTGTCGAGGATGACAAGAAGATCGCCTCTTTTATCGCCAAGGGCCTGAAGGAGGCCGGATATGCGGTCGATGTCGCGCAGGACGGCCCGGACGGTCTTGAGTTGGGGCTGAGCGGGGTCTACGACGCCGCCGTCGTTGACATCATGCTCCCCGGCCTGGACGGGTTGACCCTGATCGAACGGCTGCGGGCCAGGAAAAACAATACCCCCGTGATCATCCTCAGCGCCCGGCGGACCGTTGACGACCGGGTCAAGGGATTGCAGGCCGGGGGGGACGACTATCTGACCAAACCTTTTTCCTTTTCGGAACTGCTGGCCCGGATTCAGGCGCTGATCCGCAGAGATACCCGGGTGACGGAGTCTTCCACGCTCACCGTCGGGGATCTCACCATCGACCTGTTGGCACGCGAAGCCAAACGCGGGGACACCGTCATCGGACTTCCGGCGCGGGAATTTGCGCTGCTGGAATACCTGATGCGCCATCCCGGCCGCATCGTCTCCAAGACCTCAATTCTGGAGAATATCTACGACTACAGCTTCGATCCGCAGACAAACGTCGTCGATGTCCTGGTTTGCCGCCTGCGCAACAAGATCGACAAGGATTTTGACCGCAAGATGCTGCACACCGTCAGGGGAATGGGGTATGTCCTCAAAGACCAATAAGGGTATCGGCCTGACATTCAGCCTGCAGCTGAGCATCCTGTACGCTGTTTTCTTTATCGTCAGCTCGCTGGCGCTCTTCCTGGTCGCCTACTACATCATCGACAGATGGGTCGAAGAGAAGGAGCGGGAAGTCATCCGGGACCGCATCCAGGAGTACACGGCCTGGTACTATGAAGGGGGTCTGGAAGCCGTGCGCACACGGTTTGCAGTGCAATCCCGCGGCTCGGGCGATATTTTTTTCATCCGCATCATCGGGCCGCACGACCAGATGCTGTTCATCAGTTTTCCGCCGGGCGTCGAAGGGTTCGATCGCCACCGGCTCGAGGCCCCGGACCCGGGCCGCAAGGACCCCCTGTTCTTCGTAGAGGACGACGGCAAGGGCTCCTGGACCATCGGCAACAGCCGCCTCCCCGGCGGACTGATCCTCCAGGTCGGCAAGAATTCGACCCGCAGCCGGGAATTTCTGTCCTACTTCCGATCGGTGTTCCTGAAATTCGTCCTGCCACTGCTCCTGCTCGGCATGATCGGGGGCGGATTTCTGACCTTCCGCGCCATGCGCCCCGTCCGGCAGTTGATCCTCACGGTGCGCAAGATTCTCGCGACCGGCGACACGAGCAGCCGGGTGCCCGCGGGGTCCGGACGCGGCGAACTCGATGAACTCGTCAGCCTTTTCAACCGGATGCTGGATAAAAACGATTCCCTGATCCAGGCCATGCACGAATCCCTGGACAATGTCGCCCACGATTTGCGCACGCCCATGACCCGCCTGCGGGGAACCGCCGAACTGGCCCTGCAGAACGATCTGGATTCGGACCCCTGCCGGGAGGCCCTGGCCGATTGCATGGAGGAATCCGACCGAGTCCTGACCATGTTGAATACCCTGATGGATGTGGCCGAAGCCGAAACCGGTGCGATGCGACTGAACAAAACGGATGTGTCGGTCCCGGAAACCGTCTCCTCCGTGGTCGATCTCTACGAAATCATCGCCGAAGATCGGCAGGTGACCATCAGCACGCGCCTGCCGAATGAACTGCTGATTCACGCCGACCGGAACCGCATCCGGCAGGTTACCGCCAACCTCCTCGACAATGCCGTCAAGTACAGTCGTCCGGGCGGTTCGATCGAAATTTCGGCCCACGAAGACGGTCCCTTTGCCGTCATCGTGGTGGCCGACCAGGGGATCGGGATCGACCCGGAGGAAATCAACCAAATCTGGGACCGCCTCTTTCGCGGCGACCGCAGCCGTTCCAAGCGTGGTCTGGGGCTGGGGCTGAGCCTGGTAAGGGCGATCGTCGAAGCCCACGGCGGCAAGGTCAAGGTGGAAAGCCGGCTCGATGCGGGATCGACCTTTTCCGTCATGCTTCCCAAAACAGGTTCATCTTTTTTCAAGTAAAGTCACAGCAGATGCCGAAAATCACGCTCGTGGGCTGTTGCGGATCATTCTCGACAACCCCGCAATCCAACATTTTTTACGGGTCCCTAACAGTCCTGCTGGCAACCCTTCCGAGACGAAATAATATTTGAATTATAGACCTCGTTATGGTTTGTTGGAAAGGTTTTGAAAACCTAATCGGGGGGAGTAAGCTGGCTCCCCCCTGTATTTTTGTGCTGACCCTATGCATAGCGCCGAATCGAGGGACCGATCTTGAATCGAACCCTTCAAATAACTCTGCGCTGGTCGCTTCTCGCAGCTGCCGTCGCTCTCATCGCCGGCATCATCTGGCACGTCACGCGCCCGAAGCCGGTGGAAGTCGTCGTGCGGCCGGTCGAGACCGGACAGGTGGAGAAAATTGTCGCCAACACGCGGGCCGGCACGGTCGAGGCCTGCCGCCGCGCCAAGCTCTCCCCCAGTATCGGCGGGCAGATCGCCAAATTGCCGGTCAGGGAAGGCGACCGCGTCACCGCCGGCCAGCTTCTGCTGGAATTGTGGAACGAGGACCTGGCGGCCCAGAGCGCCCTGGCCGAAAGCGAGGCCGTTGCGGCCGAATCGCGGGCGACCTCCGCCTGCCTCCAGGCCGATGTCGCCCGGCGCGAAGCCGACCGCCAGGTCAAGCTGCGCCGCTCGGGCTCGGCCTCCGAAGAACAGGCCGACCGGACGATAAGCCGCGCGGAATCCCTGCAGGCCGAATGCGCGGCCGCCCGTGCGGCGGTAATGACCAGCCGGGCCGGGGTGGGCGTGGCGCGGGCGAACCTGGACCGCACCCGCCTGCGGGCGCCGTTTGACGGCATCATCGCCCAGATCAACGGCGAGCTGAGCGAGTTCGTCACACCCTCGCCGATCGGCATTCCGACCCCGCCGGCGGTCGACATCGTGGACGTGAACTGTTTCTACGTGACGGCGCCGATCGACGAGGTCGATGCCGCCGCGGTCACCGTCGGCCTGCCGGCCAGGATCAGCCTCGATGCGTTCGGCGACCGGCGCTTTCCCGGTCGGGTCCGCCGCATCGCGCCCTTCGTGCTGGACCGCGAAAAGCAGGCCCGCACCGTCGATGTCGAGGTCGAATTCAGCCGGACGGAGGATTTCAAGCACCTGCTGGCCGGATACAGCGCCGATGTGGAAATCGTCCTGGAGGCCCGGGCGGACGCGTTGCGGATACCGACCCACGCCATCCTGGACGGCAAGCGCGTTTTCGTTTTTATGCCGGACCGGAACGTCATCCGGGAGCGGGAGATCAAGGCCGGGCTGTCGAATTGGGACGTCACCGAAGTGACCGCCGGCCTCGAGGAGGGTGAAAGGGTTGTGGTCAACGCGGACCGATCCGGCATCACCGACAACGCACCGGCCGTCGTTGCAAAGGAAAATTCTTGATCGAGCTGACCGGCATCGGCCGTACGTTCCAGGTCGGCACCGAGGCCGTGCATGCCTTAAATCAGGTCGACCTCACTGTGCGTGACGGCGAATACCTGTCCGTCATGGGCCCCTCGGGGTCGGGAAAGTCCACGCTGCTGAACATCATCGGCCTGCTGGACCGCCCGGACAGCGGCGTCTACCGGCTGGACGAGGTGACCGCCACCGACCTGAGCGACGCGCAGCAGGCGGCCGTCCGCCGGCACAAAATCGGATTCGTCTTTCAGTTCTTCCACCTCGTGCCGCGCCTGACCGCCGCCGAAAACGTCGAGTTGCCTCTTATACTGGCCGGCATACCGTCCGCGGAAAGGAAAAAACGCCTGCGCCAGGCCCTCGACGCCCTGGGTATCGCCGACCGCGCCCGGCACCGCCCGGACCAGCTCTCCGGCGGACAGCGCCAGCGGGTGGCCATTGCGCGGGCCACCATCATGCGGCCCGGCATCATCCTGGCCGACGAACCGACCGGAAACCTGGACCGTGCCGCCGGCGGCGAGGTCATCCGGATTCTGGAGGACCTCAACCAGGAAGGCAAAATCCTGATCATGGTCACCCACGACCCCGAACTCGGCCGGCGGGCCACAAGGCGCCTGCGGATGCTCGACGGCCGCATCGGTTCGGATTCCGGAAAACCAGCGTGAAAACCCTCGACGTCCTGCGATTCAGTTTTCGGGCCGCGGCCGGTTATCCGGCCCGCACCCTTCTCACCCTGTTGGCGATGGCCATCGGCGTGGGGGCGGTCATCCTGCTGACCGCCCTGGGCGAGGGCGCCCGCCTCTATGTCACGCGTGAGTTCACTTCCCTGGGGACCCACCTTCTGATCGTAATCCCGGGCCGGTCTGAAACGACCGGCGGGCCGCCCCCCCTGATGGGCGAAACCCCGCGCGACCTGACGCTCGAAGACGCCCTGGCGCTCAAGCGCAGTTCGTCCATCCGGCGCATGGCCCCGATCGCCGTGGGCAGCGCGCCGGTAGCCTGGCAGCAGCGCGAGCGGGAGACGACCATCATGGGCTCCACGGCCGAGCTGGCCGAGATCCGGTCGCTGTCGATGACCCAGGGCCGTTTCCTGCCGGTCGGCAACCCCGCGCGCGGCTCCGGCGTCTGCGTGCTGGGGTCCAAGATCAAGAGCGAACTCTTCGGCAATCTGTCGCCGCTGGGGCAATGGGTGCGCATCGGCGGCCGCCGGTTTCGCGTGATCGGCGTGCTGGCCCCCAAGGGCCAGAGCCTCGGCATGGACATGAGCGACATCGCCCTCGTCCCGGTGGCATCGGCGCAGATGCTCTTCAACACCTCTTCCCTCTTCCGGATCATGGTCCAGGCCGGCGGGCGCGAGGCCGTGCCGCGGGCCAAACAAGCCATCCTTAAAATCATCGCGGACCGCCACGACGGCGAGGACGACGTGACCGTCATCACCCAGGACGCCCTGTTGAAGACCTTCGACCGGATATTCACCGCCCTGACGCTGACCGTCGGGGGCATCGCCGCCATCAGCCTGGCCGTCGCGGGCATCCTGATCATGAACGTGATGCTGGTCTCGGTGTCCCAGCGGAAAACCGAAATCGGACTTCTCAAGGCGATCGGCTCGCCCCGCGGCCAGATCCTGCGTCTGTTTCTCTCCGAATCGGCCGTTCTCTCCCTGATCGGTTCTTTGCTGGGCGTCGTGCTGGCCGTGATCGGCACCTGGGCCGCCCGGCGCTTTTATCCCGATTTCCCGGTGACGATTCAGTGGTGGGCGCTGATGGCCGCCATCGCCGTCGGGTTGTGCGCCGGCCTGGTGTTCGGCGTTCTGCCCGCGCGCCGGGCCGCCGACCTAGAACCCGTCCAGGCCCTCTCGAGGAGATGACCGGCATGACCATCGCCGATCTCATCCGGCTGGCGCTCGGGGCTGTTCTCAGCCACCGGATGCGCAGCTTTTTGACCGCCCTGGGGATTGCCGTGGGCGTGGCGGCGGTGGTGCTGCTAACGTCTCTAGGCGAAGGGGTTCACCGGTTCGTGCTGAGCGAGTTTACGCAGTTCGGTACCAACCTGATCGGCATCACGCCCGGCAAAACCACGACGGTCGGCATTTCCGGCGCCATCATCAGCAACGTCCGCCCGATGACGATCGACGATGCCGCAGCGGTGAAGCAAATCCCGGAAGTGATGTCGGCCGTGCCGGTCGTGCAGGGCAACGCCCCGGTGGAGTTCGAGAAGCGCAGCCGCCGGACCTACATCTTCGGCGTCGGGCCGGAAGCGCCCGAGGTCTGGCGCATCGCGGTCGCCGGCGGCCGGTTTCTCCCGCCCGACGACCCGCGCGCACCGCGGGCCCTGGTGGTGCTGGGCAGCAAGGTCCGCCAGGAGCTGTTCGGCACCGCCAACCCGCTGGGACAGCGCGTGCGGATCGGCGGCGAAAGATACCGGGTAATCGGCGTGATGGAGTCCAAGGGGCAGATGCTGGGCTTCGACCTGGATGACGCGGTCTACATCCCCGCGGCGCGCGCCCTGTCCCTGTTCAATCGCGAGAGCCTGATGGAAATCGATCTGCTCTATGCCGCCGGCGCCGAAGCGCGCAAGGTGGCCGAGCGCGCCCGCAAACTGCTCGTCGCGCGCCACGGATCGGAAGACTTCACCATCACGACCCAGGAGCAGATGCTCGATGTGCTCGGTTCCATTTTGAACATCCTGACCCTGGCGGTTGGCGCGGTGGGCGGAATTTCTCTGCTGGTGGGCGGGGTGGGCATTTTGACCATCATGATTATCGCCGTCAACGATCGCACGTCCGAAGTCGGGCTGCTGCGGGCCCTGGGCGCCGGCCGGCGACAGATCCTGGCCCTTTTCATCGGCGAGGCCGTCGTGCTGGCCGGCATCGGCGGGCTGGCGGGACTGGTGATCGGCACCGGCGGCGCCTGGCTGCTCGGGGTCCTGATTCCGGCCCTTCCCACCCACACGCCGTGGTCCTACGTGGTTCTGGCCGAACTGCTGGCGGCCGCGATCGGCCTGGCCGCCGGGGTCCTGCCGGCCATCCGGGCCGCCAACCTCGATCCAATCGAAGCCCTGCGGGCCGAGTAACCGGCGCTTTTCTGCGAACGGCTCTAACCTAATCGATTTCCGGCGATGTCAGTTGCGGCCTTTTTCACCCGTTTCGATCCGGATCAGACGCTCGTTTTCGAAGTGCAGGGTCCGGACGAACTTGTTGGAACCTAGGTCATAGGTCCACAGGGCCATCCGGATAGGCCCCTTGATCAGTTTGGGGAGCTGGTAGCGCTCTTTCTCGTAGTCGAATATCTGGGAGGTGTAGGTGTTGTGCCCTTCTTCCCAATTGGACTCCGCGGTGGGCTCGCCGCAGATCTCCAGCACCCTCGCGGCGGTGTCGCCCACAGAAACCAGGCCGCCGGCGCAGCGCAGTGTGGTTTCGGCCGCTGTATCGACCTGAAACCACGGCTGAAACAGGAATGTGCCAAGCAGTAAAAGAAAACGAAACCGTTTTGCACGGGTGAAAATCGGCATGTTTATTTTAGGTGCACCCATACCGTCCCTGGTTTGAAAGCCCGCAGGAAGGTTTCGGCTTTTAAACAAAAATACCAAAAACTCCCCTCCCCTCGCGGGAGGGGCTGGGGGAGGGGGAAGCTTCTACTTGCGCTGCCGCGACTGCAGCTCCCGAGCCGCCGCTACCACGTCGGCGGCCTTGGGCAGGACGAAATCCTCCAGGGGCGGTGAAAAGGGCATCGGCACGTCCCGGGCGGCGACCCGTTTGACCGGCGCCGCCAGAAAATCGAACAGTTCCTCCTGGATCCGCGCGGCCAGCTCGGCCCCGAAGCCGCCCGTCCGACAGGCCTCGTGCACGATCACCGCCCGCCGGGTCTTCTTGATCGATTCAGCCACCGTCCCCATGTCAAGCGGCTTGAGGGTTCGCAGGTCGATGACCTCGGCCGCGATCCCCATTTCCGCGAGGTCTTCAGCGGCCTGCCGGCACAGGTAAAATCCTGATCCGTATCCGATCAGCGTCACATCGGTTCCCGGCCGCTTCACCACGGCCCGTCCCAACTCTATGACATATTCGCCGGCGGGCACCGGGCCCTCTGTGGCAAAGAGCTTCTTGTGCTGGAAAAACATGACAGGATTATCGTCGCGGATGGCCGCTTTGATCAAGCCCTTGACGTCGGCGGGCTCACTGGGAACCACCACCTTCAACCCCGGCGTGTGCACAAACCAGGCTTCCAGGGACTGGGAGTGCTGGGCGGCGGCCCGCAACCCCGCGCCGTCCGGGCACCAGACGACCAGCGGCACCCGCACCTGGCCGCCGAGCATATAGCGGATCTTGGCGGTCTGGTTGACGATCTCGTCCATGCAGCAGGTGACGAAGTCGGAAAAGTGCAGGTCCACCACCGGCCGCATACCGGTCAGAGCCGCCCCGAGGCCGACGCCGGCGATGGCCGACTCGCTGATGGGCGTGTCGATGATGCGATCCGGGAATTTTTCCGGAATGCCCTTGAACTGGCCGAAAATTCCGGCGTGGGCCTT
>JBAPWQ010000468.1:0-7377 GCA_049283795.1 Desulfobacterales bacterium | reverse complement strand
GTGAATATACACAGCGTTTAATGTTAAAGCGTATCAGCTTCAGAAAATGGCCGTATTACAGACCGTCTGGTAAAATCTATGCGCGATTATTTATGTCGCTGTGTACGGCACAGAAACGGTTTCATCTCCAGCTTCCATCTGCTTGGCATGTTTTACCGTTTATTATTGTGCCTGTTGGATACATTTTCCCATTGTACTCGCAATCTGCAAAGACTAAATTCGATATCATCAAAATAGAAATAATTAATAGTAAAACTATTTTCATAATTACCTCCATGTTAAAAACAATTTTATTTTAGAAAACCAAACTGTTTTTGTAGAGGAGAAACACTTTATACTTTCCCCTCTCCATTAGCTGCGCATTTTACAAATTATGTTTGCTTTAACCTTTAAAGCCTCGGGTAAATCTCGTTTATCTATTTTTAGCCATTGGCAAGCCCTTTCTTTACTGATCCAAATTACATTGTCGATGATTTGAGGATCACAAAAAGATTTTGGCTTTTCTTTAAGAACTTCGAAGTCTGACCCTTGTTTTAATTCCGATAACTCAGGGGGTTCAATTATTTTATAAATACTAGTTTTGGAAAACAGAAAATTACCACCTCTGCAAGCTTGAGCCCACTCGGGATATAGTTCAATATTTTCATCATCAATAAATTTGACAATTAGATCATAATCCACAAGCGTAAAGGGACCTTTATTACAGTCTTTCAGCTCGCGAAGTTTAATTGAAAAATAGTGATTAGGCAGTAATTTTTCGATTTTGGTGGCAAAACCACTCCAGTCCTCATCGGGAATTTTTGCCAGATCGAAATCTGAAATTTTTGGTGAAATCATTGTGAATTCATTTGAACCAATCCTAATTTTAATGTCAGCACCATAATCAGAAGCTTTGTTAAATCCAAAAATAGTTCCTGCGATTAAAGCAACAACTGAAACTAATAAGTATCCACCGAATTTCGCGAAAAAGTCTTTCACTTTGGCCCCCCCTCTTTCACGCTAATAAGTGGATGAAAGTTTCTTGAGATGAATGCCTACATGATTCTTATAAATTTTAAATAGAGATTACCAGATTCATATCCATGGCGAACAAGCCAGGCTCAGGAGACTGCGGAGTATGTAAAACAATCCAAATTCGTGAGTAGAGGAGAGGAGAGGATAAACTTGAGCTTGAATCGCAACCGATTGTGATTGAACTTATCAATGTATATATATTGTATTATTCTTAGCAATATGATGTATATCATCGCTTTGTCAAGTAAATTTTTACCAGCAAACAACTAAAATTTAATTTTAGTATCCGATTGGTATTATGTGAATAAGTTTCGTCTGTGTTATTGAAAGAACGCTGCACCAGTGTACGGTTTTAGATCACAAGCTAAAAAAGCCAGCTACCCATTTGAGAGATCCGACCTTTGTCCTTACGAGTGGGATGATCTCAAAAAAAAGCTGAAACCCAGGGAATACGGGGGGGGGGGGGGGCTGGACAGTGGCGGCGCTTCAGAGCAAACCAGTGGCGCTTGTTGGGTATAGTGTTGGGTATGGGATTTTTTTCGAATAAAAAAAGATTCTGATTTTTGATCTAAGTGATTGATATCATTACTTGGTGATCCCACCGGGATTCGAACCCGGATTACCGGCGTGAGAGGCCGACGTCCTAACCATTAGACGATGGGACCAAGTGGCGGGGAAATTTGAAGACCTAATAATTATATAAACACGCCGATGTTGTCAACCGGTTTTTCCTGATTTTCCGGCTGGATCGCAACCGGCAAAAGTGCGGTTTTCCGCCGGCTTTTCAATTTTCACTTCGCGGCACCCGGCTTTTTTCCCTGCCGTATACCGATCAGAAAATAGGGAATGAAGCCGACGAAGGGCACCGAGGCGATCAGCCACCAGATGGCCTTGGTGCGGGTTTTTTCGAACTCGCGCTGGGAGACATCGACGACGGCCCAGATCGTGAGCAGAAAGAACGGGACGCACAGCGCCAGGAAAACCGCCAGCGATTTCAAATCCATTGTCAGCCCTTCAGGCGCTCGGTCACGCTCAGGATGGCGTCGACGTATTCGTTGCTGTGGTTGTATTGATAGATGACTTTTGCGGCCCGCCCGCGTTCCATGCCCGGCTGCCAGCCATGCTCTTTCAGGTAAAAAGCGACGCTCGCGATGGCATCCGCATCGTCGAAGAGGTTGATCTTGCCGTCGTTGTTGCCGTCTTTGGCCAGATGGCCGATGTTGCTGGGCATGAACTGCGAGATTCCCATGGCCCCGGCGAAAGAGCCTTTTATTTCAGTCGGATCGAACCCTTGGGATTCGGCGTGGCGTAAAAAAGCCACGAGTTCCCGGTAGGCCCACTTGGATTTCTGGGCGGCCTTCTTGTCGAATGCCGCCCGGGTCAAATCCGGTGTGGTTTTAATCTGCTGCCACAGCAGGTCCCTGACCTTGCGGTCGGACAGGGCGGCCATCGTGGAAAGCGTATTCAACACCGAGCGGGTGCCCAGCATGGTGCCGAGCTGGGTTTCGACCAGGATGATGGCCGTGATCACTTCCGGATCGACCCCGTAGACATCTTGAGCCGCCGCAAATGCGCCTTGATGCTGCCGCAGGTAATCCCGAGCCTTGTCGATATGCAGCTGATCCTTGTAGCGCTCGTAATGAACCGATGATTCGCGGTGGACGAAATAAACCGAAATTCCCCTAGTCTCGAACTTGACTTCCGGACGGGCATAGAGTTTCCGAATCACGGCCGCATCGAAACCGTCGCCGATGAGCCGCTCCTGGAGGGGCTGGTAATAGGGAGCCGTTTTCTGCGCCGCCACCGGCACGGACAACAGCATCAACCCGATAAAGCCAAAAATCCTGAAAATGAATCCGCCTCGCTGTCCGGCAAATCGTCTCATCGCTCTCCACCCGTTGAATCGTGTGTTTAAATCCCGGCTTGCGCCGGTGATGCCAAAATGATAAATATTTTCAGTTGACGTGCATCCATTGTCGCATTCCCGCGCCCGGTCTTATTTTCTCGCGGCCCGTGCACGAATTCCATTACATTAAGCGCAACGACAGCACCGGTCGCACCCCGTAAGACAGAATTTCACGGCAAACCGGCCGGCTTCCATCGAAACGCCTGCCACGCGAACCATATGTACCACATTTTGAAAGATTTTTGAACCGTGAAAAAGTCCCTCAAAACGGTTTTTGTCTGTCAGGCCTGCGGCTGTCAGGCGCCCAAGTGGATGGGAAAGTGCCCGGATTGCGGCGGCTGGGACACATTTGCCGAGGAAAGCCGCTTGGCGGCGGTGCCGGCCGGCGACAGCGATCCGGGCGCCGCGCCCTCGGGACCGGTGCCGATTGATGCCATCGAGCTTGAATCCGAAGAGCGGCTGGCGACCGGCATAGCGGAATTCGACCGTGTTCTGGGCGGCGGCATCGTGCCCGGAACGCTGGTTCTGATCGGCGGCGATCCGGGCATCGGCAAGTCTACGCTCATGCTCCAGGCCCTTTACGGTCTGGCCGCCGGGGGCCACAAGGTCCTGTATGTGTCCGGCGAAGAGTCGATCCGGCAGATTCGTATTCGGAGCAAACGTCTGAAAACCGTCTCACCCGAGCTGCTGGTGGCGGCCGAGGTGGAACTCGAGGCCATCCTGGGCATGGTCAAATCGGTGAAACCCGCGGTTCTGGTGGTCGATTCGATCCAGACCATGTTCAACAGCGAACTGACGTCGGCCCCTGGCAGCGTCTCCCAGGTCAGGGAATCCACCGTGCGGTTGATGCTCATGGCCAAGCGCAGCGGGGTTCCGGTTTTCCTGGTCGGCCACGTGACCAAGGAAGGCGCCATTGCCGGCCCGAAACTGCTCGAGCACATGGTCGACACCGTGCTGTATTTCGAGGGCGACCGCAATCACGTCTTCAGGGTCCTGCGGGCCGTCAAGAACCGCTTCGGCTCCACCAACGAGATCGGCGTGTTCGAGATGAAGGGCGCGGGCCTGGAGGAGGTCGGCAATCCCTCGGCCATTTTTCTGGCCGAGCGTCCGACCGACGCCCCTGGATCCGTTGTCACGGCCAGCATGGAGGGCACCCGACCGATCCTGGTCGAGCTCCAGGCCCTGGCCAGCAGCAGCAGCTTCGGCACGGCCCGCCGCACGATTCTCGGGCTGGATCAGAACCGGGTCGCCCTGCTGGTGGCCGTCATGGAAAAAAAACTCGGCATGCAGCTGTTGGGGCATGACATTTTCATGAACGTCGCCGGCGGCGTGAAAGTGGACGAGCCCGCCGTCGACATGGGCATCGTGGCCGCGGTGGCATCGAGCTTTCTGGACAAATCGATTCCGGAGGGCACCCTGGTCTTGGGCGAAGTCGGACTGACCGGGGAAGTCCGGGGTATCGGGCAGGTCGAGCCGCGCATCCAGGAAGCGCGCAAGATGGGGTTTACCAGGTGCCTGGTGCCGCAAAGCAACCGCACCCGGCTGAGCGGCACCGGCAGCATGACGATTACCGGTATCCGCACCATTTCCGAGGGTATCGAAAATCTTTTTTGATGGCGTCGGGTTGGCCACCCGCGCGCAGCGGCCTTGACGGAAAACGACCGCAGGGATTATAAAGCAGCCTTTTATGAAACCATCAACAGCCAAGCGCAACCGCTGGGATGACCACTACAGCGCGCAGGCGCGCAAGGAAAAGTACCCGGCCCGGTCCGTTTTCAAGCTCCAGGAGATTCAGCGCAAGTTTCAGATCATCAAAAAAGGTCACCACGTCCTTGATTGCGGCTGCGCACCGGGCTCCTGGCTGCTCTATGCCTCGCAGCTGGCCGGGCCCGGCGGCCGCGTCACGGGCGTCGACCTGCAGCCGGTCACTATCCGCGTGCCGAAAAACGCCATCGTCCACACCGGCGATCTCCTGTCTTTGGACCAAGCCCTGCTGGCTGCGATAGGCGAGGGGCATCATGTGGTTCTGAGTGACATGGCCCCGTCCACCACGGGCCAGAAGAGCACCGATGCCGCCCGGTCCTACGATCTTTGCCGCGCGGCCCTGGACCTGGCCGTGCGGGTCTTGCGGTCGGGCGGCGGATTTGTCTGTAAAATTTTTCAGGGCGGAGACTTCGACCTTTTCCGGCAGGAGGTTCGCGCCCGCTTCGAACACGTCAAGATCTTCAAACCGATGAGCAGCCGCAAGGCGAGCAAGGAAATTTTTATCATTGCAACCGGAAAGCTTTAGGAGGCACCGATGTCAGGTCATAGCAAATGGTCTACCATCAAACACAAGAAGGCTGCCAGCGATGTAAAGAGAGGCAAGATCTTCACGAAGATCATCAAGGAAATCACGGTGGCCGCCCGCCTGGGGGGCGGCGGCGACCCGAGCGCCAATCCCCGGCTAAGGGCCGCCATCCAGGCCGCCAAGACCGAAAACATGCCCAAGGAGAACATCGAACGGGCCATTAAAAAAGGCACCGGCGACCTGGAAGGCGTGAGCTACGACGAGAGCATTTACGAAGGCTACGGACCGGGGGGCGCGGCGGTGCTGGTCGATTCACTTACCGACAACAAGAACCGCGCCGTCTCGGAAATCAGGCACATCTTCGCGAAAAACGGCGGCAGCATGGGCGAAAGCGGCTGCGTGGCCTGGATGTTCAGCAAGAAGGGCTACATCGTGGTGGAGCACGCCGCGGTAAACGAAGACACCCTGATGGAAACAACCCTTGAAGCCGGCGCCGAAGACGTGCGCGAGGATAACGGCACCTTCGAAGTCATTGCCGCCCCGGAGGATTTCGAAAAGGTCAGGGCCGCCATCGAAACGGCTAAAATCCCCATTGCAGCCGCAGAGGTCACCATGCTGCCGCAGACGACTCTGAGCCTGGCCGACAAGGAGGCGGAGCAGATGGTGCGTTTGATGGAAATGCTCGAAGACTGCGAAGATGTCCAGAAGGTCTACACCAACGCCGATATCCCCGACGAGTACTTCGAATAAAATGTTTCACATTTTATACAGTTAAGGTGGCGCATTTTTTATGCAGTTTAGGCCAGGTCGATCATTTTCTGCACGGCGGCAAACGCCGGCCGGCGGATGTCTTCGGGCACCGTCACCTGCCCCTGCAGCTGGTCGAGGCTTTTGAATACATCGGCCAGACTGATTTTCTTCATGTCCTCGCACAGCATCCGCTCTGAGGCGGGGAAGAACTCTTTGCCGGGGGCGGCCTTTTTCAGGGCATAGAGCAGGCCGACCTCGGTCCCCACGATGAACCGGCTGCGGTCGGAGTCGGCCGCGGCACGCAGCATGCCCGAGGTGCTGGTGATGATGTCGGCCAGCGCCAGCACTTCCGGACGGCACTCGGGATGCGCCATGAAAACCGCCCCCGGATGCGCCTGCCGGGCCCACCGGACATCGTCGGGCGTCAGCCGGTCGTGAAACGGGCAGCAGCCTTCCCAGATGTGGACCTTCTTGTTCGTGCGGGCGGCGGTGTAGCGGGCGAGGTTGCGGTCGGGGGTCATCAACACCTCCGGCGCAGCGAGGCTCTCGACCACCGCAACCGCGTTGGCGGACGTGCAGCAGATCGTCGACAGCGCCTTGACCGCGGCCGAGGAGTTCACGTAGGTAACCACCGGCATCGGCGGCAGGGCATCGAGGCGGGCCTTGAGCGCGGCCGGGTCGATCGTCTCGGCCATCGGGCAACCGGCGTCGGGCCGCGGCAGCAGGACAGTTTTTTCGGGGGAGAGAATCGCGGCGGTCTCGGCCATGAAATGAACGCCGCAGAAAACGATCACCTCCGCGGCGGTGCGGGCGGCCCGAATACTCAATTCCAGCGAGTCGCCGCACAAATCGGCCAGGTCTTGAATTTCGGGCGGCTGGTAGTTGTGCGCCAGAAGAATCGCGTTGCGCTCCTTGAGCAGACGCCGGATGTTTGCTGTCACGTCATCGGTCTTCAAAATCGGTTTCCCCCCGGCTCATTCGTCCATCTTAATCACGTCCGTGCCCTTCGGAATGGTGAAGCTGAAAAGGGATTGATCCGGAACCGGGTCGAAGCGCGAATTCAACAGATCGATCCGGGTCTCGTCACCGTAAGTGTTGTAAGTGACCACCCGCTGCACCAGGCGGCTGTCTTTAGCCACATACAGCAGGATTTTCTCGACATCGATCGTTTTTTCGATCGGAACGAGCTTGAGAACATGAAACCGGTCGCCTTCCGCCGGGGCAAGCGAGATGTCGAACTTGCGGCGCAGCACCCTTATGTCCGCTAAAAAACCGGCGCCCTTGCCGCCCGCCAAAAAAGCCGGCGCCTTGCCGACGGTCACCTGGTTGTCCTGCGGCCGGTAAATCCAGAGCTTGTCGGCGTTGGTGATGATGACCTGGCGTTCCGGCTTGTCATACTCCCAGCGCATCATTTCCG
>JBAPWQ010000467.1:0-6494 GCA_049283795.1 Desulfobacterales bacterium | reverse complement strand
CGCCGTAAGGGTCTGAGATGCCATGGCCGTATTAACACCACTAAACCATCCGAGGAGCCCCATGAAACGTCCGTTGCTTACGCTATGCACTCTGGCCCAATCGATCGTCCTGCTCGCCTCGATCGGTCATGCCGCCGTATCTGCGCAAACGCGCCAGGAACATGTGCACCAGGCGGCCCAACGGGTCATGCCCTTCGATGTGGCCAAGACCGTCCATGTTTTCGAAATGACCCAGACCGGCGGTGTGCTGCGGGTCATCGCCAAAGATCCTGGCGCAGCGGATCAGGTGGCGCTCATTCGCAAGCACCTGCAGGGTGAGGCCGAGAAGTTTCAAAAGGGGGATTTCGGCGATCCGGCCAGCCTGCACGGGGGAAACATGCCGGGACTCAAGGATCTTCAGGCCGGAGCCGCGCGCATCAAGGTGACGTATGCAGAGCTGCCGGCGGGTGCCGAAATCACTTTCCTGACACCCGATCTGCAGTTGTTGACCGCGCTGCACCGCTGGTTCGGGGCACAGCTTTCCGAGCACGGGGCCGATGCGCGGGCCGAGTAAGCTGTTACGGCAAGACTCAATTGATACTCATGGCCGTAGAAACGTTCCAAAAGGGGCGGCTTCGCGTCTCAAGGAGGACACATGCAGGCAGCGTTCATCGGATTGGGGATCATGGGCCGCCGAATGGCCGGAAACCTGTTGCGCAATGACGTTGCGCTTCGCATATTCAATCGCTCGAAAGATCCCGTGCGGGAGCTGGAAAAAATCGGCGCGACAGCCGCAGAATCACCCAAAGAAGCGGTGCGGGACGCCGATGTCGTGTTCACGATGCTGTCCTCTCCCGAAGTCGTCGAGAAGATCGCGCTGGCGGAAGACGGCTTCATAGCGGCGATGAAAGACGATGCCGTCTGGGTCGATTGTTCGACGGTCAATCCGTCGTTCTCGCAAAAAGAAAGCCGCGTCGCCCGGCGGCATCAGGTCAGGTTCGTTGATGCGCCGGTCGCCGGGTCGAAAACCCAGGCCGAGAAAGCCGAACTGGTCTTTTTCGTTGGCGCGGATAAAGATGATGTGACCGAGATCGAGCCCTTGTTGGAATTCATGGGCCACAAGATCGTTCACGTCGGCGAACCCGGCAAGGGCACGTCATTTAAAATGCTGGTGAATTCGCTTCTCGCGCAGGCGATGCTGGCATTTTCCGAGACGCTCCTTTTGGGTGAAAAGCTGGGGCTGCCAAAGGAATTTCTGCTGGACACCCTGCCGAACCTGCCGGTTTGCGCGCCATTTATCAAGGCCAAGGCGGAAATGATCCGCTCCGGAGGCGATGAGACTCATTTTCCACTGGAACTGATGCACAAGGACCTGCATCTGGTCGCGGCAACCGCTTATGAAAACAATCAGCCCCTGATGGCGGCAAATCTCGCCAAGGAAGTCTACGCCGATGCAAAGCGCGGCGGCTATGGCCGAAAAGATTTTGCTTCGATATATACGTTCCTGCATAAATAATCCGGCCGGAGACCCGTCCCGCCTGTAGACCACTTTCATTGACGCGAGGGATGCCCAAATGCGAGGCGTGAAATGATCGTTCCACCGGCTTTTCCGCTCTGGTTGACACACTGGATGGCGGATCACAGGATTTTTGTCTGGGGGGCGGCGGACCTGCGCGAGGTTGCGGCCCCCTTGGATGGGGCCGGAAAAGGCTTTCCCGGCGCGCTGTCATTTGCGCTTCCTATGGACCCCGGCATTATGGCCGGTATCCAAGACGGTCCCAACCGCGCCTATGCCAACGAGTATGCCGACGTGAACCGCCGCATCGATGAATTATCGGTGTTACTGGCTGCCGAAATCGAGGTCAGGGGGTTTCGATCCAAGCCGCTGGCGCCCTCGGAGCGCACCGACACAATTAATATTAAAGGCGATTTTCCCCACAAAACCGCCGCCACGAAAGCCGGTGTGGGTTGGGTAGGGCGTCATTGCCAGGTTATCACGCGCCGGTATGGATCGTGGGTGCGGCTGGGGACCGTTTTTACCGATATCGACCTGCCGTGCGGCCCGGCCATGGAGCGCGACTTCTGCGGCCGCTGCCGGCGCTGCGTCGACGCCTGCCCGGCCGGGGCATTGACCGGAAACGCCTGGTATCAGGGCCTGCCGCGGGAAGAGATCCTGGATGTGCGGGCCTGCGACCGCTGGAAAAAGGATAACTACTTTCAGTATCACAAGGGGCAAAACTGCGGCATTTGCTCGGCCGTCTGCCCCTACGGATTAAAAGTTCTGAAAAAGAAATCCGGCAACGGTTGAAAGCGGCTGCCGGGAATGGATAACACACTTAGAGATGCCTATGGGCTTTAAGATAAAGATTTAGGCTGCTGGTGTCGGTCTTTGGTGTATCACATCACAGCCGCCTCTTGCCTTGCCAAAATCTATATCTTAAAGCCTATAGCAAAGGAAGGAGAGCACGTGGCGAAAACATTCGGCGGCACGAAGACGGCAAAATTGGGCACGGAGAAGCGACCTGCGATCGTCAGGGTTCAGACCGAGGAGAGGTTGCAGGAAGTGGCGGCCATATTCAAAGAAAACGGCTGGAGATTCACCATCGGACTGGAACCGGACAAGCCCGAGGATATCGCCGATCTGGAGGCCTTGCAGAATCCGACGAAAACCAGACGGGTCGAAAGTAAAATCGGGCGCAACGAGCCCTGCCCATGTGGCAGCGGTAAAAAGTATAAAAAATGCTGCGGGCAGTAGAGTGCCGGCGGCAGGACGGAAGCGATGGTAAGCGCTGATGTTTCGTCCGGTTTTTCATCTGGCGCTGCATGTCGTCGTGCCCGGAGTCGCCGCTAAAGCCGCCTATGCCGATCACTGGAAAAGCGCCTGGCTGGTGATGCTGGCCACGATGGTTGTCGATCTGGATCATCTCATGGCCGCGCCGGTGTACGATCCAAACCGCTGCAGCATCGGTTTTCACCCGCTGCACACCTATCCGGCGATCGGCGTTTATTTCCTGCTTCTGCTGATTCCCAAAATCCGGCTGATCGGGCTGGGCCTGCTGATTCACATGGCATTGGACAAGATCGATTGCATGTGGATGCTATACGCTTCAAAATAAAGATTTTGGCTGCTGGTGTCGGTCGTCGGCGTATGACCATACAGCCTTCTCCCTTTGGCCTTGCCAGAAACATTATCTGGGGTAACCTATAGTCAGATAGTACACCCCCTCAGAGAATCTTGCCGTAGCCCATTCAAAAAAATTTTCGTCAGATCCCGTGCCGTGGCATGGCGGTAGATGTCACCGGCTGCGTCGATGCCGCGCAGCTGCCCATCGAAAAGAAACCAGCGCAGCAGTTGGATACCGGCGGTTTGTCGGTCCCGGGGGTTCATGCGTGTGCCGGCCGCGAACTCTTGAGGCTCCGGAATCCCTATGCCCTGATCCAGCAGGGATTTCATGAAATTGAGGATGCGCCCCAACCGCAGCAGGGTGGTCGTCTGCCGACGGTCGGTGGTGTGGGAGATCGGCAAGGTGCTGGCGCGCATCAAAGCAACGTCGGCCGGCAGGAGTCCCAACTTTTCGCAGGTTTGATAATCGGGGCTTCCCGGTGCGGGATAAAAAATGGAGACCCCGGCCAGCACCCGCCGCCGCGCCAGGTAGAGAAGATCGGCCACGGAGTCCGTCGGCGACTGGTGCGGTGCGCCGGCAATTACATAGCCGACGCAGTCGAGACGATATTTCTGGGCGGCGGCCAGTGCGGCGTCGAAAGCCGCCCGGACATCCGGCCGCCGAAACTTCCGCAATTGTTCCGGATGACTTGATCCCAGCGACAAATTGAGGGTCTTGAATCCCGCCGCCGCCATGGCGGCGATGACATCGTCATTCAGCGACGGCGGAAAAAGACCGTTCATTGCCCGCAGTTCCAGGGCGGCGCGGCCGAAACGGGCCGTGATGCCATGCAGAAGGCGTGCAAACCAGGCGCGGTCAAGTGTCAAATTTTCGTCTTCGAAATCGATGAAGCCCGCCCCGTCCCGTTCCACGGCGCGCTCGAGTTCGGAGAGCACCGCGGCGACCGGGCGCCGGTAAAAAGGACGGTCATGCGAGCGGCGCATGGCACAGTAAGAGCAGCGCATGGGGCAGCCCCGGCTGGCCACCACGACTGCACTGGCCTTCTTTCCCCGTCGATAGTGACGGCCCTCGATCAAGTGGGTGGCCGGCAAGGGAAAATCATCGAGGCCCTCGCAGCGGGCCGGCGCACTGGCCTGAAGCGTTCCATCGGCCGCGCGTAACACGAGGCCGGGAACGTCATCCGGATTGCGACCGTCTTTCAGCGCGGCAGCCAGCAGCGGCAGGGCTTCTTCACCGGCCCCGCGGATGACATAGTCCACGGCCTGGTTTTGCATGACGCTCTCCGGCAGTTCCGTCGGATGGTGGCCGCCCATGACGATTTTGCAGGACGGCAGGGCGGCCTTGATCCGCTGCGCGGTTTCGAGCGCTTCACCGCTGTAAGCGGTAAAAAGGGACGATATGCCCACCAAAAAAGCGCCGGAGCGTGCGGCCTGCCGCGCCAGATGCTCGTAGCTGTAGCCGTAGTGCCGGTAACGATGGAAGAGGGCAAAGGGCGACCGGTCCTCGCGTCCATAAAATGGCCGGAGGTAGGCCAGGTTATCCGGCCACGGGATGTCCCGCGAACGGGATGTGGCCAGCCCGTCGAGAATTTCCACGGTAAATCCGGCCTTTTCCAGGCCGGCCGCAATACAGGCCAGACCGTAAGGCACGGTGCGTTTGGCCGTCAGGTAAAAGTCCCGGATGGGCGGCTGCACGAGCAGGATATCGGGCATTTCGACGGATACCTTCGCCAGCGAGAGGGTTGCGGATCCGGAGGTCGATGGCAGTTTACCATGGAGATTCAAAATTCACCAGCGTGGACCCGGCAGTAATCCAGTGTTAAGGGAAAGCTATCGGGGAATAAAAAAGCTTGGGGCCGGCAGCGCGGGATATGCCCGGCGCGTCCGGCCCCGTCGGATGTGGTCAAGGTGAACCGTGACGGTTCACCGGGGTATGCGGATCGAGCTATTCAGAGGCCTATGGCACCGGCTACCGGTCCAGGGCGCTGGTCAGCTCTCCGGCCTCCTCCAGCTTGAGGTGTTGTGAGCGCCAGACGTTGTTCTGGTTGGCATAGGTTTCGATGTTGACATTCGACAGGTGGGTGACCATTTCGATGTCTTCCGTGGCCCGGTCTTCATGGCCCATGTTGGAGTGCAGGCTTGCGCGGCTGTAGTAAGCGGCGCCGTACTCCGGATCGAGCGCAATGGCCCGATCGAAGTCTTTGAAGGCCGCCGGGCCGTCGCCGGCTTTTTCATGCACCAAGCCTCTCAAGTGGTAGGCTTTGGCATAGTCGGGATGGTTAGCAATGACCCGGTCGAAATCTGCACGGGCCTCATCGAGGCGGCCGAGTTTCATGTAGGCTGACGCGCGGCTCAGGCGCACGATTTTATGTTGCGGATCGATATCGAGAGCGCGGCTGAAGGCCGCGATGCTCTTGTCGTAGTCTTGACCGACGAATTCGGCCATGGCTTCGTTGAAATATGTATCGACTTTATCTTTGTCCGTCATCGGTATTGTCCTTTCCAGAAATTTACAGTTATTGAGGATTATTTCAACGGGGCGGGGTGAACGATAAATATCAGCAGAATAGAATCCGAAATGAAAGCTTGCGGTTGTGCAGGTCAAGTTGTTCGATCGGGCATGCCCCGTCAGACAAATCTTAAGGATGATACAAGGTATGTCAATGGAGCAGGAGCCGCAGCAGAAGCGATACTTTTGCCGTCGCGTCCCTCCGGGCCCTGTTCCAAAACCTTTATTTTAATGCCTGTAGCAGATGATCTTCACGGCTCTGCCGTTTTGCTATCACCGGATGAAGTGCTTTTGATGGCCGTAAAGCCTCGGCCGGTTACGTCAGTTTGCCGCTCGACCTGAATGAGTCGATGCTCTCTTTTTCGATCAGAACGGCCCCCCTTTTTTTGACGGCGCGAAGTTCCCCGAATTCCAGCAGCTGATAAACGATCTTACGGCCGACGCCAAGGTATTTAGCCGTTTCGCTGACCGTCAGCAGCGGCAGCGAAACGAAGTCGGGATCCCTGGATGCCATTGGTGAAGTTCTCCTTCGATTATGCAGTTTTCCCCATCGGCTCACACGGTGACCCGATGAACGAATGAGTCGAAAAGTAATCATTTTCAGACGCGCCGCAAGCACCGTCCCGGCGGCCGTCAGCGACACAAGATGCAGAAAATTTAGGGAATCAAGTGGCTTAGTGGGGTGAGGGGGCCCGAAGGCGGGTTTCTCAGGGGGAATCCGGCCGATACCTGGGCAGCAGCCGCAAGATGGTCTCCCGTTCCCAGCGGGCGGTATACTGCAGAAACGCCTCCATTCCGATGGGCCCCGGAAGGCCGGCCCACAGCGCGGCGCCGAAGAAGTCAAAGTAGGAGGTGTGCGTCACCCGCGTGCCGCCGGCGACG
>JBAPWQ010000466.1:0-1690 GCA_049283795.1 Desulfobacterales bacterium | reverse complement strand
GCATCACCGACCCGCCTAAACCATAAGCACTCGAATGGCCGTTATTGAGAAAATCGATTTCGATGCCGGTGATGTTCTCCAGGACCGCTTTGGCCACTGTTAAGTCGCTGGCAACGTACCCGAGGGCGAAATTGACGATCGGTCGGAATTTCAGATCCGGTATCAGGGGGAAATCCCAACCGATCCCCCCCGTTCCGGCAATACTGGTCCATTTCAATGGTAGCTTGCGCGATTCCGTGCCATTGGAAACGACAAACGCCGGGTCGTAACGACTGGCCGCGATGCCGCCTTCCAGGTAGAGCGGAAAAGAAGGGTTGATTGTGAAACCACCGGCGACCTGGATCATGACGATCTCCGGGTTGCCGGTTTCGTTGTTCTTGATCGAGAGCGAACTCGAGGTGAGATCGGGCACGACCGAATACCCCATCAAGGCCAGCACGCCGTTGGCACGCTTTTGAACGCTGGTGCCGAAAAAGTTGAACGGCCGCCCGTCCTGCGCCACTGCCGCGGATGGAGAAAAAAACCCGCCCCCGGCGACAAAAAACGCGGCCAGCACTGCCGCCATAATCATTTTCCGCGCCGGCGGATGCGGCGCCAGTGAAACCGGGGGCCGGTTCAGCCGTGCGCTGGGCGCCTCCTCCCCTATTACCCCCATTAGAAACCCCTTCCTGCAGCCCTTTTGCTTCAACACCCCAAAACAGTCCGGGTACCACCCTGGTTCAAAGAGTCCGTTTCGGAGTCTGGATCGGCCGGCTGTTGCCCTTAAGAACCCTCCCGAGAACCGCGAGTTGATCCGTCGAAAGCTGCACGGGTGTCGTCATGACGACCCAGCGCACCCCCTCGGTGCAAGGCGGCGTCGTCAGAGAGCCGGTGTAGCGGCAGCAGGCCCTGACCGCCGGCAGAAAATCGGCGGCGTTGATCGTTATCCCCAGATCGTTTTCTTGGCCTTCCTGTTCCGGCAGGCTGGAGAGCAGCAGCCGAAGGGCCGTGTTTTCCGTGCCTGGCTCTATCAGGACGCCGACAACCGCCAGTTGGCCATCCGCATCTTTGTGAACGATGTGCAACTCGGCGGCAAACAGAGCGCCGTCTGCGGCGTGTTCGCTGGGAACGTGGAAGTGATACTGCAGGACCTCATATCGCCGCCCATCGACCTCGATATGGCTGCCGGCGCCGTAATGAACCAGCACCGTATGCCCGTCGTTGAGAATGCGCACCCGGCTGGGATGATAGTGAAAGACGATGTCTGCCGAACTTTGCGGGTTCGCATTGACGAGATCGATGGGGGACTGACGCTGCCCGATGCGGCAGGTCGCGTAGGAGGGGTCTATCTCGCCCCAGTGTTCGGGTCCGTCGTTGCCCTCGTAAGACCAGCGGCGTGCATGACCGCCCGTATCCGAACTGGTTCGCTCCGGCTCCTGATGGGCCGGGTGCGTTGAGTCTCCAGGTTTGATCATGGTAATGCCCGCCGGGTAGGTTTTCGACGATGACCGATATTCATCGGAGAATTTTCAATTGGAGCCGGGACAGCACAACACCAGTGACAGGCTTTTCGGTTTAAAGGGTTTATCTCGACATTTACCGGCCCGCCGGCCGGGGCGGTGATTCCTCCGACAGCAGCGCCTGCAGGCCGCGGACCTCTGCCAGGATCGATTCCGCGCCGGCCTGCCCGGCGAGGCGCCCGGCCTCATGG
>JBAPWQ010000465.1:0-2007 GCA_049283795.1 Desulfobacterales bacterium | reverse complement strand
AACCGGATCATCCGCCCGCTGATCCGGTTGGCGCGCCGCGACGTTCTCGACTACCTGGCTGCGACCGGCCTGGCCTATGTCACCGATGGGTCCAATCGGGACAGCCGGTTCATGCGCAACCGCATCCGCACCCGGCTGATGCCCCTGCTGCGGGATTCCTATAACCCGAAAGTCGGCGCGGCGTTGAACCGGCTGGCCGAGATACAGCGGCAGGAACACTGCTGGATCGAGGAAGTTGCCGAAGCCCTGTACCACGATGCGCGGCTGCCTGCGCCTACGGGAACCCTGCGGCTCTCGATTCCCAGACTGGCGCGCCACCCCGTCGCCGCCCAGCGTCGGATTCTTCGCATGGCCATCGCCAAAATAAAGGGTGACTTGCAAAGGATCTCCTTTGCGCACCTGGAAGCGGCGATCGACCTGCTCGTCGCTGACCGGCGCGACGGCCGACTCACCCTGCCGGACGGCGTTGTGGCGGTGCGCAGCGCAGATAGCTTGAGAATTTCAATCAGCCACCCACCGGCCCGTCAAAAGTCGGTCGCGAAGGCGCAAATTCCGCCGATCTCCTTTTGCCATGCCGTCGGCCGGCCTCGGGAAGAGCCGGTGATCGTCACGATAGCCGAAATCGGTTGCCGCGTTATTTTTTCGACCGTCAGCGCCGGGGCTGCCGCCCACTACCGCCAAGCTGGACAGCGCGTGGCCTTTTTTGATATAAATAGACTGAGTTTTCCCCTTACCCTGCGCAGCATTCGCGCAGGCGATCGCTTCAGACCCCTCGGTCTGCGAGGTTCCCAGAAGATCAGCAAATACTTTGTCGATCACAAGGTGCCGCGGGAAAGGCGGCCGGCGTGCCCCGTTCTGCTGAGCGAGGGCCGCATCATCTGGCTGGTCGGCCATCGGACGGCTAACGACTGCGGCCTGACATCGGCCACGCGGGACATCTTGCGGGCGGAAATAACTTGTTTACCGGTCGATCGTGATTAGCTTCGAATGTCCGGTCGTCGCCGCCGGGATGGGGGCAGCGCGACCGATAAGATGTTGACAATTTGATGTTTATGACAGATGAGGAGGGAGATTTTTTAATGTGCGACGCGGAGGACCCCTTCTTCCGGTTTTATCAGTTCCCGGCTCGCGGGTCCTTTTTGTCCATATGGCGTGAAAGCGCCGACCAGAACGATGTGCACGGCCACGTTGCACGCGAACGACCGGCAAATGCCGCCACGATCGGAGCTTATTTCGATGTGAGGCCGGGAAAAATCGAGGTACGCCCCACGATGCGATCAACCGGTACGCAATCTTCAGCAGGAGGTAGGGTCATTTGAATCCTTTTTACAAAAACTTGGCGTTGTGGCTGGTTATCACGTTGATGATGATCATGCTTTACAACCTTTTCAACCAGCAGCAAATGGCCGAAACCAGCCTCGGCTACACCGAATTTCTGAGCATGGTCGAGGAGGGCCGCATCTCGGATGTCGTCATTCAGGGGCAGGAACTCTTCGTAACCGATACCAACCGCAATCATTTCAAAGTGTTCGCCCCTCAGGATGCCGACCTGATCAAAACCCTGCGGCAGAAAAAGGTCGCTATCCAGGCCAAACCGCCCGCTGAAAATCCGTGGTACATGTCCGTGCTCGTCTCGTGGTTTCCGATGTTGATCCTGATCGGCGTGTGGATTTTCTTCATGCGCCAGATGCAGAGCGGCGGCGGCAAGGCGCTGTCATTCGGCAAGAGCCGCGCCCGGCTGATGTCCGAGGGCCAGACCAAAGTGACCTTCGAAGACGTGGCCGGGATCGATGAAGCCAAGGAAGAACTTTTTGAAATCGTCGAGTTCTTGAAAGACCCCAAGAAGTTCACCCGCCTCGGCGGCCGCATCCCCAAGGGAGTGCTGTTGATGGGGCCGCCCGGAACCGGTAAGACCCTGTTGGCCCGCGCCATCGCCGGGGAGGCCGGCGTGCCTTTCTTCAGCATCAGCGGTTCCGATTTCGTCGAAATGTTCGTCGGCGTCGGGGC
>JBAPWQ010000464.1:0-4309 GCA_049283795.1 Desulfobacterales bacterium | reverse complement strand
GTTAATCTTCCCCGATATAGGCTTCGATGACCTTCGTGTCTTTGGCGACGTCCTCCGGCTTGCCCGCTCCAATCAGCTCGCCGAAATCGAGCACATACACAAAATCCGATATGTCCATCACGACCCCGAGATCATGCTCAACCAGAACGACCGTGGCATTGCGCTCCTTCTGGATGTCCATTACGAAGCGCACCATGTCTTCTTTTTCCTCGACGTTCATGCCCGCCATAGGTTCATCCAGCAGAAGTAAATTTGGCCCAAGGGTCAGTGCCCGCGCGACCTCCACTCTTTTTTGAATACCGTAGGCCAGGCTGCCGACCATTCTTTTGCGGTAAGGTTCGAGTTCCATGAAATCGATCACATCTTCTACAAAACGCCGGTTTTCGGCTTCCTGCCCGGACGCTTTGCCGAAGAAGACGAGCGCTTGAAAAAAATTGTACTTCAGATTCTGATGGCGGGCGAGCATCAGGTTGTCGAGCACGGTCATTCCCCGGAACAGCTCGATGTTCTGAAACGCCCGGGCGATGCCGAGATTGGACACCTGGTGCGGGGACGATCGGGTCAGCCGATTCTGTCCGTAGAATATATCGCCCGCATTGGGGTGGTAAAAGCCGGAAATACAGTTCAACAGGCTGGTTTTGCCGGCGCCGTTGGGACCGATGATCGAAGTGATCAACCCCGGTTCGATGGTCAGGGTGACATCGGTCAGGGCGTTCAAGCCGCCGAAGGAGAGGGTGACATTCGCTATCTTCAAAGTATCCATGAATTTCCGTTTGGCCCCGGTCGCATCGCTGCCGGCGCATGTCCACCGGTCAAAAAAAAAGGCCTTGCTCAAACCTTTTTACCTGATCCGGATCACCGGCACCGGCGTCTGCGTGCAGCTCGCTTTCAGTCGAAAGTTGATCGCACTCAAGAATAGTACCTTGGGAAGTCGTGCCGTATTCCTTATCCCTGGATCCCAGTGATCTCAAGGGTAACCCGACCGACGTCACGGTCATGAATAGTGTTCATTCCGTAAACAGCGTTTTATATTGTGTTTTTTGTTTAGTCAAGTGAAAAAAACTCAGCCCGGAAAACCGACATTACCTTTGAATCGTTCGTTTAAAATAGACTTGTGGTGCGGTGTGTCGAAAATCGTACCGACACAGAACCGACCAGGGAAGCTACAAGATAGCTACAATGGGCTTCTATTATAAAGACAGAACGCGGCGGACCTGTCAAGTTTATATTATAGCGGTATAATAGCTGTATAAAACCACTATTGCTCGAATGACATCAAGTGTGCTTGCAGATTGATTTTTTTGTTCTTTATCCCGAGTTTTTTGCGGAGGTTGTAGCGGTGAAACAGGATGGTATTTTTTGAAAGGCACAGAAGGATGGCGATTTCTTTGTTGGTTTTGCCTTCCTTGACAAGATTGGCCACCCGGATTTCGGTGGGGGTCAAATTGATGTTGCGCGCCGAGAACCGACTGATAAAAGGCGAGATAATGCTGTTCAGGTTCGAATCGAGAATGTTGATCAGCGTTGACTGATCGGTGCTCAGGTGGCTCTTTTTCAACCGGTCGAGGTACGGGCCGATCAGTTCCTTCACGTTGGACAGAACACTGTCGGCCAACTCTTTCTTGTCGCAATCCCGCTGTTTCAGCAAGACCCTGAGCGCCGTGTTGACCTCCGCCAAATGGTGGGACTGGGCCTTGAGTTCCACTTCGCGCTTGCGCAGCTTCTCCTCGGCCCGTTTGCGTTCTTCGACTTCGCGGGCCAGCCGGGTGTTGGTGTTGGCCAGCTCGGCCGTTCGCCCGGCAACCAGCTCTTCCAGTTGATCGCGGTATCGCCGCAGCTCCTCCTCGACCTTCTTGGCGGCACTGATGTCGCGCAGGATCACGATGTTGCCGGCCGGTTTGCCGTCACGGTCCGCGTAAAGCCGCGAGCTTATCTGCACGTCCATCATCCGGCTATCTTTGGTCAAGCGCTTGGTTTCGAACAGCTGGATGATATTGCCGCTCAACATGCTCTCGATGGCGGCCCGTGTTTCCGGCAAATTTTCCCTGGGCACAAAATCGATCGGCTTGCCCAGCAGTTCTCGACGCTCGAAGCCGAAGGTGCGTTCGAAGGCGGGGTTGACGTGGGTGGCCCGGCCCTCGATGTCGTAGACCACCACCGGATCGGGCGAAGACTCCAGCAGGGAGCGGTACAACTGCTCGCTGTGGCGCAGGATGGCTTCGGTCTTGATCCGCTCTTTGAGTTCGCGGCGGGCATCGGTGATCAACTGCGCTTTTTCAAGGGCCAGCAGCGCGAGTTCGGCAAAACGGCTCAAGATCGTGACGTCTTCTTCCTGGTAGCTCTTGTCGTCTTCAACCCGCGCCAGGCCGATGACACCCAGCACCCCTTGGTCGGATTTGAGCGGAATTCCCACCACCGGACCCAGCGGGTCGAGGCTTTTATCCGGCAACCGCCCCGGCCAGGATTGGTAGTCCTCGACCACCAATGGCTTTTCGGCCTGCCAGACCTTGCCGCCCATGCCTTCACCGATTTGAACGCGCCGGCCGAGCTGGCCTTTGAAAAAGCCCATTCCAACCTGCATCTGCATCCGTTTTCGGCACGCTTCCAACAGGTAGATATAGCCGTGGCCCGATCCGGTCAATTGCGCGGCTTTATGGAGGATGGTCTCGAGCAGTTCTTCCTTATCGAGCAGGTCGAGCAAACCGATGGTGGTTTCATGCAAGGCCGTCAGGTACTCGTTGCGCCGCTGCAGGTCTGAATTGCTCTCCTTCGGGCGGCCGCCGCCTTTACCCCTTTCACGACGGTTTTTTCCGGAAAGGTTGCCGCCAGCTTCATTGTGCGGATTTTTGGGCACCCGTTTCACTCCCTGAGACCATGAGAAAAGAAACACCCGTGCACCGGATCGGCCATTGAAAGACCTGAACCCGAATATATCCATAACCGGTGAACATCCCGGATGAAAAAGGCTTCTGTCGTCTTTCGGCGGCCGCCGGCCACCGACATCAGACGCCTCAGGTCTTGCCCTGCCAGCCCACCGAGACCTTGCCTTCCGCCACGATGACCGGTACTTTGCGTTTGCCGCCAGTATGTTTCAGCATCTGTTCCAGTTTTTCCGGGGCCGACAGCACGTCGATGTATTCAAACGCCTGCTTCTTATGTTCGTGAGCTTCCCGAGCCGCGCTGGTGAAAGGTCAGGTGTTCTTGCCGAAAATTAGTACCTTGTCGGTCATTTTTTTCTCCTCAATTGGAAATATGGCCGGGTGCGGAAACCTTTAATGCCGTTGCAGATCACTTCGGATGCCGCCCCAGTTCTGGATGACGTAACAATATTCTCCTTTGGTGTCAATGATTTGGAATTGACAATGGTGTGGCACATTGGTAGTAATAAAAGGTTAAACATGGGATCAATTTACGAGATGGCGGCAATATCAAGGGAAGCGATGATCAAAAATGAACTGGGCTTGCACGCCCGATCGGCGGCCCAGATCGCCAGGTTGGCTGCCCGGGCCCGCCATGGGGTCTGGTTGGCCAAGGGCGCGGAGCGTGCGGCCGCCGCGAGCATCATGGATCTGATCGCCCTGGAGTGCCCACGGGGGACCAAAATCGTTATCACTGTAGACAACCCCGGCGATCGGGATGTTCTGGAGGCCATATCGGAATTGATCGACAACGGATTCGGAGAGTAAGTGTCCATGCCGGAAAACGCCGCTAAAGAAATCGTCCTGGACGGGATCAACGCCTCGCCCGGTATCTGCATCGGCAAGGCCTACCTGGTCGACAAGGAAGGCGTCGAAATTATTGCCCGGTATCTCATTCCGAAAGTTCAAATATCCAACGAACTCAAACGGTTCAAGGCGGCGGTCAAGAAATCACGCGACGAGATCAGGGCCATTATCGAGAACACCCCGGATGAGTTCCGGCAGCAGTCCAGCATCCTCGAAACCCAGGAAGTCCTGCTCAAGGACAAGCTGCTCTACGGCAAAACCCTTGCCACTATCGAGCAGGAAGGGGTCAACGCCGAATGGGCCCTTAAAAAGGTCGTTGCCCATCTGAAGTCGATTTTCCAGGGCATGGCGGACCCTTATTTGAGAGAGCGGGCCTCGGATGTCGTCAATTTGTCGGACCGCATCATGCGCAACCTGGTCGGTGTCAAGCAGGTCGATATCGGCATGATCGACAAGAGGGTCATTCTGGTGGCCCGCGATCTGTCGCCGGCCGATACCAGCCAGATCCGCCTGGAAAGGATCAAGGGCTTCATCACCGACAAGGGCGGTAAGTCCTCGCACACCGGCATCATTGCCCGCACCCT
>JBAPWQ010000463.1:0-29296 GCA_049283795.1 Desulfobacterales bacterium | reverse complement strand
GCAGCCAAAATCACCGGCCGTAACAAGGCTTCAAGATAGTGATTTTGGCAAGGCCAGAGGGAGGAGTGCTGTATAAGTCATACGCCGACGACCGATAACGCAGCCAAAATCACTATCTTGAAGCCTTGTAGGGGGGACAGATGCGCAGTACCGTATACTTCAGCGATCTCAGAGCCACCACCAAAGAAAGTTTTACCGCCAAGATCGGGCGTCTGGTGGACACGGCCGGCCTGGGCGACTGCGTCAAGGAGCGGGACCTGGCGGCCGTCAAGCTGCATTTTGGCGAGTTGGGCAACACCGCTTTCATCCGCCCGGTGTTCCTGGGCAAAATCGTCGAACACATCCGGAAAACCGGCGCGCTGCCGTTTCTGACCGATGCCAACACCCTGTACGCCGGCACGCGCAGCAACGCCCCGGCCCACCTGACGACCGCCCTTCGCAACGGGTTCGCCTATCCCGTCGTGGACGCGCCCCTGATCATTGCCGACGGCCTGCGGGGCAAGAGCGAAGTGGCGGTCGAGATCGGCCAGAAGCGATTTGACACGGTGTATGTCGCCTCCGAGATCGCCGCAGCGGATGCGCTGATTTCCGTGGCGCACTTCAAGGGGCACGAACTTTCGGGCTTCGGCGGAACGATCAAGAACCTCGGCATGGGCTGTGCCTCCCGCAAGGGAAAGTTGGCACAGCACTCCAGCGTTTCGCCCCAGGTGCAGGAAAAAAAATGTGTCGGCTGCGGGGACTGCGTCGCGCATTGCTCCCAGTCGGCGCTGGCGCTGGTCGAACGCGCCC
The DNA here is from genome assembly GCA_049283795.1 of Desulfobacterales bacterium. Taxonomy (GTDB): domain Bacteria; phylum Desulfobacterota; class Desulfobacteria; order Desulfobacterales; family SG8-13; genus JARFQH01. The sequence goes on along the minus strand of JBAPWQ010000463.1, from coordinate 28,507 downwards.
CGGCCGCAGCGGCGGGCAAAGCCGCGCCGGCCAAGGCCTGCGGCCGCAAGCGGAAAAAGGCCGTGATCGATGTCGAGCGCTGTATCGGCTGCGGCGAATGTATTCTGATCTGTCCCAACGGCGCCATCGATATCGCCTGGAATCAATCGATTCCGATCTTCCTGGAAAACATGGTGGAATACACCCTCGGCGTCCTGCACGGCAAAGCGCAAAAATCGTTGTTCCTGAATTTTATCACCGATGTGTCGCCGGCCTGCGACTGCTATGCCCACAACGATGCGCCGATCGTGCGGAACATCGGCGTGCTGGCCGCGCGCGACCCGGTGGCGATCGATCAGGCGGCGGTCGACCTGGTGAATTCGGAGCCGGCCCTGGCCGAGTGCAGCCTGAAGAAAAACCGGGCCGCCGGTGCGGATAAGTTTTTGGGTTTGTATCCCCAGGTCGACTGGAAAATCCAATTGGAATATGCCCAGAAACTGGGGTTGGGCCGGCGGGAATACCGAATCGAAAAAATATGAGACCGTACCGATCGGGAAACGGGGGATAGCGGCCCGCCCCGAGGTTACGTTGAAAGAATAGGTGGCTTTTTGGAGCGGCCACCAGATGGCGGGTGATCGACGGTCACCCGTCGTGGCCGGGTGACCGGTTGATCGGTAACACGCTGCCGGGTGATGTGATGTCGCTGTGGATCGTTACCATACTGCTGGTGGCCGTGCTGGTCCTTCTGATCACCGAAAAGCTGCCGGTGGACCTGACGGCGATCGGCCTGATGGTCGCCCTGATTCTGACCGGGATTCTGACACCGCTCGAAGCGGTCGCCGGCTTCGCCTCACCAGCCGTTATCACCGTGGCGGCGATGTTCATGATCAGCCAGGGCATGATTCGCACCGGCGCGGTCGGTTTTATCGGACAGAAGGTGATCGCACTGTCGCGCGGCAATTCGACCCTGGCCATGCTGGTGGTCATGCTGATTGTAGGCCTGGCTTCGGCTTTCATCAACAACACCCCGGTCGTGGTGCTCTTTATTCCCATCGTTCTGAGTCTCAGCTGCGAGCTGGGTTTCAGTCCTTCCAAGTTTCTAATTCCGGTGTCCTACGCTTCGATCCTGGCCGGGACCAGCACCCTGATCGGGACCTCGACCAACATCATCGTCAGCGGTTACAGTGCCGCACGCGGTTTTGGCGCGCTCGGCATGTTCGAACTGGCCCCGGTGGGGGTGCCGATTGCGATCGCGGGGATTGCCTTTTTGTTGTTTGCCGCGCCGCGGCTGATGCCGAGTCACCGGTCGCCGGTCTGCGAGCTGAAGGAAGGCGGCCGCCGGCGCTATCTGGCCGAATTCTCCATCCCGCGCGCAAGCCGCCTGATCGGCCAAAAAGCCGAGCAGGCCTTCGCCGACAGCCACCGCGCGCTGGAAGTACTGGAAGTGATTCGCTACTCACACATCTACTACCCCGATCGGGATACGGTGACCATTGCACCCGGTGACCTGCTGCTGGTCAAGGGATCCGCCAACGAGCTGGTCGACATCCTGAATGGCGAAAGTGTCGAGCTGCCGCTGGCCGAAAAAGGCCTGGTCCTGGGATCGGGCGACAATGCCTCGATCGTGATCGAACTGATCATTCCCCCGCAGTCGACGCTGATCGGCATGCGGCTGGTGGAGAGCCGCCTCCAGCGCGATCCGGATGTTCACATCATCGCCATCGAGCGCAGCGGGCTGCACTACACCGAGAAAAACATCCCGGACATCCGGCTCAGAAACGGCGACATCCTGCTCATCTGGTGCCCGGAACGCAAACTGGAAAAGCTGCGGGCAGAAACCGATTTGATCATCGTCGAGGACGTGCAGCACGAAATTGTCCACCACCGCAAGGCCCGCCTGGCGTTTACGATCTTCGGCGCGCTGGTGATTGCCGCAGCGGTCGGCCTGGCCGACATCATGGTCTGTGCCCTTGCGGCCGTTTTTCTGATGCTCACCACCGGCTGCCTTCAGTTGCGTGAAGCCTACCGGGCCCTGCAGGCCAATGTCCTGCTGTTGATCGTCGGAACCATCGCCCTGGGAAGTGCGATGGAGAAAACCGGCGCTTCACAGCGGTATGCCGAAGCCTTCTTATCGCTTTTTACCCATGCCGATCCGGTAATGGTGCTGGCCGGTATGATCCTGCTCACCAGCATCAGCACCCAACTGCTGAGCAACAACGCCACCGCGATTTTGATGCTGCCGATCGCAATATCCTCCGCCCAGAAATTGGGGGTTGACCCGAAAGCCTTCATCGTTGCCGTCTGTTTCGGCGCCAGTGCCTGCTTTGCCACACCGATCGGCTACCAGACCAATCTCCTGGTTTACGGGCCCGGCGGCTACCGTTTCAGTGACTACCTCAAACTCGGCATCCCGCTCAACCTGATCGTCCTTGCTCTGGGAACGCTGTTGATTCCCCTTTTCTGGCCGCTTTGAGGACGCGCGTAAAAAAAATCCCCCTGGTTTTAAAACCGCTACGGATTGAAAGGCGGGTTGCTGCTGCCGGCGGAGGGCAGTTGTGTGGCCCCCGGTCCCCCGGATTGTTTGCCTTTGCGCGGCTTTTTTTTTCCTGACCGCAGTTTCTTCGCTGCGGCACGCTTGATCCTCATTTTTTCCTGGTAGCGGCCGACGACATAAAATGCCAGGTAATACCCGGCCACGGCCAGGGGCACGCCCAGGATCGCACCGCCGATAACCATGGCCCAGATTATTTCCGGTGTTTTGAGAATCAACTGGTATGCGGCCGAGAAACTTTCGATATCGGCCCAGCTGAATACTTTTTTTACACCGGCAATCCGTGCGCCGACAAGATAGGTGACACTGTATATGAATGGTGCCGTCGCGGCGTTGGTGAACCAGACCGCCACCGCCGCGGAGATTTTGTTCCACTTGAGCAGCGCGGCGAGCGGCACGGCCATGACGGTGTGCAGCCCGATGAAAGGCGTCATCCCCACGTAAAGGCCGAGGGCAAAGCCGAGTGCGATTTCTCGCGGCTGGCCTCTTATTTTCAGGAAACGTTCATAAGCTCGAGCCAGGGAATTGCGCCGCCGGTTCGCATTGGTCGCCGGCGGCGACGGGGGCGATTTTTTGTTTGCCATGGGTTTGCAACCACAGCCCGACCACCGGTCCGGCTGCGTCAGGGGTTGAAGTGTTGAATCGTTTTCAATAAGCGTTCAATACGATCCGGATTCTGCCGGCGGCACCTGTTTACCGCGAAAACCGGGTGCCGCCTCGGAAAAAGGAGTGCCGTGTCACGTGAAAACCAGGTAGGGCTGATCTTCCAGAGGGTCCACGCGGCCGATAACAGCCGCCGGAACGACGCCGGCCTCAACGAGCGCGATCACGAGTTCCCAGCCCTGCCGTTCGGGTATCGCTGCCAGCAACCCGCCGCTGGTCTGAGGATCATGGATGATTTCCCGGTGCCTTTCCGGCAGGGTGCTTTCGATGCGGACGTGATTTTCGACCAGGCGGCGGTTGTGTTGATTCACGCCGGTGCTCATGCCCCTGTCGTACATCTCGAGCGCCTGTTTCATGATCGGCAGGGCCTTGATCGAGATGGTCAGCCGCACCCGGGAGGCCCTGGCCATTTCGAAGGCGTGCCCGCTCAATCCGAACCCGGTGATGTCCGTGGCGGCGTGAATCTCGAATTTTTGCATGATGTCGGCCGCCGAGCGGTTCAATTGGGTGATGACCGTCAGGCACTCGGACAGGGCTGTGCTCGACACCCAGCCCTTCAGGTTGGCATTGAAGAGCACACCGCTGCCGAGCGGTTTGGTCAGCACCAGAACGTCGCCCGGCCGGGCGCCGGCGTTGCGCCAGAATCTTTGCGGATGCACGATGCCGGTGACGGCCAGGCCGTATTTCGGTTCATCGTCCTCGATCGTGTGCCCACCGGCCAGGACGGCCCCGGCCTCGGTGATTTTGCTTAAACCGCCGGCCACGATGCGGTTGAGGACTTCCAGGCCGAGTTTCTTCGAGGGAAACCCGGCCAGGTTGAGGCAAGTGATCGGCCGGCCGCCCATGGCGTAGACATCGCTCAGGGCATTGGCTGCCGCTATCTGACCGAACAGGTAAGGGTCGTTGACCGGCGGGGTGATAAAATCGGCGGTGGTGATCAGTGCCATGTCGTCGGTCAGGCGGTAGACCCCGGCATCGTCACTGGTTTCGAAGCCCACCAGAAGATTGGGATCGCGATTGGCCGGCAGTTTCTCCAACAGGTCATTCAGCCCGACCGGGCTGATTTTCGCGGCTCAGCCACAGGTCTTCGACAAGCTCAACAAGGTCGGTTTCTTGAATCGATTTAAAATCTTCATCGGCCATCCCGGTCGGTTTCACGACACGATAGCGTCTGAGATGCACGGATGAGGCGGCCGGCATCTGAACGTGGGCAGTGACATGGGGAGAATATATCGATCCTATGGAATCTGTCAAACAGGCGGTTCGGCACCCGGTCGGCCTTAGGGAAGGCCTTGCGGGCGACCGATAACGGACCGGCGGACGGGAGTGTCAACCGGTATTGATGCCCGCGGCGCTGATTCCCTTCACGTAGTAGCGGCGGTCGTTCAGAAAACTGAAGAAAATAACGATGAAGGCAATCGAAGTTTCGATCATCAGGGGCTTGTTCCGGTAGAGGCGATCGAGTTGCTGATCGCGCAGCAGGCCCGAGGTGTGGCCGAAATAGGTCGCAAACAGGCCGTCCAGCATCCACTGCGTGTTGGGATCGGTGACCAGTTCCGTGCGGCCCTGATAACAGTATTCCATCGCTTCCATCAGCAGCGGCCGGAGAGTGGCCGGCTCGCGCTGGTGATACGCCAGCAGATGAATCAGGGTCCGCTGCGCCTCCAGCAGGCTGGCATCCGCCAGGGCCTCGAACAGGACCTGCGCCGACCGATTGTTCTCGATGTCGCTCATCTGGCGGATCAAGGAGAGAATGACGGCATTTTTAAAGAGCTGGTAGAGTCGTTTGGAGCCGTTTAAAACGGCCGCGGGCGGGTGTTCGGTTTTGGGCCGGTAGCCGGTGTAGGTGTTGACAAAAAGAAGTTGGAAGACGGTCGCGAAGAAATCGACATCGTCCATCGGATCGTGAAGATCGATGCGCATGTCCAGGGTGTTGTCGAGACGATCGGCGAGCTTGACCTCTATCACGTCCGGGGCCTGACGCGACTCTTCGAGCAGGCGGCCGATGTAATGGTAGTACGTTTCGCTGTCGAGGCGGGTCAGGTAGCGCAGCCGGTCGACGACAGACGCTTCACTGTCCGAATGCAGATGGCCCAGCAGGGCCGACAGCTGCTCTTCCATCTCGCGCCAGCGACGTTTTTCGAATTCCAGCGGGTCGACGTCTTCGAGGATGTCGTGAAAGAGCGCGCTCAGGAGCGACACGATGTTGACCACCTCGCACGACCGGCAATAAAGGGCCGCGGCCCTGAGCGGGTGCAGGACCGCCATCGGTCCGAGACGGCGACGTTTTTGGCTGTAGATGTTGAAGAGGTAGCTGAGGGCCTCCATCACGATCAGCCGGTGCTCGCGGTCCCCCGGTTCGTCGGATGCGAGTTTCTTTTCCCCGAGGATGAACAGCAGGACATTGTGCCGGTTCAAGGATGCGGCGCTCAAGTTGTAGTTCAGGACCGAGGAGAGCCTCAGGAATTCCTTGAAATCATAGAACTTCATCGGTGGCCTCCTCTTTTAAGATCGATTCAACGGCCGCTCCGGCCGGTCGATGTTCCCCGACAACCACACACCCCACAACAACTGACGATTCGACATCACAGCCTATCCAAAGGGGACTTTAGACCGTTTTCCGCGCACCATTCTTATTTCTATTGACCAAGGGTGCGCTGCTGGACCGCCTGATCCGATGCCGGTTTCTTGCCGGTCTCGCCGGGGATGGTCCGTCCCAACGCGGCTTTGGCATTTTTCTCGGCCTCATCGGCTCTTTTTTCGGCTGAACCGGCATCTTGAGCGGCTCTAAGGGCCTTTTCGCGCGCCGCAAGGGCGTCCGCCTCCAGCTGTAAGACGGTGCCGCGGTTGAGTTGCTGCCGACGGATCGTATTGCCGACTTTTTGTTTGAATTCCGCGGCCTTTTCTTCGGCCGCATCGGCCGCGGCCTTGGCTTCGGCCGCGCGCTCGCGGGCTGCGGCGGCCTCGCGGCGGGCATCGCGCGCATTTTGCAGGATCGCCTCCCGGTCATGCCGTTCCTGCACGGCCTGGCGTTCCTGCCGGATGGCTTCGGTTTCGGCGCGGGTCCGGGGCGTGTATTCGATCACCTCTTTAGCGCGGGCATTCGGGGGCGGAGGAGTCGGGGTGATGTGCGTCACGCCTTTTGAATCCTGCCAAGTATAAATTTCCTCGGCCGCAGAGGCGGCGGTGAAAATAAGTAAGATCATCAGCAGCGTCGCAGGTCGCATGGGGCTTACCGGGTTTCCCGTGTGTTGGTCGTTATGGGCGGCATCGATTCATTGGCATGGTAACCACTCATGATCGGGGATGCATCTGAATCAGGAGCACGCGCGTTTCTTCGTCAATGGCGCGCAGCACGTTTTTTTTAATGGCGATCCGGTAATAAGGATCGAGGCGCCGAAAAAACGCATCGAGCGTGCGGCGCATTTCTTCGACCAGAAGGATGTGTCCCTGCGGCGCCAGGCAGGTGTCGAACAGCGTCATGAGCCGATCGATGTCCTGGTCCTTGTAGACGATTTCAGAGCCGACGATGATGTCGAACACGCCCGCCGGCAGCGGGTCGCGCCAGTCGAGACGCTGGACGTCCAAATTCGGGCAGCCGTTGAGATGGGCATTGGCGCGCGCGAAATCGAGCGCATGCGGGTTGAAATCCGTCAGGGTGACGTCATGGCCGCAGCAGGCCGCGACGATCCCGACCAGGCCGAGCCCCGAGCCGATTTCGAGAATCCGGCGGCCCGCCGCCACCGGCAGCCGACTCAGGTGGCCGGCCAGCACGACGCCGGCCGGCCATATCTTGGCCCACAGGGGAAAGTCCTGCAAGGGATCCTGCGGGTCGAGAAACCGCTCGATCGATTCGGGCACCAGAAAACCGTAGCGGCGGCCGTCGATGACGATATCGCGTCGTTCGGTATCATACTCACGGTTGAATTCGTCGATTGAAAACATGCTTTTTCCCGTCAGCGGTGAGCGGGTGCCGGGTGCCATCGTCACATCTTGCCCGAGCGAATAATGGAAATGATCAGCCAGAATCCCAGGACCGTCGCCATGGAGTAGCCGGTTATCCCCAAGAGAGACGTGATGGAAACGGTGTGCAAACCGAAGAAGTTCACCGTGAACTCCATGACTTTCTGTGACGAATTCAAGATCAGCGACCCCGCAATCACCGAGGCGCTGACGATGATGCCGATCGTCAGGCGGTTCATGCCCTTTTCGATCTTGTCGTCGAGTTCCTGAAATCCGCCGTGCCAGACCTCGATCCGCTGCTTGCCGCCGGCGACGGCACGCACGATATCGTGCAGATACTTCGGCAGTGTGCGGACGTAGCCGCCGATTCGGCGTGCTTCCTTGCCGGCCGTGCGCATCAGCTTGCGGGCTTCGTACCCGCGCTGAAGCAGACGGTGCGCATAGGGGCGGGTCACTTCGAGGATGCTGGCATCGCTGCCGAGAATTTTACCGAGGGCCTCGGTCTGGATGAAGGTTTTAAACAGCAGCAGCAGATTGCGGGGCAGGCGGACCCGGTATTTCAGCACCAGCTGCATCACCTGGTCATAGACGTCCTTGACGGAAATGGTCTGCAGGCTGCGGCCGTAAAACGGTTCGCTGATGTCTTTCAGGTCGATGCGAAAACTCTGCAGGTCCATGGCATCCGGGTCGATGAGGCCGGCATCTTCGAAGGCTTCCATGATCAGATCGTAGTCGTGCTCGGCGTATCCGAGAAAGATGTTGGCGATCTGAAGCATCGTTTCATCATCCAGGTAGCCGATGATGCCGAAGTCTACCAGGCTGACGCGGCCGTCGTACATCACGATCGTGTTGCCGGGGTGCGGATCGGCGTGGAAGAGGCCGAAGTCCATCAATTGGCGCGAAAAGGAGCGCAGCCCGATCAGGGCGATTTCTTTGGGGTCGATCCCGTGGGCCTTTATCTCCGCGACCCGGTCCATCTTGATGCCGTCGATGTGCTCCATCGTCAGGACCGATCGGGACGTATAGTCCCAGAAGACTTTCGGGATATAGAGTTCTTCGTCAGCCTCGAAATTGGCGGCAAAGCGTTCGATGCTCCCCGCTTCGGTGAACATGTCGAGTTCGCGGAAAATATTTCGCTCGAATTCTTTCACCAGGTTCACGGCGCCGACGATGCGGCCGATCTCCGAAGACTGTTCGATCTTCTCAGCAAAATAGTACATCAACCCGATGTCTTCCCTGATTTTCTTGTCGATACCGGGGCGAATGACTTTAACGGCGACTTTTTCGCCGGTCTTCAGGCCGGCCAGGTGCACCTGGGCCACCGAGGCGGCGGCCAGCGCCACCGGTTCGAAGGTAGCAAAGACAACGGCCAGCGGCTGCTTCAGTTCCGATTCGATGACCCTGCGGATTTCTTCGAAGTCAATCGGCGGCACCCGGTCCTGAAGTTTTTTCAGCTCGGCAATATACTCCGGCGGGAAGACGTCCGCGCGCGTGCTCATCAGCTGCCCCAGCTTGATGAAACTGGGCCCGAGCTCTTCGAGCACCCGCCGCAGGCGCTGCGCCGACGGGTAGACGGATTTGGCGATGGTCCTATCCTTGGGGGCCGTGACGGTGATCTTGTTGCGAAAAACCGTGCGATCCAGCAAATCGCCGAACCCGTGTTTCGCGAGGACCCTTGCGATCACCGCAAACCGCTTGACACCCTGGATACGGTTGGCGCTTTTGGAAAAATTCATGCCGTCTCAGTCTTTGGGGGGTCGGCCACGGCGGCTTTGACGCGCACCCATTTCTTGGCGATTTCGGCGAGCCTGTCCGCTTCGCTGACATAGCTCTCGACATACCCGCAGCGGATGCAGACGTAGTTGTCCCGCGCGGCCACCGAGGCCAGGCTGACCGGGATCGAATTGCTGGCGAACGGGCCTTTTTTGAGCGGGATATCCGCTCCGGAATACACTTCGTCGGAAGAACACTTGGGGCAGATACCGGATTTCAAGTTCTTTATCCTCTCTGTTTAAGGGTTGGGCAGAAACCGGCGCCTTCGGATTGCCGACCGCGGCCATCCCCGCCGGATGGGGCGGTTGTTGAAAAAGCGGTGCCGGGGCGCGCCGCGCGGCTGGCGCGGACCGGGTCTTTCCGGAGGCATTTGGCCTTTATATAGTCACAACCGCGCCGCCAGCCGGCAGCCCTGATCGATGGCCCGCTTGGCGTCCAGTTCCGCCGCCCGCTCGGCACCGCCGATCAAGTGAACCACCGCTCCGCCGGCGTTGAGTTCATGGTAGAGCGCAGCGACGGACACCTGGCCGGCACAGACGACAACCGTATCGACCGCAACCGTCTGCAGCTCGCCCTCGCGTCTGATGGTCAACCCGTTCCGGTCGATCTTTTCGTAGGTCAACCCGTTGAGCATAATCACGCCGCGCTGTTTCAGGGTTGTCCGATGGATCCATCCGGTGGTTTTCCCGAGGTCCTGCCCCATTTTTGAGCCCTTGCGCTGGAGCAGGTAGACCCGGCGGCCGGCAAGTTGCGGCCGGGATTTTTGAAGCGACAGGCCGCCGGGGCGGGAGTAGTTCCGGTCGATGCCCCATTGCGTGAGAAACGCTTCGCGGCCAGTTGTGGCGGATGGGCCGTCATGGGTGAGAAATTCGGCCACATCGAAACCGATGCCGCCGGCACCGATAATGGCCACCCGGTCGCCGGCCGGTTTCCGCCCTGCGAGCACATCGGGATAGGAGCACACCAGGGGCTGATCGATTCCCGGGATTTCAAGGCGGCGCGGCTCGACGCCGGTGGCCACCACGATGTCGTCATATCCGGTTTCCAGCAGCTCTTGCGCCGATATCGAGGCGCAAAGGTGAACCGCCACCCGGGCGAGTTCCAACTGGCGGTTGAAGTAGCGCAGGGTTTCGTGAAACTCTTCCTTGCCCGGGATTCGGACCGCCAGGTTCAGCTGCCCGCCGAGCGATCCCGTCTTTTCAAAAAGAGTGACCGCATGACCGCGCGCACCGGCCGCGGCGGCGACCGCCAGGCCGGCCGGGCCGCCGCCCACCACCGCAATTCGTTTGCGGCGGCGGACCGGCCGGAAAACAATCTCGGTCTCGTGACAGGCGCGGGGATTTACCAGGCAGCTAGCCACCTGGCCGAGGAAAATTTGATCCAGGCAGGCCTGATTGCAGGCGATGCAGGTATTGATCTCATCGGCGCGCCCCGCGGCGGCCTTGCGCACGAAGTGCGGGTCCGCCAGAAACGGCCTGGCCATGGACACCATGTCGGCATCACCGCGGGCCAGCACCCGTTCGACCATCTCGGGCGTGTTGAGCCGGTTGCTGGTGATCAGCGGGACCGACACCTCGCCTTTCAGCCGGGCCGTCACCCAGGTGAAGGCGGCCCTGGGCACCATCATGGCAATGGTGGGAATACGGGCCTCGTGCCAACCGATGCCGGTGTTGATCAGATCGGCCCCGGCGGCCTGGACGGCCCGGGCCAGTGCTACCACTTCGTCCCACGAACTGCCGCCCGGCACGAGGTCCAGCATCGACAGCCGATAGATGACGATAAACGCGGGGCCGACCGCCGTGCGAACCTGCTGGACGATCTCGGTTGCAAACCGGATGCGGTTTTCGAATGAACCGCCCCAGCGGTCCGTGCGCTGGTTGGTGGCCGGGGCGATGAACTGGTTGATCAGGTAGCCTTCCGATCCCATGATCTCGACGCCGTCGTAGCCGGCTTTTTCGGCCAGGGCGGCGCAGGCGGCAAAGTCCCGGACCTGTTGGTCGACCTCGGCCTCCGTGAGACCGTGGGGACTGAAAATATTGATCGGTGCCTGGAGGGCCGACGGTGCGACCAGCTGCGGGTGAAAGGCATAGCGGCCGGCGTGCAGGATCTGCATGGCAATTTTACCGCCGGCCGCATGCACCGCGGCGGTGACGATCCGGTGGCCCACGACCTCTTCTGCACCGGTGAGCTTGGAGGTGTGCGGCGCCACGCGCCCGGCTTCATTGGGGGCGATGCCGCCGGTGACGATCAAGCCGGCACCGCCGGCCGCCCGTTCGGTGTAAAATGCCGCCAAACGCCGAAAGCCATCCGGCGCCTCCTCGAGTCCGGTGTGCATCGAGCCCATCAGGACCCGATTTTTGAGGGTGGCATGGCCCAGCTCGAGCGGGGCCAGCATGTGAGGGTAGGCCATCGGATCCATGGAATGAAGCTCCCGGGAGTTCTGACGTCAGGGACGGGCGGTCGCAGCCGCTTAGCCGTAACAATTCCAGAACTTGGCGGGGATGTCAATCCCGCGGTGGCGTTTATCGCGGCCGGTTTGGGGTTGTAAAATAAATTTTTCCTGCTATCGTGACATCGCCCGACGGTTTCCGGGCAGTCTCACCTATTCAATTCGGTGTCTTTCCATAAATGGTCTTTTTTTCGCTGGATACACCCGGGGCGGGACCCGCAGGGGGTGCCGGCCATGTCCAGCGAACGACTCCCCATTTATGATTCGGGCACCCGGAAGTGCCGTAAAATGATCGCAGACGGCCACTAGTCAAGGAGGCGGAGTATGGCGCAAGAAACAGTGTATGATCTCACCATTGTCGGCGGCGGACCGGGCGGAATGTCGGCCGGAATATATGCGATGCGTGCGGCCCTCAAGACCGCCCTGATCGAAAAGGGTCTGCCCGGGGGGCAGGTGGCGATGTCGGCCGAAGTGGAAAACTACCCCGGCTTTGAACACATCGGCGGCAGTGAACTTTCCGAAAAATTTGCGCAGCACGCCAAATCATACGGCCTCGAGATCATCAATCGGGAAGTCAAGGCGCTGGTACCCGGGCTCGATTTTCACCGCGTCCACCTCGACAACGGCGACGTGCTGGCCTCGCATGCCATCATCGTGGCCACCGGCGGCAGCCCCCGCAAACTCGACATTCCCGGCGAGGAAGAGTACTACGGCAAAGGCGTGTCATACTGCGCGGTGTGTGACGGCTTTTTTTTCAGGAACAAGACCGTGGTCGTCGTCGGCGGCGGCGACACGGCCGCCGAAGAAGGCCTTTATCTGGCCAAGCTGTGTCGTCAGGTCTACCTCGTGCACCGGCGGGATCAACTGCGGGCCGGGATGATCCTGCAGCAGCGGGTCAAGGCCGAATGCAAGATGGAGGTCATCTGGAATACGGTTGTCACCGCCGTCAAAGCCGATGCCGCCGGCGTCACCGCCGTTGAACTCAAAGACGTCAAGACCGGCGAGAAAAGGGACCTGGCCACCGATGGCTTTTTCATCTTCATCGGCTTCGAGCCCAACAACCAGCTGGTGCCGGCCGGTACCAAAATGAATGCCAACGGGTACGTCGTCACCGACGAGAAGTGCGAGACCAATACCCCCGGCATCTACGTCATCGGCGACTTGCGTGAAAAATACGCCCGCCAGATCGTGATTGCGGCCGCGGATGGCGCGACCGCGGCGCTGGCCGCCGCGCACTACGTGGAGACCAGGAAAGCGGCGGCGGCCGATGCCTGCGAGCTGCCGGAAGCCTTGCTGCAGTGAGTTTTCGTGAACCAGCGTTTTAAGCGGCCGATCATCGAATTCGGGATCACGGCGGTGATGCTCCTCGGGCTGCCGCCGCTGGGGGTATGGCTGGCGGGGATGCCCCTGCGCGGCTACTTCGAATTTCCGCCCGGGCCCCGCACCATCGCCCATGCGCCTTTCTCCTGGACGGTTTTCGCTCTCTACGCGGTCTTAATTGCCGCAAGCGTCCTGCCGCTCCTGTTCCGGGCCCTTCAATCCGTCCGCCATGCACCGTCTAAGCCATCCGCGGCATCCGTTTTTCCCTGGTGGGGCTGGGCGGCAGCAGCGGCCGGTGCGGCCATGTGGGGGTTGGCCTGGACGCGTTTCGAATGGTTTGCAGGGTTCCAGCCGCACACGTTCACCCCGCTGTGGCTGGGCTACATCGTGGTCGTCAATGCGATGTGCCTGTGGCGACACGGCCGCAGCCTGATGACCTGCCGCCCGTTTTATTTTCTGGCCCTTTTTCCCGCCAGCGCGGCGTTCTGGTGGTTTTTCGAGTACCTGAACCGTTTTGTGCAGAACTGGCAGTACGCGGGGGTGCACTTCGACGCCGCGCAGTATTTCTGGTATGCCACCCTTTCTTTTTCCACCGTTCTTCCGGCCGTTCTCTCGACGCGTGAGTTGATCCGGCCGCAGGCCTGGCTTCAAAACGGTTTTCGGCATTTTCTGAAACCGCGCTGCCGGCGGCCGCGCCTAGCGGCGGTCGGTGTGCTGATTCTGGCGGCAGGGGGTTTGAGCGGCATCGGCGTGTGGCCCGACACTTTTTTTTCGCTGCTGTGGATCGCCCCGCTCTTGATCATCTTGTCGCTGCAGGTTATGTTCCATGAGCCGACCCTCTTGACCGAGGTGGCCGCCGGGGATTGGAGGACGGCCATTGCCAGCGCCCTGGCGGCACTTGTCTGCGGCTGGTTCTGGGAAATGTGGAACGCCGGCAGTCTGGCCCATTGGACTTACAGCGTCCCTTACCTTCAGCGCTTCAAGATTTTCGAAATGCCGGCTATAGGCTATGCCGGTTACCTGCCCTTCGGTCTGGAGTGTGCCGTCATCGGGGCGCTGATCGATCGGTCCGGCTGACCTGAGCCTGGCGTCGGCCACTGGCGTGGCTGGCGGTCGGATTGAAATTAAAGAGGAGAAAAAGCGCCGTGTCGTTTGTCTGTATGCCGGGGCTCAAGGGAAAAGTGTTTATCCCGACGGCCAGCGGCCATCTACCCCAAAAGCACCCCTGCCGCACGTGTTATTCCTGTCAGCTCTGCAGTGACGAGCGCTGCGCCCTTTGCCGGCCGCCGGCCACCAACGTGCAAGAGGCCGCGCCCCCCGAAAAAACGTCCAACGACAACTCCTGAAAGTCCGGGCTCCCGGCGGGATAACCCCGCGCGTATGTCGGTTGTCTTTCACACCCCCCGCGAAGACACGGCCCCACCCGTCTGCCGGTGGTTTGCCGGTTTGCTTAATTTAGGGCCGTGCGCCCCGACCGGCCCATTTTACCAGATCCGGGTTGCGGGTTTGCGTTGCGGACACCCCCCCTCACCGGGCACCGGCCCGGGATCGACCCGGGCGCGCCGTGGGGGGCACACGGCGGTCATTTGGACAATCGATCCCAGAAAGCGCGCGCGCTGTCCTGGCTGGTTTCCTTTGGAGGAGACGTCGCCGGCGGGCGGCCCGAAGTGCCGCGCAGACGGGCGATTCGATCTTCCAGCGGGGGGTGGGTCGAGAAGAGGTGCATGAGATTTCCGCCGGACAACGGGTTGACGATCAGCATATGGACCGTCGAAGGACTGGCATTCAGCGGCAGCCGGCCCGAGTGGGCGCCCAGTTTTTCCAGGGCGCTGGCCAAGCCTTCCGGATTGCCGCTGATCGCGGCGCCGGAAGCGTCGGCCTGGTATTCGCGCGACCGCGAGATGGCCATCTGGATGATCATGGCCGCCATGGGAGCCAGAACGGACATGAGGAGCAGGCCGATGATGCCCGAGCCGCCGTTTTTATCATCACGACCGCCACCGAAAATCATCGACCAGCGCGCCATGTTGGCCAGCAGCATAATCGCTCCGGCCAGGGTCGCCGCGATCGAGCCGATCAGAATGTCACGGTTTTTGACGTGCGCCAGTTCGTGGGCCAGGACACCCGCGATTTCCTGCCGGTTCATGAGCCGCAAGAGGCCGTCGGTAACGGCCACAACGGCATTTTCGGGGTTGCGGCCCGTGGCAAAGGCATTGGGCGCCTCGGAGGGGATGACAAAGATTTTCGGCATCGGCAGCCCCGCCTTTTGCGTGAGCTGGCCGACAATGTCGAAGACCTCGGGGGCTTGCTGCCGCGTGGCTTCCCGAGCGCGGTACATTTTCAGGACCAGTTTGTCCGAGTACCAGTAGCTGAAGAAATTCATCCCGGCCGCCAGCAAGAGGGCGATGACCATTCCCTGACGACCCCCGAGCAGTTGACCGATCCAGATGATGACCGCCGTCAAGGCGGCCAGCAGCAAGGTTGTTTTGATTTGGTTGCTCATGGTGATGACATCCTTTCGGGGACGGTTACAGTTAAAATATCTGAGAGGTTTGCCCTCAGGTAAAAAATTATATTTTTCAAGCCCAATATAAAACTAAATCGGATGATTGCAATTTTCGCCGACCGGCATTTCAGCGGATTCATATTCTTTAGAATCTACTTCGTTGAACAAGTCGGACCGTTATGATAGTATACCCCCTGCTTGGGCTTAGAAAGGAATCTTCGTCTCTGTCAAAAAACCGATATCGATCGACGTGGAAATCACGCCGGTTGCTCCGCTTGAACTTCCGGCGGCGCGTGTCAGGGTGTTTGCTCTGCCACCGCGCGCGGCGGCGGATCTCTTTTGGTGATGGGGACGACGATGGAAACGGCTCAAAAAAAGCTCACGCACACGCTCATAGACCTGGAAACGGCCTCGCCGGCCATCCGCCGCAACTCCGGGCGGCCCTCCCGAAACGACAGAAGGGATCAGAGGAAAGAGGACGCGTGCCCCCGGGCAGATGGGTCGATCGAAACGCCCGGTGACGGAAAGCGCGTCACTTTGACCAGGGCCTTTCTGGTCAACAAATTAAACTTCATCAACTTTTCCAGTCGCACGGTCATCTTAAAGTTCAAGCACACCCGTTTCGACCGCACCTTGACGCTCAACCTGACGCCGCTGCCCTGCCGGGGCGAGCGACTCGATCTGCAATGGCCGCCTGAAAACCGGTTCATCCAAAAGCTTGAAGCGTATGTTTTCGATTCTCTGCTGATTACCGACGGCCGGATGCTGATCCGGGCCGCGGCGGAAGTCATTTGCATGCATCCGACCGGCATCAGCCTGCGCCTGCCGGAAGTCTGTCAGCAGGTCAGCAATCGGAAGCTGCGCCGGTTCGGCGCCCGGCAGGTCGAGGCCCAGATGGTTCAAAGCAGTTCGGTTTACCACGGCCGCCTGCTCGACTTCAATGCCGTCACGTTCCGGGTGGAGGTTTCACCCGGCGCCCGACAGGTTTTCGAATGGATCAATCCCGAAAGCCCGGTCAACCTCATTCTCTCCGAAGGCGGCGACACCTATTACTCGGGCGAGTGTAAAATACTCTGTCACCGGCGCCTGAATTCCATGCGGCATTACGTGCTCGAACCGATCAGCCGCGAAATTCATCGCTACCGGCAAAAAGAGTATCGCAGCGAACGACTGGAAATCAACCCATCCCCGGATATCTGCTTCAGCCACCCGCTGACGAAAAAGCAGTTGGCGCTCAAAGTCGTTGACCTGTCCGGCTCCGGTTTTTCGGTCGAAGAGGACGAGACAAACGCCCAACTTCTGACGGGCTTGACCCTTCCGGCAGTGCAAGTGCGGTTTTCGAACAATGTTTCGGTCCACTGCAAGGTCCAGGTCGTTCATCGCAGAGTCTGCAGCGCAGGCAATAAGGGAGCCTGGGTAAAGTGCGGTCTGGCAATTCTCGACATGGACATGGAGAACAACGTCAAACTTTTATCCCTGCTGCACCAGGCCAAAAACCGCTATTCTTATATATGCAACAAAGTCGACCTGGAGTTGCTGTGGGAGTTTTTTTTCGAAACCGGTTTTATCTATCCGGACAAATACGTCTACATCGAAGCCCACAAGGAGCGCATCAAGACGATCTATGAAAAGCTCTACACCCGCAGCCCCGGCATCGCCCGGCATTTTATCTACCAGGAGAAAGGCAACATTCTGGGCCACATGGCCATGGTCCGCTTTTACGAAGATGCCTGGCTGATCCATCACCACGCCGCCAGGAAATCGGCACTGAACAAGGCCGGGCTGATTGTCTTAAAGCAGATCGGCCGCTTCATCAACGACTCTTACCGGCTCAACGCCATTCATTTGAAATATGTTATCATGTACTACCGGCCGAACAATCGCTTTCCCAACCGGGTCTTTGGCGGCGCATGCCAGCATATCGCCGACCCGCAGTGCTGTTCGATCGACGCTTTTGCTTATGTACATCTTCCTGCGGCGCCGGTAGGGCCGCTACCCGAACCCTGGGAACTCAAGCCGGTGCAGCCGGAAGATCTCGCCGAACTGCGGGATTTCTACGCATATGACTCGGGCGGACTCATGGTCGATGCGCTCGATCTGAACCCGGACCTGAGCGGCCGATCGGAACTCGAAGAAGAATACCGGCGACTCGGATTCAAAAAAGAGAAGCATATTGTCGCGCTGAAGGCTGGTGGGCAACTCAAGGCGATCATCCTGGTCAACGTCACCGATTTCGGGTTCAACCTGTCGAACCTGACCAATTGCATAAAATTCATCGTGGTGGATGCAAACGGATTGACCGGGGAAATTTTCAAGAAGGCGATCAGCGGGATCAACGAAAAATACCCTTTCGAGGAGCTAACGGTCCTTGTCAATCCGGTTTCCTATGTCGAGTCCATCCAGCTGCCCTATGAAAAAATATATAACATGTGGGTCATGAACACGCGTTTCTCGGATCTTTACTTCCGTTACCTGAAGCGCCTCCTGAAGCACATCCACTAACGGATCGAACTATAGGCTTCAAGATATCGATTGTGACTGCTGGTGTCGGTCGTCGCCGTAAGACAATACAGCCGCCTGCCTCTGGCCTTGCCAAAATCGTTATCTTGGGTAACCTATAACAACACCGACCCAGCCGATTTTCATGCCGGGCGGCGGCCCCGGCAGGTGATGACCGGGGTGTAGGTGAATCGGCGCGGTGCCCTGATGAAGGCCTGCTCGAACTCCGATCTGAAGCCTTCGAACCCTTCCTCGTATTCAGCGAAAGCATAGCCCGAGTTGCGGGCGGCAATCTCCACCTTTTTAGTCCAGTTAAAGGCATCGGCGTCCTTGAGGTCGCCGTAAAGCAGATGGTGGGCCGTCATATCGACCGAGATATCGCCAAAGCCGAGATCGAAAAGGTAGGCATAGAGTTTACGTCCGGCGTAAGGATCGAAACCGGCGGTTTTTTCAAGTGCTTCAGTGACACCTTTCAAGGCGGTTTCAAGCCGGGGCGTCAGCCCGAAGTGGTTCAGGCAATTGTGGTCGAGATCGATCAGGCACAGGATGCCGCCGGGCTTCACGTTTCGGGCGATGTTTTTGACGATCTCGAAACTATCGCTGCGGTAGTATTCCAGGACGAAGCGGATCCAGACCAGATCGAACCGGCCGATTTCTTCCAGCGGCCTGCGGATGTCCATCTGACAGAAGCTCAAGCCGGCGGCGCTGTAATTGGATCGAGCAAACCGGACGCGCTGCGGTGCGATGTCGACGCCGATGGTTTCGGCCCCCGGCTGGGACAGCCGGTTGAGAATAAAGGTCGTTTTTCCCGATCCGCAGCCCAAATCGGCAATTCGCATGCCGGCGGTGACGCCGGCCCACAGGGCCTGAATTTCGACCAGGCGCGGATCGGTTTTCATGTCCAGGCGCACGGCCTCCGACTCGCTTTCCATCAGGTAGTCTTTTGGCATTTCCATTCCGCGCCTCTTTGCCGGCGCCATAGCATTTTTATGTTGATTTTTCCGTAATTTACAGTACCAAAGACCAAGTTGTCAATTGGATTTGTCAATTGGATATTCGGCCTTGCGGCCACTGGGAGCCGTGAACAATCGATTTTACTTGACCGGCAGCGGTGTTTATTCTTACGTGTCATATCCGATTTTATGGGTTTCAGGATAATGATTTTGGCAAGGCCGGAGGGAGGCGGCTGTATCGTGATACGCCAACGACCGACACCAGCAGCCAAACTATTCATCTTGAAGTCTATATGATGTCACCCGGCCAATCGCGGCCTTAGCGGGAGTGGACCAATGAATGATGAGACCAGTTTCGAAAACGACGGGAAAGAAAACGACGATGAAGATTTCGGCGCACTTCTGGACGCCTACGGCGCGGATTTCGACGGCAGTGTCCGGGTGGGCGATAAAATCAACGGAAAAATCATCGCCATCGGCGCCGACACGGTCTTCGTCGACACCGGGACGAAAATCGACGGGATCGTGGACAGGAAAGAATTGCTGGACGACAAGGGCCAACTGCCTTACGGCATCGGCGATAGGCTCGAACTCTTTGTCGTCGCAGCCGATGAAGGCGAGATCAGGCTTTCCCGCGCCCTGTCGGGCATCGGCGGCCTGCAGCTCCTGACCGAGGCCTTTCACAACCATATTCCGGTCGAGGGGCGGGTGACCGAAACCTGCAAGGGCGGTTTCCGCGTGTCCGTGATGCAGCGCACCGCTTTTTGTCCGATCAGCCAGATGGATGTGACATACGTCGATGCGCCGGAAAACTATGTCGGGGAAACCCTGCTTTTTTCCATCACGCAGTTTGAGGACAAGGGGCGCAATATCGTGCTTTCACGGCGCAAGCTCCTGGAGCGCGAGCAGCAAAAGGCGCGCGCGGCCTTTCTCACCACCCTGACCACCGGCGCGATGCTGACCGGCACCGTTTCGCGGCTGATGCCCTACGGCGCATTCGTGGAGCTGATCCCCGGGCTCGAGGGGATGGTGCACATTTCGGAACTGAGCTGGTCGCGGCTCGAAAAACCCGAGGAAGCCGTGCGGCCCGGCGACCGGATCCAGGTGAAAGTCATCGGCATCGAGGCCGGTGAGGGCGCGGCGCGCGAGAAAATAGCGCTTTCCGTCAAGCAGGCGACGGCCGATCCCTGGACGGATGTTCTCGACCGGTTTCAGCCGCAAGACCTGATCCAGGGCAAGGTCACCCGCTGCGCCCCGTTCGGGGCCTTTGTCGAGATCGCGCCGGGAATAGAGGGGCTGGTCCACATCAGCGAAATGAGTTTCGTGAAAAGGGTCCAGAAGCCGACCGACATCGTCACGCCCGGCGAAACGGTCACCGTCATGGTCAAGGCGATCGACACTCACAACCGCCGGGTTTCCCTGAGTATCCGCGATACCCAGGGCGACCCTTGGGCCGAGGTGCCGGAAAGATACCCCGTGGGCCGCAGCGTGACCGGGGTGGTCGAAAAAAAGGAAAACTTCGGCTATTTCATCACGCTCGAGCCGGGTGTGACCGGGCTGTTGCCAAAATCCAAGATCGGGCAGGCGAGCGACCCGGCGGCCTTCGACAAAATAAAAGCGGGCAACCCGGTCACGGTCGTCATCGAGGCCGTCGACAGCCGCAACCGCAAAGTGACACTCGCGCCGTCCGACGCCGGTGTGGACGAAAACTGGCAGAAGTATGCCGGCGGGGCGGCGCCCGCCGCCCTGAGCCCGCTGGGAGAAAAGCTGCAACGCGCGCTGTCCGGTAAAAAAAGCGAATGAATATCGTCGAAGCGGATAACATCCGCAAGACATACAGGATCGATAATCGCGAGATAACGGTCATCAAAGACGTGTCACTGGCGGTTCCAACCGGAGAATTTCTGGTGGTCAGAGGCCAAAGCGGCAGCGGAAAGACGACCCTGCTTAGCCTGCTGTCCGGGCTGGACCAGCCGTCGGCCGGCAGAATTCTTATTCAAGGCCGTGACATCACGCGGTTTACCGAGGACCAGCTGGCCCCGTTGCGCAATCAGTTTTTCGGGTTCGTCTTTCAGGCTTTCCACCTCGTGCCCTCGCTGACGGCTTTGGAAAACGTCATGTTTCCGGCCGAACTCAGGCGCGATCCCACGGCGGGTGAAAGAGCCGGCGCCTTGCTGCGGCGGGTCGGCCTGGCCGCCAGGCAAACCAATTTGCCGCACCAGCTCTCGGGCGGTGAAATGCAGCGCGTCGCCATCTGCCGGGCGCTCATCAATCATCCGGCGATCATATTTGCCGACGAGCCGACCGGAAACCTCGATTCCGAAAACGGACGGGCCATATTGCACCTGCTGCTGGAATTTCACCGGGAAGAGAATACCACGCTGATCATGGTGACGCACAATCGGGAAATTGCCGCCATGGCCGATCGCGTCGTCCAGCTCGATGACGGCGCCATCAGCGGTGACAGGCGAGGACGGGCGGCACATGCCGAAGCTGAAGTTCATTCTACGTGACATAAACCGCACCCGCGGCCAGGCAATAATTTTTTTGCTGTGCGTCGCGCTCGCCTTCGTGACGCTCGTGGCGGTAAACGGGTTTTCCGCGAGTATCGACAGCGCGTTGTCAAAAGATGCGCAGGCCCTGCACGCGGCTGATATCATCGTACACTCCCGCCAGGAGCTATCGTCCGAACTGGTTCGAAAAATTTCACGGATGGAAACTGCGGGTTTGATCGAAAGTGCCCGCATCCACGAGTTCTACTCAGTCGTCCGCACTGCGACGGGCGGACGATCGCTGCTGTCGAACATCAAGGCGGTCGCAAAAGGCTATCCCTTCTACGGTCGCCTGGAGCTGGCCTCGGGGCGTTCCCTGGCCGAGGTGCTGCGCCCGGGCCGCATCGTCGTAGCACCTGTTCTGCTCGAGCGGCTGGAACTTCAGACAGGAGACCGGCTGACCATCGGCCAGGCCACCTTGACCATTGCCGATGTCGTGCTCACGGAGCCCGACCGGCCTGTCGATGCGTTCGCACTCGGACCCCGAATATTCGTCTCGACCGAAGATCTCGGTCGCATCGATCTTATCGAAAAAGGCAGTCGCGTGCGCTATGCGGTGTTGATCAAAGTGGCCGATCCAGCGCGCCTGAACCGGTTGGCCGATGACCTCGCCGCGGCCACGGACCCTGTTCAGGAACGGGTCGACACGTATCGAACCGCTCCGTCGGGTGTAAAGCGTTTTTTCGACAATTTTATCTTTTTCCTCAACCTGATCGGGATCTTCACGCTGCTGTTGGCCGGCATCGGCATTTACACGACCCTGAGCGCCTATTTGAAGGAAAAGGAAAATACCATTGCCATCATGAAAGCGGTCGGCGCTTCCGGTCGCTTCATCTTGGCCCATTTCATCCTGGGCCTGCTGTTCATCAGCTTGATCGGGACAGCGCTCGGTCTTGTATTCGGACTGGTGGCCCAGGAGATCATCCCCGCGCTGCTGTCCGGCCTCATCCCCCCGCAGGTCGAGTTGTCGCTTTCCCGGGCGGGTATACTGGAGGGGATAGTCGTGGGCATTGTCGGGGTGGCTCTTTTCGCATATCTGCCGCTGTATCGCCTGCGGGGCATCAAGCCGGCCGATATTTTCAGAAAAGATGGTCGTCGGCCGTCGGCCCGGTTTTCCTTTTTCCTGATCCTGCTGATGATCGGTGCCTTGTTTACCGGCTTGGTCCTGTGGCAACTTCAGGCCATAAGCAGCGGATTGATCTTTATCATCTCTGTGATCGGATTCATCTCGTTCACGGCGCTTCTCACGCAGGCCAGCCTGTCGACGCTGCGCCGCCTGCCCGTTAAATCATTGATGCTCCGTCAGGCGGTGAAAGGCCTTTTTCGACCGCGCAACGCCACCCGGCCGATTATCATTACCCTGAGCGTCTCCCTGGCCGTAATTTTTACCATTTACGGGGTCGAGACCAATCTCGACCGGCAGTTTGTCCAGACCTATCCGCCCGATGCCCCCAACCTTTTTTTCCTGGACATTCAGCCGGATCAGCGGGCTGACTTCGAGCGGACGCTGGGCATCGAAACGCGCTATTATCCCATCGTTCGCGCCCGAATTCTTTCGGTCAACGGCAACCTCATCGATCGCAACCAGGAACGGCAACGGCGTCGCGGGGACAATCTCGCCCGCACCTTCAATTTGACTTTTCGGGATGATTTGCTGAAGGATGAAATTATAGAGGCCGGCCGCAGCCTTTTCCGGTCGGATTGGCCCGAGGCCCAAGTATCGGTTCTGGACACGGTGGTCGCCTTGCACCACCTTAAGATCGGCGACCGGATCGTCTTCCGGATTCAAGGCATTGACCTGGAGGCGAGGATTTCAAGTATTCGCAGCCGGACCAGGGAGTCCCTCACCCCCTTTTTTTATTTCGTGTTCCAAGAGGACATTTTGAAAAACGCGCCGCAAACGATTTTCACGGCCGTTCGGGTTGACAAGAGCCGCATCGCGGGTATTCAAAGCGCCATTATCGAAAAATTTCCCAATGTCAGCGTGATCGATATGACCGAGACCATCAAAACGTTCGCCGCCATTTCCCGCAAGCTGTCCGGCACCATCCGGTTTTTTACGGCTCTCGGAATCCTGGCCGGCCTGCTGATAACGGTCGGTTCGGTATTTGCCACCCGCCTGGCCCGGACAAGGGAAGCGGTTTACTATCAGGTACTGGGCGCCAGAACACGTTTTGTGGCCGGGGTCTTCGCACTGGAAAATCTGATTCTCGGAGGGCTCAGCGGACTTCTCGCCCTGTTAATTTCGCAACTGGCGGCCTGGATCATCATAGCCAAGGTGTTCGATATACCGTTTACTCCGTTTGCAGGCGCCGGCATTCTGATGACGGCCGCGGCCACGCTGCTGGTCACGGCAACTGGTTTGCTGCCTTCCTGCACGATGCTGCGGCAAAAGCCGGTGGCTTTTCTGCGCGAGGAGACACATGGGTGACATGTCCTTTAACCCGTTGAGATATCATTTCAGGCCGCGCAAGGGGCCAGAGCCGATGAAAGCGACCAGGGCCTTCTTTCACTTGACGGTGTGTCTTTGCTTGATGCTGACGGCCTGCGGGCAGGAACAGCCGCCGCGTCCGACACCGGCAACCGGGCATACCGGCACCATCGTCGCCGTGGGCGACAGCCTGACGGAGGGTCTGGGTGTGCCGGAGGAAAAGGCCTACCCGGCACTGCTGCAACAGGCCCTGAAAGACAAAGGATACGACTACCGAATCGTCAACGCGGGCATCAGCGGGGAGACGAGCAGCGGTGCGCGCTCCCGAGTGGAGTGGATATTGCGCCTGGCGCCCGATATCATCATTCTGGAGACCGGTGCCAATGATGGCCTGCGCGGCGTGGACCCCGGTTTGATCCATCGCAACATATCGGAAATGGTCGATCTCTTCACGAAGGCAGGTATTGTGGTCGTTCTGGCGGGCATGAAAACGGTTCCCAACCTGGGTCCGGCTTACAGCAAGATGTTTGCGAAAGTTTACACCGATGTTGCCCGAGGCGACGACATTATCCTGATTCCCTTTTTTCTCGAAGGCGTGGCCGGGGTTCCCGCTCTGAACCAGCCCGATGGGATTCATCCTAAGGCGCAGGGGTATGAAAAGGTGGTGCAGCACATTCTGCCCTACGTCATCGAGGCCATTGACCGGCACCAGAAGCAGTTGCGTTGAGTGCTTCCATCGTCCATTCGAATCGACGGGATGCCGCACCATACATGGCTTTAAGATAAAGATTTTGGCAAGGCCAGGGGGAGGCGGCTGTATTGTAATGCGCCAACGATTGATACCAGCAGCCAAAATCATTATCTTGGAGCCTATATGACGAATCAGCCCTACGCCTTCGACTTGGATGAGGAAGAGATCCGGCGCGAACGACGCAAAGCCCGCGACATTCGGCAGTCCCAGTGGTGGAAGCGCCGTCTGGCCAAAGGCCTCTGTCACTATTGCCATCGGCAGACATCGGCGGCGGAACTGACAATGGATCACATCGTGCCGGTCGCGCGCGGTGGTCGCAGCACCCGCGGCAATCTGGTGGCGGCCTGCAAGACCTGCAACAACAAGAAGAAGCAGTTGCTGCCGATGGAATGGCAAGAGTACCTCGCCGGATTCGAGCCCCCGCAGGACTGAAGGGCGTGCGGCAGTGCATTTTCCCCGGATCGCCGCTGTTTTAGTGCTTTACAGCCCGTAAAATCCATGGTAGTTACTTCTTTTTGCCATTCAATTTACGGGTAAAAGGCGAAGAGATGAAAAAGAAAGATGTTGAATTTTTCAAGGAACTTCTCACCAAAAGACTCGATGAGCTGCTGAACCAGGCCGACAATACCGTTTCGGGGATGACCTCGCCCAAGGAAAATTTTCCGGACCCCACCGACCGGGCCTCGCTCGAAGCGGATCGTAATTTCATGTTGCGCATCCGTGACCGCGAGCACAAGCTCATCAAAAAAATAAAAAAAGCCCTGGAACGCATCGAGAACGGGACCTTCGGCATCTGTGAGGCCTGCGGCGAAGAGATCTCGATCAAACGGCTGAAAGCCCGGCCGGTGACATCGCAGTGCATCGAATGCAAGTCCAAAGAAGAGGCTTTGGAGAAAGCCCTTGGATTGTAGCGCACCAAAGGGAATCGATTTACACGTTCATTCCTCTGCTTCAGACGGGACCCTCTCGCCGGCTCAAATACTCACCCTGGCCCAGGCCCAGCACCTCGGGGCAATCGCCATTACCGATCACGACACCATCGATGGTGTCACCGCAGCGCTCGCGGGCGGCATCCCGCCCGCCCTTCACTTCCTGACCGGCGTCGAACTCAGTGCGGCGCCCCCTTCTGTCTGCCCTCGCGCCGGCAGCTTTCACATCCTGGGATACGGCCTGCGCGTGGACGACGAGGCGTTGAACCGGACCCTTCTGATTTTACAACAGGCCCGCGAGAACCGAAACCCCGCCATCATCGAACGGCTCGGCCGGCTCGGAATTGACCTGACCCTGGCCGATGTGCTCGCGCTCGCCGGTGACGGCCAGATCGGCCGCCCCCACATCGCCCGGCTCATGATTAAAAAAGGATATGTGCACTCTATTGATGAAGCCTTTGACCGCTACCTGGGCGCCGGCAAACCGGCCTACGTCGACAAATATCGCATCTCCTGCCGACAGGCGCTCGGTCTCATTCAGGGTGCCGGAGGCATTCCGGTCCTGGCCCATCCCTATCTTCTCGGCATCACGGATGAGGCTGAATTCGAGCGACTGCTCATTTCGCTGATACGCATCGGACTTGCGGGAATCGAAGTCTTTTATCCGGAGCATCCGCGGCCGGCCACCGCGTTTTACCACGCCCTGGCAGATCGGTATCGGCTTTTGATCACCGGCGGCACCGATTTTCACGGCAGCCTGAAACCCGATGTCCAGCTGGGAGTCGGAACCGGTGATTTCAGCGTTCCCTTCGAGCTGTACGAACGGCTGGTCGATCGGTTGGCGCAACAAGACAGGATATAAGTACGGTTTCATCAGATGCAGCTCAAAGGGTTCATGCAAAAGTTGGGCTACCGTTTCACCGATGAGGGCCTCATTACCGAGGCATTTCGCCACAGTTCCTACGTCAACGAACAGGCCGATGGCAATTTAAAAGATAACGAGTGTCTGGAATTCCTCGGAGACGCGGTGTTGAACCTGGCCGTGGGATATCTGCTGATGAAACTTTATGCGGATGCCAAGGAGGGCGATCTCTCGCGCATGAGAGCCGCCCTGGTCAACGAATCGCAGTTGGCCGACATTGCCCGCCGGATCGATCTCGGCGCCCACATCCTGCTCGGCAAGGGCGAGACGCTGAGCAACGGGCATGAGAAAAATTCCATTCTGGCCGACACCTTCGAAGCCGTCGTCGCCGCCGTTTTTCTCGACGGCGGGTTCACCGCCGCATACCAGATCGTCGACAGCCACCTGGCGCCGTATCTGGCAGAAATTCAGGCGATCGATTCCGGTCAGGACTACAAGAGCCAGCTGCAGGAACTGGTCCAGGTCAACCGGCAGCAGATGCCGGCCTATTTCATTATCGGCGAGAATGGCCCCGACCACGACAAGACCTTCAGCGTGCGGTTGCAGGTGCTGGACCTGACCACCGAAGGCCGTGGAAAAAGCAAGAAACAGGCCGAGCAGGATGCCGCCCGACGCGCCCTCATGCACCTTCGCCAAGCCCAGCCAAAAGTCCAGCCATAAGTCGTTTGTGGCTCACGGGACGCGGCTGTGACCGCGGCCGCAAATACAGGTTTTGAGATAAAGATTTTGGCAAGGCCGGAGTAAGGCGGCTGTTTCGTCATACGCCAACAACCGATACCAGCAGCCAAAAGCCTTATTTTGAAGCCTTTAGCCTTCGGGGCCAGGATGTCGAGGAGTCCGGCCGGCATTGAGCGATGCAACGTAGCTTCAAACCATTGGTTGTTCCCGTCTTTTTACCGCATGCCGGCTGCCCCCACCGCTGTGTCTTCTGCAATCAAACTTCGATCACCGGCGCGCCATCCGGCCTGCCCCCGGACTCCGAACTGGAAAACGCGATTGTCCGCTTTTTGAGCTACAGCCCCAAGCGGCATGCGACCATCCAGATCGCTTTTTTCGGCGGCAACTTTCTGGGACAGGACCTGGCGGCCGTGCGCGCCTGCCTGAGGCTGGCGCAACGGTTTGTAGAAGACGGCCGCGTGGAAAGCATTCGCTTTTCCACGCGGCCGGACACGATCGACCGGCAACGGCTGGATGTGCTGGCCGGTTATCGGGTCCGGACCGTCGAACTCGGCGTCCAGTCGATGGTCGACGATGTGCTGCGCCGATCGGGACGGGGGCACACGGCCGCGCAAACATCGGCCGCGGTGAAGATGCTCAAGGCCGAAGGGTATGCGGTCGGGGCGCAGATGATGGTCGGTCTACCCGGCGATGCGCTCGACCGCGCCATTGAAACCGCGCAGCGGCTGGTCGATCTGAAACCTGATTTCATCCGGATCTACCCGACGCTTGTGTTGGAAGGAAGCCCTTTGGCCGACTGGTACCATGCCGGTCGCTACACGCCCTTGTCCCTGGAAAACGCCATCGAGCAGGTCAAGGCGCTTTACCTGATTTTTTACCGGCACGACATGCCGGTCGTTCGCATGGGGCTTCAGGCTGCCGCAGATCTGACCACCGACGATACGGTGGTGGCCGGGCCCTGCCATCCGGCCTTCGGCCACCTGGTCCACGCGGCCCTGTTTCTCGAAATGGCCGATCGGCTCCTCTCACACCGGCCGCCGGAGTGCGGGGCGGCGGTCGTTCTGCAGTCCCATCCGCGAAGCGTCTCGAAGCTGAACGGATTGACACGCTGCAATATCGACGCCTTGTGCCGGAAATATCGGCTGCGGCAGCTGACGGTCGAAACGGATTCGTTTTTGCCGGAAGACGGGTTGCGGCTGCACGGCGGTGACTCGGTGGTCACCTACCGTGACCTGGCCCTGCGGCCACCGCCCTGATCGGAAGGCCCGCACCGCGAGGATGTGGAAGATACCGTTAATGGGGAGCCTTTTTTTCCAAACCTCCGCCGTTTGCATCACTGCACGGATGCGCCAGCGGGGCAAGTATGGGAAAAGACGACATGCGTCTGCGGGTGATTTTATTAGTCCTGTCCCTTCTGGCGCTGTGCCGTTGGAAGGGACCCCAATTAGCTGATGACTGGCGTGGCATGATCAAAGTCCTTTTAGCCGATGATCACAGCATCGTTCGCGCCGGTCTGCGCCGGCTGATCGAGGAGAGCGGTGATATGGAGGTGGTTGCCGAGAGTGCGGACGGGCGCGAGGCCTTGCGC
>JBAPWQ010000462.1:0-8767 GCA_049283795.1 Desulfobacterales bacterium | reverse complement strand
GGTTTTGCTGACGTCAGAAACCATCTCGTAACCCAAAGACTAAAGACCCTTATGGAGACAGATATATTTTACTATCACGGGTATATAGAAGTCTTCTTAAACGATAAGTGGGTCAAGGCGACGCCAGCCTTCAATCTTTCACTATGCCAGAATTTTAACGTAAAACCACTTGAGTTTGATGGTATTCATGATTCGCTTTTTCATGAATTCGATGCCCATGGCAATCGCCATGTGGAATATGTCAATGATTACGGGTCATTTGCCGACTTGCCCTTTGACACCATTTACGAGGCGTTCAGGCGTCATTATCCAAAAATATTCGCACTGAATGTCAATGGGGATGTCGAGGTGTTCAGCAAGGAAGCATTCGACGAGAATCATTGAACGTCGGATGGTACGGTTATCCATAGCATGTATCCTAAATGTATCGTCCTCAGCATTACCGAATCAATCCTGAAGTTCGCTTCGACGTGAACGGTATCTCCGAGTTCAGATCGTTTTTTTCGACTTCGCAATACAGATTTTGAATCCGCGAGTTATGCCAACTTCGTTTGCACTAACGAATCCAAACTGTCTATAATCTTTACAGATTTTAACAATCCTTCGTGATCTCATTTGGATGATTTATTCAGGCAATTAACTATAAATATAAAATTATATTAAATATTTATATAATTCTGATGCGCACATAAAATCTTTTGTGATACGGTGGCACATATTTTGATCTTTATCTTGTCGAGCCGTTGGAAAAAACATTCAAATAACCGCCATGCGGAAGCGGTTTCTTGGATACTGCTGCCTGGTCATATCATCGTCGAGAGATAGTTGCCATGGACACGGAACCAAGTGCTTTGTTGATAGTCAGTTTTTACCTGGGAAGCCTCATATGCGTGCTGCTCGCCTTTTATGATTTCCGGAAAAATGTCCCGCCTTATCAGAAAAACCATCTTCGCATTGCACTAGTCAGCACCCTCTTCATCCTGGTTGTCTTGGTGATCTACTGGGGCTTGTTGTTCGTGATGGTTGGCCTTTCCATTGTCGTGAAACCGCCCTTCGTAGAGATTGTCGGAAGCAGTACGGAGTTCGCAAATTTCAGATTGGTTGCGCCTATTTTATTATCGATCATGTATTTTGGGTCATCAAAGGCTTGCGTGAGAATTGCCGGCAAAGACATCTGCCTGTATTATCGGCTATTGCAAGTTTTCACCGGTTTTCTTACAACGCCTCTGGACCATGAAGATATATCGCGTGTCATAAAGCAAAACCAGGTTGAAGTTCTCCAAGGCTTTCTTAAAAGTAGCATAGACAAGTCGCGGGATCTTGGTATCCAGATGCCCCCTGGAGATTCCGGGCTGAAAGGCGTCAGAGAAGAGTTGCGCCAAGCTGAAAGCGGTGTCGCCTTCCTCGAGGATATCAAGGATAGAAACGAAACATTGGATATGGCCTTATTCCGGGTAAAACAAGATTTGGACCGGAAGCGAGAGAGCTACCTGGAAAAACTCAAGACCGCGGTAGGCAATCTGGTTGAAATGAACACAAACAGCGCGCTGTTTGCAGATTTTACCATCAGATACTTTGGCATATTGCCGCCAAGTCGAACAACGGTTTCGTATCCCCTGATTCGAACGATAGCCATGGCCATAATCGGTGCCGTAGCAATGGCACTCATCTATGAGCGAACAGGCACCAACTATGAGATTGCCGTTCGCGTCTTTCTTCTATTTTTTGCTTTGATTACTTTTCTTCTTTGGTTTCTAAGGCTGGCCGATTGTTCATGGACGATCGAGGGAACTTTTCTCGTATTACTGTTAGGAGTTGCGGCAGGTGTCAGTGCGAGCATCATATTTTGTCTAGTGGAACCGAAAACGGGATTAGTATGGGCATGGGTGGAATTGAAAATATTAGGAGCAAACGGGCGCGAAATGCAATTCGGGTTCGTTGATTTTCTGAGAAGTATTGATAGCCTAAAAGTGCTCAAGGGTCTTCTGATGGGGGCGGCTGCCGGCTTTACCGTTCATTGTTTTCGGCATCTCGTGGTCAAAAGAGTTAAAAATATGGTTCTGCTGTTCTTTCTTTTGATCGTAACGGGATTTTTTTTCTTTGCATTTGGAGAAATGGTGTGGCTTGTGGTGAGCAATAATAAATTAGCGGAAGGGGAATATTGGGATCCTATTTGGCCAATTGGCGCATCAGGTGCGATTTTATGTTTCGTTATCGCATTGGTGTCCGCAGCCCTTCATATCGAGAGGAGATCTCTTGATTCCAGCATAGCCAAAACCACACCGGACACAACCTCAAAAGCACCTCTCGATGCCGCATCAACTGTTTCAAATGGAACGTCATATGACAGTATCCCTTCATAAATTGGATAAGTATTTCTCATGCAAGATGCTTCGCAAGTCGCTTGCCAAGACCAATGATGGTGGTTGTGGGCGGCAATCCCAAGGATTCGGGAATCACGGAACAATCGCAAACAAATAGATTGTCGTATTGCGTCATCAGGTTTGAATCGACGAGATCGCCAACCTTGACCGTTCCACCCGGATGGGCCGCGAGGTATTGAGTCTTAAAAATATCTTTAGCGCCTGCTTTTTTCAAAATTTTGCGGGCCCGTTCGAATCCGTCTTGCAGTTTACGTTTTTCCTTGAAATCTAATATTTTTCTGACACCCCCGCGATCGGTCAGTCTGCCGCCCAGTTCATCTTTTGCTTTTACCATTAATTGAAGCGTATTTCGGCGCGAAAAAATTTGGTCAAATCTTAAAACGCCGGCCGCAAATATCGCGGTCGTAGCGAATGGATGGGACATGTCTGTCAGCATGCATCCCTCATCCTCGCAGTGAACACCAGCGGTCATGGGAATTTCACTGGTGGGCACGTCAATGTCTTTTACCGTGCCCCGCACGCCGATGAGCGGATCGAAGAAAAAATTGTATCCGGCTTTTTCAATACCGCTTGCGCGAAGTATAACGGGTGTGCCTATGCCACCAGCTGAGATGACAACCTTGGGTGCAAAGGCTCGATATTTTTTGTGTGCTTTAATAAATTCGACGCCAGTTGCCTTGTGCCCGTCAAAAAGGACCTTTCTTACCCTTGCACGGGTCATGAGATCCGCTCCATTTGCAAGAGCCTCTTCGACGTACATCCTTGCGCTCCACTTTATCCGGTGGGGATCACCATAGTGGCCGAATTTATATCCCGGTCTCCACCTATCTTGATACATGAACTTGTCCAGCTTTTTCCAGTTGTATCCCAGCGACTGAGCACTGTCCATGAGCCGTTTCGACATGGGACCGACCATTTCATCCTTGAGCGGGGCCACAGGAAGCTCTTGCCTCAGCTCTTTCACCTCGCTGCTGATATCTATTCCGTATGATTTCAGCATCTCAAATGGAACAGGAAACGACGTTGCATAATAATGGACCGTGCTTCCACCGGTTGTGATGCCCCTTACCAGTGAAAGCAGTTGAGGCGTCAAGAGCATGCTTCTGCCTGGAACCAACAGTGTTCCGGCTCCCTGTACGAAGCCCCCGTTCAAGGGGGTGTTATCACCCCACTCGAGGATAAGGACCTTTTTGTTTCTCAAAGACAATTCTTTTGCAACTGTTGCCCCGCCAGGCCCAGATCCGACGACGATGACATCCTTATCCCGGATTCGTGAATCCATGATTCATTCTCCGATAAATTCCGTCAACTAGGTTCACTTTGATGTATTGAATACGGAGCGCATTTTCTCAAAAAAACCATCGTATTTTTTGATATCAACGATCCATCCTATCCGTAAACCGCGAACCCGGCTCGTTCGAAAAAGGGGCGAAATTTAACCAGGGCCGTGAGTTTGTGCTCTTCGACCGCTTTTTGAAACTTGTACCAGTCTGAATCGAGGAATCCGTCTTTGGCCCAGTAACGGTCGAAAATATCCGCCTCCAGCTCTCTTTTTTCAACCGCCGCGTAACGCCACTGGCTGGAATCGTAGGAAAAGTCGCTGAGTTTCAACTCCGGGCAGATTCTCTGGAACACCTTGCGGCGGGATTTTTCCGAAGGGCCCCAAAGATAGGACTCGTCCATCGCGTCGCGAAGATCTTCTTCGACTTTAAGCTGCGCATAGGCGCTGATGGCCTGATGCTCGCTGCTTTCTG
Source organism: Desulfobacterales bacterium (assembly GCA_049283795.1). Lineage (GTDB taxonomy): Bacteria > Desulfobacterota > Desulfobacteria > Desulfobacterales > SG8-13 > JARFQH01. The sequence continues at coordinate 4,629 of JBAPWQ010000462.1, read as the reverse complement.
TATTGTTGAAGCGGTAAAATCGCAGAAAAATCTCCTTGGCAGCCTCTAAAAACCGCTCGTCGTTGTCGATTTCCCGGTGTTTTTTACTCAGCCGGCCGTCGAACCAGCGGTTGTGGATCTTGTCGGGTTCGTGGAAAAAGTCGGCGTGGCCGATGTTGGGGATCAACTTAGCCGGCAGGCCCCGCTGGGCGTTGAGGCGATCCTTGTAGCCCAGGAAATTTTGATGGGCCCATGTGTCGGCGAAGGCGTGCACGGCGATGCCGATGCGGTAAGGATCTTTCGTTTTCAGCGCCGCGTCCAAAAGATCCTGGGCATTCTGGCTTTTGGCCGTCGTGACGAAACAATTCTTGTCCCCGCATTCGAAGCAGCAGGCATCTTCGGCTTCTTCCCCGCAGGGAATGAAGTGGAAGAGGGGATAGATCGTCTTGCGCTTTTCGGACGGTTTCGTGATGTCTATTGTCTGCGTGATTTGATTGATGTAGCTGTTGCCGTCTTTGAAATTGACATGGTAGTGATAAATGTTGTCGTCGGTGTACTGGCTCGAGTAGGCGATTTTGTAAGCATCATCCGAATCGAAACCGGTTTTGCGGCAAAGAATGAAGGTAATGTAATAGTGAAAATCGATGTCCATGGCTTTTTCCTTTCCTTAAAAAACGTTTAAGAAGGGAAAATAATCATCATTGCTTCACTGCGACAACTTGCACCGAGGGGTAATGTTTGGTTTCAGGGCCGAACCGTCGCTTCACGGCAACTCGCCTGCGATGGCCAAATAAAAATCGTGAATCCGTTTGAGCAGACGGCCTTCGCTTTCATGCTCGAAGAATTGGGCCGTATCCCACCACCCAAGCTCGTTCAGGTGGTCGGTGCGGTCAAGGACGCCTTTGAAATAGTGATCACGCCATTTCGCCGACTTTACGGATACCAGCCCATCATTGTCACCTTCTTCTTTTTCGATGATGTGAAAAGGGAGTTTCAGCGGGTCGAAAACACCCCAGATCTTTTGCCTGCCGGCGTACGTATGAAACTGGATTTTATTTTCGCACGATTTCTCGAATGCCACGACAGACGGATCGTCGTTGAACCGGCGGCAGCGGTCGGTGCGCAGATCGGCGAGCCCGTTCAGGTGCAGACCGAGCTTCCGCGCGACCGGTATGACATGCGGAAGGTTGTCGGTTCCCCAATCGGCGAACGGGGAACCTTCATGAGGGGTCGAAACGGTGGTCAGGGAAGCGACCCGCTCGTGCAGGCGGTCCGAAGCGCGAAAGTTGAAAAGCATGTGGCGCGCGTCCAGGCCACCCATGCTGTGGGCGATGATGTTGATTTTTTCAGCGCGCTCTTTTTCCAGGATTGCAAGAACGTTGTCTTTGAGTTCGCCGGCCCGGGTGTCGACACCCGCCGCCCAGCTGACACAGGAGTGATACACGGCATACCCGTGATGCATGAGTTCGGTGCGCAGACCCTTGAAATAGTGCAGCTGATCGAGTTTCGGATCATCGCTGTTGTCGATGCTCAGCACATCGTTGAAAACCTTGTCGAACCGACACACCCCGTGGGCCAGCATGATCGGGTAGCTCATGGCGCCTTCCTCGATCTGATGGGTTTCCAAAAAAGGCCGGCATCCCTTCCGGCGGCAAAACTCGGTAAGCAGGAACGGAAGCAGTAGGAAATGAACGGGAGCAGGAGAATGATCGCACAGCGCATCGTCTGAGATCGGCCGCGGCGGCGCGGGAACTCCGAGTCCGAATCCGCTGACCTGTTCATTTCTACAAAAGAGTCTCGGCGTTTGTCAATGAAATTTGACCTTAATCAATCCGGTCCGATTTCATTCACCTTCAAATAAGATGCCAAGACCCTTGGTGTTCTGTCCTTTGATCCGAAAAAAACGGGCAAGTGACCTAATTTAAACGATTTAAAGTGCCTAACGTTCACTGAGTCGTCATGCCGGCAACCATTTGGACCGACCACACATCGTCTACGCCGTTTACAAGACCATCGGATTGCATGTAAATAAAATAGCCACTGTTTGTTCTTGACAGGCCCCTATTAACTTAATATATGCCGAATCGAGAATATAGGAGGCGTGATGAAACCATTCATAAAGGCGATGAAAGCCCTTTCGGACCCGAACCGGGTCAAGATCGTCAAACTGCTGCAGCACAAGACGCTGTGTGTCTGCGAGCTGCAGGGCGCCCTGGGAATATCCCAACCGACGGTTTCCAAACACCTTAAAATTCTTGAGGAAGCCGGTCTGGTCGGATACGAGAAAGACGGTCTGTGGGTCAACTACCGCCTGGCCGACGGCAGTGAAAACGCCTATGCGGCGAGTCTGCTTCGAAACCTGAAGCACTGGCTCAACGACGAACCGGATATCGTCGCGCTGGTAAAAAGGGCCCCGCAGCTCAATCGTTTTGAAATCTGTGTAAGAAGGGAGGTCCACAATGAAAGAAAATAACTCGGAAAAAATACGGCAGATGGTGCGCGGCCGGTATGGGCAGGTGGCCGGAGGAGGACCCTGCGGATGTCAGGCGCAGCCGGCAGGGACTTGTTGCGGTTCTTCGACAAACCTTGCGGACTCGATCGGCCAGGTCATGGGGTATTCGCCGCAGGATCTGAGCGGGGTCGTCGAGGGCGCCAACCTGGGTCTCGGCTGCGGCAACCCGACCGCCATCGGAAACCTCGCGCCCGGTGAAATCGTTCTCGATTTAGGCAGCGGCGGCGGGTTCGACTGTTTTCTGGCCGCCAAGAAGGTGGGGGATAAGGGCCGCGTCATCGGCGTCGACATGACACCGGAGATGCTGACCAGGGCGCGGGAGAACGCCGTGAAAATGGGCGCCGAAAACGTTGAATTCCGGTTGGGTGAAATCGAGCACCTGCCGGTGGCCGACAACAGTGTGGATGTCATCTTTTCCAACTGCGTCATCAACCTTTCGCCGGAAAAACAGAGGGTCTTCGGGGAGGCCTACCGGGTTCTGCGACCCGGTGGGCGGCTGGCCATATCCGATGTGGTGGCCACGGCCGAAATGCCCGCTCACCTGCGCGAGGAGGCCGCCCTGCTGACCGGCTGCATCGCGGGAGCCGAGCCGATAGAACGCCTGGAAAGAATCCTGGCCGACATCGGTTTCGCGGACATCCGCATCCGGGTCAAACCCCACAGCCGCAATCTTATTGCCGGCTGGTTCCCCGGCAGCGGCGCGGAAAACTACGTGGCCTCGGCCGATATCGCAGCGATCAAGCCGCGGTATCGATGATCTGATAGAAAATTGATGAACTTTCTGCACGAACGTCCCCCCGGTGGGTCGTCCCCCCGGTGGGTGGGAACAAAGGAGGCCCCATGAACGATGGCACCATCAAGATCAGGCTCATGCAGGCGGAGGATTACAAGGCCGTGGTCGGCATCGATGAGAAAGTGCTTAAGACGCCGCGGCCGGAGTACTATGAACTGAAGTTCGAAAAGCTCTTCAGCTCCCGGGATTATGTGCCGACCTCGCTCGTGGCGGAGGAAGCAGACGGGAAGGTGGTGGGGTTTGTGATGGGGGAACTCTATATGGGAGAATATGGAATTTTCCAGGAAGAAGCAAAACTGGATACCATTGGCGTCGACCCCGATTACCGGAACAGGGGCATCGGCGAGCAGCTGATCAATGAGTTCATGGATCACTTGAGAAGCATCGGCGTCAAAAAAGTCAACACCCTGGTCGACTGGAACGATTCCAAACTGATTCAATTCTTCAGCGCCAACCACTTCAGCCCTTCTAAGACCATCAACCTGGAGCGAAGCCTTTGATGTCGACAAGGGAATGGTGACGGTATTCAGGCGGGAAAATTAAAGCCTATAGAACACCGTAGATGTCGGTTTCCGACTTTTTCCCCCGTACTTTCACCTTCCCTAAATACCGGGTCTGAAACCGGCCGTTCAGCACTGAACATGTTTCGCCGCTGACGAGGATGTCCGCTTCGACCGTCTTGGTCAGCTCCTGCAGCCTTGCGGCAAGATTGACCGTGTCGCCGATCATTTTGTAAGAAACCCGCGCCGGGGGCCCGACGTTTCCCGCAACGACCTCTCCGGTATGAATTCCAATTCCGTGATTTAGGCGCGGCTCGTCTTCTTTTTCCCAATCATGGTTCAGCGCCAATAATTTTGCTCTCATATCCAAGGCGGATTTCACTGCCAGCTCGCCATGCCTTTCGACAGGCGCGGGCGCCCCGAATACGGCCTCGATGCCATCGCCCAGATACTCGAGCACAATCCCGCCGTTATTATGGATGACCTCGGTCATTTCGGTAAAATAGGCGTTGATTTTCTTTATGACTTCCTGCGGGGGCCTCGATTCCGAATAGGCTGTAAATTCACGGATATCACTGAATAAAATGGTGACGGTTCTCAACTCTCCGTTCAATGGAAGCTTTCTGGACAGAACCAGGTCCCTGATTTCCGTTGTGACATATCGTCCGAAGGTATCCCGAATATATTCCCGTTCCTTCAGGCCTTCGATCATTTGATTTGTCCGGTGGGCGATTATGCTGAATTCATCATTGCTCACGATTGGAATTCTTGAGGCATAGTCGCCATTTTTCACTTTCTGAAGGGTATCCAGTTGGAGATTGAAAAGAAGCCTGGTGTTTCTTGCG
>JBAPWQ010000461.1:0-18034 GCA_049283795.1 Desulfobacterales bacterium | reverse complement strand
CTCTCGCCTTGCCGCCCGGACGCCGCAATACCCGAAAAGCGAACTTCTGCCGCCGTGGAGGAAAACATGAAAAGCTTTCACCCTCGCACGCTACTGTTTTTCATTGTCACGTTACTTGTTTGGTCGGCGGTGCTTGCGCCCGGCATCGCGGTGGCGGCAGACCGGACGGATTCCCTGGTAACCGCCGCCGAAATGGGCCTGGTGGATGACGTGCGGCACATGCTCGACGCCGGCGCCGACCCCGACGGCCGCAATGCCTCCGGATGGACAGCCCTGATGCAGGCCTCCATGAATGGTCACGTGAAGATCGTCCAGCTGCTGATCGCCCGGGGCGCCGATGTCAACGCCAAGGGCGATGCCGGATGGCAGGCGTTGATGCTGGCGGCACAGTTCGGCCACAAAGACATCGTTCGCACGCTGCTGCAGCAAAAAGCCGAGGTGAACGCGGCCAGCAGAAACGGCTCGACGGCCTTGATGTTCGCTGCCGGAAACGGCCACATCGACGTCGTGAAGGACCTGCTGCAAGCCGGCGCCAATGTCTCCGCGCGAGACTATATGGGCCGGACCGCGCTAATGTTTGCGACCATTGACGGTTACGATCGCATCGCCCGCCTGCTGATTCAAAGCCGCTCCGATATCAACGTCATCGACAAGGAAGGCAATACGGCGGCGATGCTGGCCGTCAGATGCGGTCACGAAGACGTCCTGCGGTCGCTTCTGGCCGCCTGCCCCGACCTCACCCTCAAGAACGCCAACGGAAAAACGGCTCTGCACGTCGCAGAGGAGAAACAGGCACAACGCTTCATCGAGCTGCTGCAGGCACCGCCGCCCTGCCGTTAAGAACCGCCACCGCGGGTGCGGATTGCGGCTGGAAAGGAAGTGAACGGATGCCAAATGGCAGAGAACGCATTGTCGATGACACCAGAATCACGGCACGCCTGATCGACCTGGTGTGCGACATGACCATCGCCCAGCAAATCGATTTGCTGGAAAAACTGGACGGCAGACCGTACAAGCATGCCCGGGCCGTGCACCGGCACAAGCGGACCATCCGGGTCGACTACAACATCGACAACCTCCTGCACCAGGATTTCATTTGCGACATCAGCAACATGGGGGTCTTCATCGAAAGCCCCACGGCCCCGGCCGTCGGCCAGAAAATCCGCCTCTCCTTTTCCCTAACGGCTGACAAGAAACCGATCCGGCTGACGGGGCGCATCGTCCGCTCTACCGCCAGGGGTTTCGCGGTGGCCTTTGACCGCCGGGCCCACAGATAGACCCCTCCTTACCGCTATTTTGACTTTCTTCAAAATGGATTTAGTTTAAAAGGGTTTTTCCACAGTAACCAGCAGAATCGTGCACGCTTTCAGAAAGAGAAAAAACTGCAACCAAGGCTTATGCCGGACGGCGTTCGTTTCTTTATGCGCTGTCTTTTTTTACCCGACATCTCGATCGGACAGGTGACGACAAGTGCGCTGTGATGCCGCATTCGATTTTATAGTTGTCAATGGTGACCTGCGCCCTTCATGCGATACGGCCGTTTTCGATCGGATCGACGGCAACAGCGTATATGAAGTCATAAAGCTGCTCGACGGCGTCCCTCTATTTTTCGAAGACCATATGGCGCGCCTGCAGCGGTCGGCGGCATTGCTGGGCACCCGCATCGACAAACACGCCGCACAAGTGCGGGATGAAATCGGCGACCTGGTCGAAAAAAATCAGCGCGCGGACCATGTCAATGTCAAACTGGTTTGGTACGCAAACGGCGGCGAGTCGCTGTTTCTCACCTATTTCGTTCAGCAGGATGTCCCCCCCGCGGGGGCTTACCGCGACGGTGTTCACACGATTCTTTATGATGGTGAACGCCAAAATCCCCAGGTAAAGGCCGTCAAGACGTCCTATCGTGAGCGGGTCAGGGCCGTCAGGGAAGCCGCCGGCGCGTATGAAGCTCTGCTGGTGGACGACGAGGGATTTATTTCCGAAGGCACACGGTCAAATCTGTTCTATATCGTCGATAATCGGCTGTTCACACCGCCTTCCGGTGCGGTGCTGCTGGGAGTGACACGCCAGCATGTCATGGCACTTTGCCGGTCGCAGGCCATCGACGTGCAAGAAAAGCTGCTGCACAAGAATGATCTCGGTCTTTTGCAGGCCGCCTGTATCACCGGCACGACGATCGATGTCCTGCCGATCGGTTCAATCGGCAGCCTGAAGCTTGCGTCGGTCGACCATCCGGTGTTCCGCACTATTGGCCCGGCATTCGCCCAACATGTGGCCGCTTGCATCGCCGCCGAGAAAAAACACCGCCCCCCGCAATGACCCGCTGAAGAACGGAGTGAGCCCGGCGGTCTGGAGTCGAACTGGATAAAAAAGGAGATTGGCATGAAGAACCTGCTGAAATGGGGGTTGATTACAGTGGGCGGCGTCGTTGCCCTGGTCATTTTGATCCTTCTTGTTTTGCCCTTTTTTGTCGATGTTCAAAAATACAAGCCCCTGCTCGAAAACAAAGTGAGCAAAATGACCGGCCGACCCGTTGCGGTCCGAGGAAATGTCGAATTATCCCTCTTTCCTTTCGTGGGTGTCTCCTTCTCCGATCTTCACCTAGGAAATCCGCCCGGATTCGAGGCCGGGGATTTTGTCGCCATCAACTCCCTCGACGTGCGGGTCAAGTTATGGCCGCTGCTCTCGCGGGATGTCCAGGTCAAGCGGTTCGTTGTAAATGAACCGCAAATTGTCCTGATCAAAAATAAGCAGGGTCGCGGCAACTGGGAGTTCAACACCAAAGATTCCGCAGCTTCGACACAGCCGGGCACCCCCAAACCCGCCCCCGGAAAATCTGCACAGGAGCTGCCGATCCGCTCTCTGGCGGTCGGCGATTTTTCCGTCTCCAACGGCTCGGTCACCTGGATCGACAAAACCTCGGACACGCGCAGTACCCTCGAAAACCTCGATGTGAAGCTGATGGATCTGTCATTTGACCAGCCGATCGGACTGGCGCTGTCCGCCCGCGTGGACGGCAAGCCGGTCACGGTGAGCGGCTCTATCGGCCCGGTGGGCCGGCAACCGGGCAAAGACCCCATTTCGCTGGATCTGGAGATCAAGGCCGTCTCGGAACTGGCCCTGGCGGTAAAGGGCAGCGTCACATCGGCGACGGAAACTCCGCTCGCCGACCTGACGGTCGCCGTCCCCGCGTTTTCTCCGCGCAAACTGCTGGCGCAGCTGGGGCGGGCCGACATGATTCAAACCGCCGATCCGGCGGCGTTGGGCCGGATGGCGCTGCAGGCCGCCGTGGCCGGCGGTGCCGATAAAATTTCGATTTCCAAGGGCGTGATGACCCTGGATGACACCCGGATCGATTTTAATGCCCGCATCGCCCAATTCTCCCGGCCCGATATCGTCTTCGAGGTTGCCATGGACCGTATCGACCTCGATCGGTATCTGCCGCCCAAAATCCAAAAAAAATCCTCCCCGGCGGCAGCGGGCACGCCGGAAAATGGCCCTTCCACGGGCACGCCGGCGGCGGAAAAACCCACCGATGCCCAAAAACCGGATTACACCGCCCTGCGCCGTCTGGTGCTTGACGGCAAGCTCAAAGCCGGTGAGGTCATCGTCAACAAGGCCAAACTCGGCAATGTCGTCCTGCAGATTGGCGCCCAAAACGGTGTCCTGCGGGCCGAACCGCTGCAGGCCAATCTGTACGGCGGCACTCTCGACCTGAACGGCAATCTCAACGTCAGCCAGAATACCCCGCGCGGCACTGTCAAGTTCCAGCTCAAAAACGTTCAGGCCGCTCCGCTGTTGAAAGACCAGGCCGACAAGGATTTTCTGCAAGGCGTGGCCAATGCCGCCGGCAACCTCCACTTCAGCGGCGATGACGCCGGAACCGTCAAACAGACCCTCAGCGGCGGCGGCGACCTGCGCTTCACGGACGGGGCGATCAAGGGCATCGACCTGGTGGCGATGATTCAGAACATCCAGGCCGCCTTCGGCAAGGGCGAATTTAACCTGAGCGGCTCGAGCACGGAATTCACCGAACTGGTGGCGCCCTATGCGATAACCAACGGCGTCGTCAGCACCGATCAGACCCGTCTGCAATCACACGTTCTGGATGTCCTGGTGGCCGGAAAAGCCGATCTGGTGAGCGAGAAACTGGATTTGCGCATCGAGCCGAAGGTGGTCCGAAAGCTCGGACGGCAGCAGGATGATCAGAAGGAGTACTCGAAGGTGACGGTGCCGGTGCTGGTCAGCGGCACATTTTCAAATCCGAAGTTCATGCCGGATCTGGAGTCGATGGCCAAGCAGCAGATCCAGGAAAAGCTGCTCGAATCCGAGCGCGTGCAAGAATACATCCAGAAGAAGGGGCTGAAAAAATACGAGGATACGGCCAAGGGCCTGCTGAAAAACTTTCTCAAATAACACAGGGGCAGGGCCCGGCAAGGCCCGGCCCCTGAACGGGAGCATACCGCAAGTGATCACGCTGCCGCATAGGTCCCCCGGCCGAGGTTCTTGACTTTTTGCTGCTTTTTCAGCTTGAAGATGGCATTCGAGACCTGCCGCCGACCCAGGCCGGTTTTTTCGAGAATGGCCGCCTGATCGATCCCGCCAGCGGCACCGCTGATGATATCGAACACGGTGTCCACGATCGAAGAGGAGTCTTTCGCAGATCCCGCCGCTTTTTTAGGCGCTGGTTTGGCAGGCGCCTTGGCCGGGCCGGATTTTTTCACGGCCTTGTTTTTCGCCGCGGCTTTCGGTTGCGGCCTGGCCGCCTTTCCGACCTGCACAGCAATCGCATTGATCTCTTTACTCATTTTTTTAAGGTCTTCAGCTATGTTTTTCAACAACTTTACCGTTTCAGCCATTTCTCCTCCCCTTCAAAAAGTTTTTAGGCAAGTACACCCATCCCATCGGTTGAAGTGACTCCTTAATTATAAACTCACAAATTTGCAACAGTTATTTGATCGTGAAGCTGATCAAACCGGCCGCAATCCGGGGACTGATCAGATACCCGAGCCGGATGGCGATGCGACCGAACGGATCGAAGATGGTGACCGGCCGGCCGGTTGGTGCTTTTTCTGAAGGGAAGCGCCCCGAAGAAGCCTTTATCGAATTTTACTCATGCCCTTTTTGCTGCGGCTTGAGAATACGCCGACAAGCGAAGCAAACTCCGTCGAAATTATATGTGGATATTTTCCGCCGGGCGAGGCGTACCTTATGCACGCCACAGCCGGAAACCCGCGTGGATCCCGCTAATAGCGGGACCCACCGAAAAAAGACTATTCACAAGTGGACGATAGAATATAACCGGATTGTAACAGTTGACAATATGCAGGAAAGCGCACCGCGCAGGTCTTTTGGCCGGGTGACGCCGTGCGGGGCCATACGGCGGCTAGAGCCCCGCGGCAATGGCATCGAGGGCACGGCGCACAAGGGTCTCGTCTGCTTGAGATCCCATGTGGCCGAGCCGGAAAATTTTCCCGGCCAGCTTGCCGTAACTGCCGCCCACCACGAGACCCCGGCGCCGCAATTTCTGGTCGAAATCGACCCATGGGGTTGAGCCCGGCAGATAGACCGCCGTCACCGTGGGCGAGGAGATGGAACCGGGCGCGGGAAAAAGTGTCAGGCCCATGTCCGTCAATCCGCGGCGGCAGGTGTCGGCCACACGGGCGTGGCGTTCGAAGACAGCCGCCGGCCCCTCGGCGAGTATCAGTTCGACACCGGCATTCAGCGCCGCCAGGCCGTGCCAGTTCGGAGTGTATGGAAAAGAGTGTGTTTTTTGAACCCCCCGAAAGGGTTTCAAGGCATCGTACCCGCTATAGTCGACCTGCTCGACAATCGCCCACGCCTCTTCGCTGACCGATAGAAAAGCCATGTCGGGCGGCGCACTCAGACATTTCTGCGCGCCGCCCAGGCAAAGGTCGATATTCCAGTCATCGGTCAATACCGGTGCGCCGCCGATGCTGGAAACCGCATCGACATAAAACAGCGGCACCCCGTGCGCTTTCTTCAGGCGGCCGAGGTCCGCCAGCGGATTGAGGGTGCCGGAAGGCGTTTCGCAGTGCACCGCCGTTATCATCTTGGGCTTGAAAGCCTCAATCGCCTCTTCGATTCCGCCGGTCTCGGATATCGTGCGGTCATCGGGCAGGCTGACCTTGCGAACCTCGGCCCCGAGCACGCCCGCCATTTCGGCAATGCCGTGGCCGAACAGGCCGGTGGCAACCGACAGCACCCGGTCGCCCGGCAGCAGGCAGTTTTTAAGAGCGCTCCAGAGGACAACCATGCCCTCTCCGGACTGGAGGACCACCGTGTTGGCGGTCGCCATGATCTCTTGCAGCCCGGACGCCGTGCGATCATACAGGTCGAAAAACTCGGCCTCCATGTCGGCCGAGCCGTAGTTGTCCGCAAATGCGTCGAGCACGGCCCGCGGAACACTCACCGGTCCGGGCACCATGGGTATGGGATAGGTTTTCATCGACTTCACCTCCGGTTGATATTTCGCTCGTTTACGGGTATACGCCGTAAGTGAGCACCGTGCAAACACGCTATTTTTGTGACGCCGTCTTTTGAGGAGTCCGGATGAGGATCCCGTCTCGAGCAACCTGTTACCGGCTCATGCGCGAAACGGCCATGCTGGACAACATCGTGCGGCATTCCCTGCAGGTCTGCCGCGTGGCCGACTGGCTGGTGCGCCAGCTCGCCCGGCAGGACCGCGCGCTCAATCGCGATCTGGTCGAAGCGGCGGCGCTGCTGCACGACATCACCAAGACCCGCAGCCTGACGACCGGGGAAAAGCATTCCGAAAGCGGCTGTGACCTGCTGGTCGACTACGGCTTCGCGGAAGTGGGTGACATTGTCCGGCAGCATGTCAAGCTGGACACCTACTTCGAGAGCGACACGCCTTCGGAAGCCGAAATCGTCAATTACGCCGACAAACGCGTCCTGCATGACCGCATCGTCAGCCTGGACGAAAGAATGGCTTACATTCTGGAACGATACGGGTCCACACCCGAATACCACGCCCGCCTGCGCTGGCTGTGGGAGATATCGAATCTGCAGGAAAAAAGGATTTTTGCCAACTTGCCTTTTACACCTGCCGTCATGGAAGAACACATGGAGGCCGTCGATCTGGCCGTCGAACTGCAAAAAGTCCTCGCGCCGCCCGGGCCGGATGCTTAGGACACCGGCGCAGCGCTCGCCCGCTGCGCTGGATGATCCCCGTAGACGGCCGGGCGAATGCCGCCGGGTCGCGGAATCCAATACAATGCCCCGCGGCGTCTTCCATCGGCGTCATTAAGCTACAAGGCTTTAAGATGAAGATTTCGGCAAGGATAGAGGGAGCAGGCTGCATAGGTCATACGCCGACGACCGTCACCAGCCGCCAACATCTCAATCTTCAAGCCTCTATTTCACCCGCCGCACCGTCTCGATCACCACGGGTTCGACCGGCACATCCTGGAACATCCCGGAGGTGCTGGTCTTGACGCCCGAAATCGCATCGACGACCGCCATTCCCTCCGAAATCCGCCCGAAGACGGTGTAGCCCCAACCCTGTGAAGTTTTTCCGCGGTGGTTCAGGAATTCGTTGTCGGCGGTATTGATGAAAAATTGGCTCGTGGCGCTGTGGGGATCCGCCGTCCGCGCCATGGCGACCGTCCCGCGCGTGTTTTTGAGCCCGTTGTCGGATTCATTGGCCACCGGCTTTCCAGTCGGTTTTTGCTGCAGGTCGGCCGTCAGGCCGCCACCCTGAATCATGAAGCCGGGAATCACCCGGTGAAAAACGGTGCCATCGTAGAAACCGGACTCCACATAGAATAAAAAATTCTTCACGGCGGCAGGCGCCTCGCGCGGGAAAAGCTCGATCACGATGCGGCCCTTTGATGTTTCCAGGGCCACCCGGGGATTGGCCGCGGTTTGATCCGCCGCCGCAGCCGACTGGGCGATAACCAGTAAGACCAAAAATTTGTAAACCAATGTTTTCATGCCTTGACCTCCGAAAAATAGATTTCGAACGTTGGATATCAGACGTTCGTCTTTCCGGTACGATATATAGACTTTAAGATAATTATTTTGGCGAGGCCAGAAGGAGAAGGGTGTATTGTAATACGCCGACGACCGACACCAGCAGCCAAAATAATTATCTTGAAGTCTATAGATGTGCATACTCCTTAGCGCCCCGCAGGTCCACGGGAATTTTGCGGGAAGCTTGGGGGATCACCCCCTAAGGTGTCAACCGGCATGCGCAAGGCCGGTTCGATGGCCCGCTTGACCGCCGGTGTGTTGGCTGTTATGAATATAGGCCGCAACCCAAAAATACGTCCCCGACGGCGGACGAATCGGCGCCCGAGAGCAGTGCGAGACCAGAATTCGGTTCATGGAAGACGACCCAAAAACAGTCAAAGACCCGCCATCCGGCAGTCCAACTCCTGCGCCGGGAAAATCTGCAATGGCAACGAACGGCCAGCCGGCAGAATCATCGGCCCCTTCTTCCGAGCTGCCGCAGCGGTATGTGGTCAAAGAACTCGGGGAAAAGAAGGTGCTGACCTGCCTCGAAGCACCGAATTTGACCGTCTTGATCCAGGCCGGACTGACGGTTTCGGCCGCCACGGCGCGCAAGGCGCCCGCCGGGACCATCTACCTGGATGGCGTCGCCCAGGGCGAACCGTTCCTCGACCACGAAAAAAAAATCTACAATCTCGACCATCACGAGGGCTGCGTGAGGGCCTTTACCCTGGCCAGTTGCGAACAGGCGCTGGTCATGATCCTGAAAGGCCTGGACCTGCGCGATCGTGAATGGCAGATTCATGCCAATGACCCCGACCTTGACACGATACTGGCCATATGGCTGATCTTCAACCATCAGCGCATCAGCCGCAAGGAGCCGATGCACCTGCGGTTTCTCTATGCCCTTGTCCGCCTCGAAGGCGTCATCGATGCTCATGGATTGGAGCTGAAGGAATTCAGCGCCCTGCCACCGGAGCATCTTCGCCGGACCCAGCGTGTCATCGATTTTCTGCGCAAAGACGAAATCCGGCTGAAAAAAGACGGGGTGTGGGAAGATGTCGATTTCCTTGAATACACCGCATCGATTCTACACAAGATCGACCGCATCATCTACAAATCGAACGAGTTCACCGACTTCAAGGGGATAAAGGAGCTGGCGCGGGTCGACCTCCCGGACGACCGGCTCGTGGTGGTGGTGGAGTCGGATACCGGCATTTACGAACTCGAGCCCCACCTCAGCAACCTTTATGGCAGTCGGCTCGGCCTGGTGGTGCTGCAGCGAAGCCCCGGCGCCTACACTCTGCGGCGCATGGATTTGTTCATGCCGGGTGACCTCCGGCCGGTTTATGAAAGATTGAACTTCATCGACCCGGCCGTCAAGGCGCGCTCCGAAAACAACCGCTGGGGCGGTTCGGCCGACATCGGCGGTTCGCCGCGCGCGACCGGGACGAACCTGAACCCCGGGGAAATCGCCCAGGCCTGCCGCGATGCGCTGCACAAGCCGAGCAAGCGGCGGCAGGCCGGCGGCTTGTTGAACACCACCCTGCTCGTAACGATCATCCTGGCCCCGGCTGAAATTTTGCGGTTTTTCTGGCATCCGGGCCCCTGGTTCGCAAAAATTCCCTTCGCCCTGGCCCCTTACCCCGCTTTTGCCGCCACACTCACGGTGATTGTACTGACCGCCGTGTTTCTCATACTCCTGTCCTACAAAAAATCCTGGCAATATGGTTTGACATTGCCCGTGGGCTCGTCCTGGTGGCTGATCCTGCCCGCCGCCGTCCTGCTCGGTTTCCTGGGCGGAATATGGCAACCCGACATTGCGGGCTGGAACGTGGCGCGCTTTCACAAAATACTTTTCCTGGTCGTCGTTTTGCCGCTGGCGGTCGAACTGCTGTTCCGCGGCCTGGTGCACGGACAGCTGGCCCGCTCCATCCGTGTCCAGCACTACAGCAGCCGCTGGTTCCTGTCGTGGCCGACGGTCGGCTCCGCTTTTCTGTATGCCGTTTACATCACCTACCGCCTGGTGCTCTCTTCCGGTTCCCTGACCGCAGCGTTCACCGGTTGGACCGCTGTCAACATCTTCAGCGCTTTCGCCTTCGGTATCGCCGCCGGCCTGGTAAGGGAACGATCCCAAAGCGTCCTGCCCCCCTACCTGTTTCATCTGATCACCGCAGCGGCGGTAGCCGCCGCCGGCGGCGTATTGCTTTAATCTTCAATCTGAATATGAAACGGGCTTCTCCAGGATGAGACCCTTCGCACCCTGGAGCAGCTCGTTTCACATTAATTGATGCGGTGGCGAAACAGCCACCCGGCGACTGCCAGGTTAATAACACCGATGATGGCCATCGGCCAGAATTGGGACAGCAGCAGATGAAAGGGCGTGTTTTCCAGGAACACCCCGCGGATCACCACCATGAAATAGCGCAGCGGATTGAGCAGGGTGATGTTCTGCACCACCGCCGGCATGTTGGCGATCGGGGTGGTGAACCCGGAAAGGATGATGGCCGGCACCATGAATAGAAAGGCTCCCATCAGCCCCTGCTGCTGGGTGACCGCCAGGGAGGAGATCATCAACCCGATGCCGATCGCCGAAAGAATGAAGAGAAACAAACCGGTGTAAAGGGTGATGACATGGCCGCGCAACGGTACGCCGAACCAGTAGACGGTGATCAGGATAATCACGGTCGCCTCGGCGGTTCCGATGATCAAACCCGGCAGGGCCTTGCCGATCAGAATTTCGACCGGCCTGAGGGGCGTCACCAGCAGCTGGTCGAAGGTGCCCTGCTCCCGCTCGCGGGCCACGCTCAAGGCGGTCACCAGCAGGGTGACCACAAGCGTCAGCAAGCCGATGATGCCGGGAACGATAAACCAGCGGCTCTCCAGGTTGGCGTTGAACCAGGCCCGGATCTCGAGGCGCGCCGGCGGTGAGGGGCCGCCGGCGCGCTGGATCCATTCCAGGTTGAAGCGGGTGACGATGGCCCGCACGTAATTGAGGGCGATCATGGCCGTGTTCGAGTTGCGGCCGTCCACGATCACCTGCAGCGTGGCGCTGCCGCCGGTCAACAGGTCGCGGCTGAATTGCGGGCCGATGTGGATCACCATCAGGGCGCCCTTGCGGTCGATCAGGGGCGCGATCTCGGCGCTGCGGCTCAGTCGCGCGACTTCCTGAAAGGCGGGGGAGCCCCCGAAACGGCTCAGCAGGTCGCGGGCCGCGTCTCCGTTATCTTCGTCATAGACCGCGTAGGGAACGTTGTTCAGGTCGAAGGTGGCCGCATAGCCGAAAACCAGCAGCTGCACGATGGGCGGGATGATGATGGTGAAGCGGCTCTTCTTGTCCTTCATCAGCGCCAGGAATTCTTTGCGCACCAGGGCGATGATTCGCTGGAACATGCGTCCCCCTTAGTCCAGCCGCTTGCGTGATTTTTTACGGCTCAGGCCGAGAAAGAGCACGGCGAAGGCCACCAGAGCCGCTGCATTGGGCAGGATCACCGACCAGACGTTGCCGGCCAGAAAAACGGTCTGCAGGATGGCAACGAAATAGCGCGCGGCAATGATATGCGTGATGCCTTGTACGAACCTCGGCATGCTGTTGATGTCGAAAATAAAACCCGACAGCAGGAAGGCGGGCAGAAAGGTGACGATGATGGCGGCCTGCCCGGCCACGAACTGATTCTTGGCCGCCGTTGACAGAAGCAGCCCCATGCCCAGGGCCACCAGCAGGAACAGGGCCGAAGTCGCCGTCAGCACCCACAGGGAGCCGGTCAACGGGACCTCGAAAAGCCAGACCGCCATGGCGACCGAAAGCCCCAGGCCTCCCATGCCCATGATGAAGTAGGGCACCAGCTTGCCCAGCAGGATCTCGTGCACGGCCACGGGGGTCACCATCAGGGCCTCCATGGTGCCGCGCTCCCACTCGCGGGCCACCACCAGCGCCGTCAGAAGGGCCCCGATCAGGGTCATGATCACCGCGATCAGGCCCGGGACCAGAAAATTGCGGCTGCGCACGGCGCTGTTGAACCACACCCGCTGCTCCACCCGGACGGGAAGGCGCAGCGGGTTTCCGAGGCCGAGCGCGCGCTGCTCCATCCAGTTGAGCCAGGCGCCCTCCACATAGCCGGACACCAGCCGCGCGGTGTTGGCATCGACACCGTTTAAAATGACCTGCACCGTGGCGCCGTCCGGCCGCCGCAGGTTTCGGGCGAAATCGTCGCGCAGGTGAATGATGCCGTCCACGCGGTGTTCCATCATCGCGGCTTCGGCCTGCCGCATGTCCTGCATCACCACCGGCGCGAAATAGGTGTTGTTCCTGAAAGCCGACAAAAAGCCGGCCGTGTCGCCGTCGGCCTGCTCGATCACGATGGCGACCGGCACGTGTTCGGCGTCGAGCGAAACGCCGTAGCCGAACAGCAGCAGCAGGACCACCGGCATGAGAAAGGCGATGCCGATGCTGCTGGGGTCGCGGATCACCTGCAGAAATTCCTTGCGCACCAGCCCGCGCAGCCGCATCAGCCCGCCGCCGCGGGCGGTTTCAGGTTCCGCGGTCCTGCCGCGGTTTTCGTCTCCCGCACGCCTCATGTCGCCGACTCCGGCCGCGCCTGCCGTTCGATCAGAGCGATAAACGCCTCCTCCATGGTCTGCACCGACTTGCCGTTTTTGTCGGCGGCCTTTTGCTTGATGTCGAGCGGGCTGCCGATGGCCAGAATTTCTCCGGCCGCCATGATGGCCAGCCGGTCACAGTACTCGGCCTCCTCCATGAAATGCGTGGTGACCAGCACGGTGACGCCGGAGGCCGCCAGCGAATTGATGTGGCGCCAGAATTCCCGGCGCGCCATGGGGTCCACCCCGGAGGTGGGCTCGTCCAAAAACAGGATGTCCGGCGCGTGCATCAGGGCGGCCGCCAGCGCCAGCCGCTGTTTGAAACCAAGCGACAGGTCTCCGCTGACGGCATCGGCCAACTCCGAGAGGTCGAAACGGTTCAGGACCCAGTCGATCCGGTCGCGGCGCTGATTTCCGCTCAACCCGTATGCGCTGCTGAAAAACTGCAGGTTCTGACGGACGCTCAGATTGCCGTAAAGTGAAAATTTCTGCGACATGTACCCGATGCGGGCGCGGGCCTTGGCCGCCGCGCGCCGCAGATCGCGTCCGGCCACGCTCAACTGCCCCTCGCTGACCGGCAGCAGCCCGCACAGCATGCGGAAAGTCGTGGTCTTGCCGGCACCGTTGGCGCCCAGCAGGCCGAACACCTCGCCCTGGAACACTTCAAAGGAAACGTCTTTGACCGCGTAGAAATCGCCGAACCGGCGCCGGACATGATCGACCCTGATGACGGCACCGTTTGCCGCCGCCGGCGACACGTTGACTTCCATTTCCGCGGCGGCCCTGGGGCCGGCGGCATCATCGCGGCGGCGGGCTTTGAGCATGGCCACGTACTGGTCTTCGAACCGGGGCGGCACCGCCACGATGTCGGCCTGCGGCAGGCGGGGCAGCAGGCGCTCGGTTTCGGGCGCATTTTCATCCGCCATCACCAGGCGCACGGCATCGCCCTGAATGACGGCGTCCACCACGCCTGCGGCGTCTGCCAGGCGTTCCTGCAGCTCGCGCTTTTTCAGGCTGCCGGCTTTCACGGTGTAGGTCCGCCCTTTTTGCCGCGCCCTGAAATCGGCCGGCGGGCCCTGGCCGAGGACCCGGCCTTCGTGGAGGATCACCACCCCGTCACAGCGCTCGGCTTCGTCCAGGTAGGCGGTGCTCAAGAGCACGCTCATTTTTTCGGTTTCCACCAGGCGGCCGACGATGCTCCAGAGTTCGCGGCGCGAGACGGGATCGACGCCGACGGTGGGTTCGTCCAGCAGCAGCAGGCGCGGCGGACGCACCAGTGTGCACGCCAGCCCGAGTTTCTGCTTCATGCCGCCCGACAGCTGCCCGGCCAGCCGCGTGGTGAAGGCGCCCAGGTTGGTCAACCGGGTGAGTTCGTCATAGCGCCCGGGACGCTCGGCCGCGACCACCCCCTGCAGGTCCGCATACAGGTCGAGATTCTCCTGAACGCTGAGGTCTTCGTAAAGCCCGAACCGCTGCGGCATGTACCCGATGCTGGCCTGCACCTTGAGAGGCTCGGCCAGGGCATCGATCTCAAGGACGGTGACCGCGCCGGCGGCCGGTTTCAGCAAACAGGCCGACAGGCGCATCAGGGTGGTCTTGCCGGCTCCGTCCGGCCCGATCAGGCCGGTGATGCGCCCGCGGGCGATGCGGACACTGACGTCCTGCAAGGCTGCGATGCGGCGTTTGCCCTGCAAGAAAAACTTGGACACCCCTTTGAGTTCCAGGGCCGGCCGGCCGGGGTCGGCGTTTGGAACCGGCGCCGCGCCGCCATTCTGGCTCGCCGCCGGCATCATTTGTCCTTGCAGGGCGGCAGGCGGTCGGTGCCGTCCGGCGGACGGGACTGGTCTAAGGGAATGATCACGGTGGCGGGCATGCCGAGCCGCAACTCGTTTCGGGGATTGCAGGCGTAAACGCGCACCTGGTAGACGAGCCGCGTTCTTAATTCCGGGGTTTCCACCGTTTTGGGGGTAAATTCGGCCGTCGGTGAAATATAGCCGATCCAGGCCGGATAGGTCTTATCCGGAAAACTGTCGGTGGTGACGCGGGCGGCCATTCCCGGAAACAATTTGCCGATGTCGGTTTCCTGAACGTAGGCGCGGATCCAAACCGGGTCGATCAGGGCCAGGGTCAGAACCGTTTTCTGGGGGGAAGCCATGTCGCCGGGTTCCAGGATGCGGTTCTGAATAACGCCGTCGGCGGGGGCGTAAAGCGACGTGTCGGCCAGCTTTTGAGCCGCCAGGGCCAGCTCGGCCTCGTACGCCCTCAGCAGCGACTTGGCCGCGGCGATGTCTTCTTTTCTGGGGCCGGCCAGGGCCAGATCAAGCTCCTGCTGGGTCGCCCGCAGCTGGGCCCGGGCGGCATCGGCCTTGGACTTGGCCTGGTCCAGCTGCTCCGGGGCGATCAGGTTTTTCTGCGCCAGGGGCCGCAAGCGCCGATACGTTCGATCCAGATCGTCGGCCTGGGCTTTGGCGGCCTCGACCTGGGCCCTGGCCCGGCGGATCTCCTCGGCCCGGGTGCCGGCCTCCAGCTTGGAGATCTGGTCCTTCTGGGCGGCCACCTGGGCGGTGGCCCGATCCACATCGTGCTGGAGGCGGACGGTATCCAAGACAGCCAGAAGCTGCCCCTTTTTCACCATTTCGCCTTCTCTGACCAGGACCTCGGCCATGCGTTCGCTGGCATTGAAGGCCAGCTCCACCTGACGGATATCCACGTTGCCGTAAAGCACCAGTTCGTTCTGGTTTTCCTCCTGGTTCCGAAACAAAAAGAACCAGAGCCCGGCAGCCGCTGCCGCGAGGAATAAACCGACGACCGCCAGCCCGATCACTTTCTTCTTCATCCAGTCCCCTGACCGCCTGCCGGTTTACCGCGCCGTGCGGGCACCACGGCGCTTCGTCCCGGTGCTCATTCACCGATACTCGCCTGCATGAGATACCGATATATCCCCTAAGGCCGCAGTGATAGAAAGCGAATTACTAAGAAAATCGAGCCGCTGTCCCTGAACACTGCCGGTTGGACCAAGTGGCAATGCGATGTCCCGCCCCACGGCAAAACGCCCGACGCTCGCCGGTTTCGAGGACAGCAGCATCGCGTCATGCCGACCCAAAACAGGTATTCGTCCCTGATTTTTACATCAAATACAACAAAAAAACGTATATCATGCTGAAGTTGCCTGTACGACAGGCCCCAAAAACCATTTACGAAGCTGAGAACAAGATAGACCCAGCGCATGAGGCGTCAATCCGACCGGTCTTGATAAAAATAAAGTTCTGGCATAGGGTTAATAATCATTATTTAACTTGGGAGTTAAACAGATGCGCATCAATAAAAGGTATATCGTGGATGAGGATGGTAATCCCAAAGAAGTTGTCATCCTATTGGAAGATTTTAAAAAAAACGTCCTTCATTTATTGACACAGAATCCTCTGAATTCGCCGGGCGTAAAACCTATGGCTGGAGAATGGCCCGGCTATCGTCGGATACGGTCAGGAAAGTATCGGATCATATACTGGTATGATGATAAAGCGGACCTAGTCTATGTAGATTACATCGGGACCAGGGGAGATGTGTACAAATGAACACCATAAACATGACGCAGCAATTTGTCGGGCGAAAATGGGAAAGGGAAAACCGTTGAAGCGTCGGGTATTATAAGCGGGATAGATGTCAGTTTCCGAATCGGCGGCGGACGGCCTCTCTTTCAGACGGTGACAGGGTGTTCCAATTATCCAGGCTGCGCTGAAGCTGGTTGCGTTCAGCCGGCGAGAGCCGCTGAAACCGGTCGTTGAGCTGCTGAAGGTGTTGGCGGTCCTGGGGCGGCATCCGGTTCAACTGCTGCATCCGCCGCCGCAGGTTTTCTTTTTCCTGCGGCGTCAACGACTGCCATTCCTGGTAGTTTCTCTGCAGACTCCCGTTGTTGTTGCCCGCCCGAAGAATCCGCGGCCGGTCGGTGTCGGCGCTCTGTAACCCAAAAGTGAGGCCGGCGGCATCCGCTCCGCGTCCGAATGAATCCAAGGGCCAGGCCACTGGGGCAGATAAGAAAAAAAGGCAAACGCCGAGCGAGAAAACGCCGCAAAGGCGGATCACGCCTCGCGTGAATCTAAGCCGAGCGCTCGTCGTGGCCATACCGGATATCTCCCTGCGTCCCCTGGTCATTTGATTCGGAAGGACTCCGGCCGGTGGAATCGTCGACCACCTGGCTGAGTTTTTCCAGGGTGGTGAAGTTTTTCAGCAGGTCCATATTCTTGATGATTTCTTCGTCATTTTGCGGCAGTTTCTGCGAAATGTCAATTCTCCCGGCCGGCTGCTGATCGACGGTGCCGGTCCTTTCGTAGCCGACAAAAATCGTCACGATAAAAACCATGGCCGCAGCCGCCATGGCCGAGATCCAAAATCTTCGGTTCCGGTTGCCGAAACCCCGCCGCCACCACGCCTGCCGCCCTCCGGCCAAACGGCTCTGCACATGTCGAACCACTGCCGCCGAATCGCGCATCATCAGCGGCGGCGGTTCCATCACCTGCCTGGCTCGGGCGAGCACCATCGTCAACCGGTCTTTTTCCCGGCGACAGTCCGCACACTCTTTCAGGTGGTCTTCCCAGGCTGACCGCGCGCCGGTGTCCAGCTCGCCGTAGACATCGAGCAGTATCCGTTCGTCTCTATCGGAACATTTCGGCATGCTGCGTCTCCTTCAGCGCCCGGCCCAATCGGCCAGGGCGTCTCTCATGATCCGCGTCGCCCGAAACAGGTGACTTTTCACGGTGCCCTCGGCCAATCCCATCGTTCGGGCAATTTCGGCTATCCGCATTTCTTCGAAAACCTTCAGTTTGAATATCACTCGCTGCCGGTCGGACAGCAGCGCCAGGGCGCCGCGAAGGTCGCGCTGCAGCTCACGGGCCGCGATGGTCGCGCCGGGGTTGGCAGCCGGTGCCGCGCTGGCCGCCTCTTCCAGGGCATCGGAGTTCCTGCTTGCATCATCGGGGTTCGGCCTCCGGAAGAAGAACATCCGCCGCCGGCGCTTGCGCCGCCTGAGGCCATCCAAACAGGTGTTGATCAGGATCCGGTAAAACCATGTATAAAAGGAGGATTTGCCTTCAAACGTGTCGATGCGGTGCAGAGCCGTCAAAAACGCCTCCTGGGTCAGGTCCAGGGCTTCCTCCCGGTCCCCTGAAAGCATGCGGAACGCCACCCCGAAAGCTTTTTCCTGATAGCGCCGGATCAGCTCTTCGGATGCCTGCCGGTCCCCGCCTTTTAACCGGTCGACCAGCGAGACATCCGATTCCGCCGCGGCAGAAGATGGTGATGGCGTCGAGGCATTTGTTCCCGGTGGTCGTTCGCGATTGGCCGGCTCGGCTCCTTTTCTCGATGCCATGACGTTCTCTGAGCGGCGTCCTCTCCCGGTCGCGGTTAACGGCGACATTTCGACCGGCCGGCCGGCAGCCATCTC
>JBAPWQ010000460.1:0-10504 GCA_049283795.1 Desulfobacterales bacterium | reverse complement strand
CTTCCTGCAGCGTGGCGGCGATCGCCTCGATGCCGACCGGCCCGCCGTTGTAAAATTCGATGACCGTGCGGATGAAGCGCCGGTCCAGGTCGGTCAACCCCATCTGATCGACGCCTTCCAGCGCCAGTGCCGCCTCGACCGTCTCGCGCTGGATGGTCCCGTCCGAGCGCACCTGGGCATAATCCCTGACCCGCTTGAGGAGCCGGTTGACGATCCGCGGGGTGCCGCGCGAGCGCGTGGCCAGCTCGGCGGCCCCTGAATCGTCCAACGGGACATCGAGCAGGGCGGCGGAGCGCTTGGTGATCCGGATCAGGTTTTCTTCACTGTAAAAATCGAGGCTGCGCAAAATCCCGAAGCGATCCCGCAGGGGCGAGGAGATGAGCCCGATACGGGTGGTGGCGCCGATCAGCGTGAAGCGCTTGAGCCGGAAGCGATGGCTGCGGGCGTGAACCCCCTTGTCGAAGACAAAGTCGATGGCAAAGTCTTCCATTGCCGGATACAACAGTTCCTCGACCGTGCGCGGGATGCGGTGGACCTCGTCGACGAAAAGCACATCCCCATCCTCGAGGTGGGTGAGGATGCCGATCAGGTCCCCGCCTTTTTCCAGGGCGGGCCCGGAGGTGACCGTCAGGGTCCCGCCGGTTTCGTTGGCGATGATGTGCGCCAGGGTGGTTTTCCCCAGGCCCGGAGGACCGTGAAAAAGAACGTGGTCGACGGGCTCTTTGCGCATCCGGGCCGCCTCGACCGCGATTTTAAGCGTTTCCACGATCTCCTGTTGGCCGACGTAATCGGTGAAACAGGCGGGGCGCAGCGATAGGATGTCTGTTTCCCTGTCTTCGGGCAGGCAGGCGCCGGAGACGAGTTCCCGGTTTTCGGTCGAAAATTTTATGACATCACTCACAATTTCGATTCTCCGCGATACACTTCCTCGAACAACTCTTCGGGCGTGGCGATCGCGCCGTTGCGCTCCAGGGCTTCGGCCACCAGCCGTCTGGCATGCGCGACCTTGTGGCCGAGTTGGGAAACGAGCACCTCGACCACCGCATCCACCGTCTCGGCGTCGACCGCCGCCGGTCTGCCCGCCGCTTCGGGCGCCAATGCGAAACGTTCCATTTTTCCGCCCAGGGTCGCGATGATTTTCTGAGCCGTGCGACTACCGATGCCCTTGAGTCTTTTCAAGGCGGCCAGGTCTTTGGCCTCGATGGCGCGCGCGATCTCCCCGACCGTCAGGGTCATGGCCTTGACGGCCTTCAGCGGCCCGATGTCTTCGACCGAAATGAAAAGCTGGAAGAATTCCTTTTCTTCCTCGGTGTTGAAGCCGATCAGCACGGGCTTGGGCTGCCGTTCGGTCTGCTGATAGTAGATATACAGGGCCAGTCGATCGCCGATGTTGCGGGCGCGCAGGCTTTCCACCACGTAGGCCGGCAACAGGACTTCGTAGCCCACCTGGCTTGCAAGCAGTAGAATACGGTCTTCGCCGATTTTGAGCAGGCTGCCTTCGATGTAACCGATCATGGTGGTCGATGCCGGGGTTCGAAAAATTCGGTTGGCAGGGGCGAAAAATTTTTGCCCCTACCGTTAAAAATTCAGCGTCAGCGGCCGCAGCGATACAGGCCGATCAAGGCCAGGCCCAGCGCATCCGAGGCATGCAGCGGCCTGATCGGGGCGGAAAGTTTCAACAGATTGCGAACGGATTTTTCCAGTTGGATCTTGGTGGCGTTGCCGTTTCCGGTCAGGACCTGCTTGGCTTCCCTGACCGGTACTTCCAGGGCCCGCATTCCGGCCTGCATCCCGGCCAGCAGGATTACCCCTGAAACCTGCCCCAGGGTGATGCCTGACTTGGGGTAGGCTTTCAGCGAAAAAACGTCTTCGATGATCATCAGGTCCGGCTTTTCGTCTTTCAGCAGGGAAGAGAGCCGGTTGTAAATTTCATACAGCCGGCCGGAAAGGCTCGTCTTGCGCGAGGTCTCGATGCTGCCGTAGGAGCAGCCGCTGATCCGGATGCCGGCGCCGCTGACGATACCCAATCCGGTCGATGCCAGGCCGGGATCGATGCCGATGATTTTCATTTTAGCGAATGGCCCGCTCGAAAAGTCCCTGCCTTTCAAGAACAAACATCATTTTATCTGCGACAATTTCTGCGTCGCCAGCTGGGCTTCGGTCGTGTCGGGGTATTTGGCGATTAAATCCTTCAGGATAATCCGGGCGTTGGCCTTGTCACCGATATTCAGGAAAGCATAGCCCTGCTTGAGCATGGCGGAACCGACCTTGTTGCCCTTGGGGTAGTTTTCGACGACCTTCTGGTATTCGACAATGGCCTTTTCATACCACTTTTCCCGGTAGTAGATCTCTCCGATCCAGAATTGGGCATTGTCGGCGTTTTTGGCGTTCGGGTAGCGCTTGGTATACTCCTGAAAACCTTCGCGCGCCTTCTGGAGTTCGCCGGCATCGAAGGCCTGTTTGGCCTGATCATAGAGGTCCTGCTCCGAGAGGCTCGCCAGCGGGACGACGGCCGCCGGCGCCCTGGCCGGTGCCGCTTTGGCCTCCGGGGCTTTGGTGCCGCCGCCCAGGCCCAGATACTGTTCGACCTGGGTGACGCGGCTGTTCAGGGAGCGGGTATCCTCTTTGATCCGGTCGAGTTCCGTTGTGCCGGCCGACATGGTGCTGCCGGGCGCATTTTTCTCCTGCTTGATCTGGTACTCGACCTCTTCGAGCCGGCCGTTGATGGCTCCGACCTGCTCGCGCAGGGACTCGATTTCGACCCTGAAGTTGGCGGCCTGGCCGCGAATGCTTTGTTCCTTGTTCTCGCTGCTCTGGCCGAATTGATCGATCAGGGCTTTTTGACGGGCCAACTGACCCTCGACAGCGGCCAGCCGGTCATCGAGAACAATGACATCGGTGCGTCCGGCGCAGCCGGCGATAACGACGGTGCAAAAAAGGAGGCTGATAAAAAAAGTCTTTTTCATGGCGATAAGCACTGGATCCTAAAAGGATGGACGATAAGTGAACATGGTGTCTGGCACCGGCGGTCGCGGGGACCCCGGATCGACCGTCAAGCCGGCCGGCGGTCAAAGGCCGACGCCGGCCATTTACAACGGGGCTGCCAGCGGGCCGCCCGGCTTGGTTTGCTCACGGGCAACTGCCATTTGACAACCGGGTCCCGGGCGGCGGCAACACCGCTCGGGATGATTCGCCTCCCTTGCGGAAGCCCAAAGCGTCCGGCTGTCCGCAAGGAAGTGGCCGCGGTGGATTACTTAATTGATGACGAAGACACCGCGCCGGTTTCTGGCCCAGCACTCTTCGGTACTCTGCGTGCAAAGCGGCCGTTCCTCTCCGTAACTGACGGTCGAAAGGCGGTAGGCCGGGATTCCCAGGTCAACCAGGAAGGACTTGGCGCTCTCGGCGCGTCTTTCGCCCAGTGCCAGGTTGTATTCGGCGGTGCCGCGTTCGTCGGCATGGCCTTCGATCGTGATGTAGATGTCCGGGTTGGCTTTCAAAAAGGTGGCTTTTTTCTTTAAAATTGTCTGGGCCTTTTCATCCAGATAGGACTTGTCGAATGCGAAGTGAATATTTTCGTTGACAAACGCCTCCTTCGCCATTTCAAATTCTTTTATGGCCTGATCTTTGGCCGGAACCGGTGCCGGTGTCGCCGGGACCGCGACTGGAACGGGCTCCTCTTTGACGACGCTTTTTTTTGCACAGGACACCGTTCCGAGCAACACAGGAATCACAAAAAACAACGCCAGAAACACCCAGAACTTCTTTTTCATCTTTCCTCCTTTCACATCCTCGCTTTTGTGTTGTATCAGTATATACCCAGATTCGGCGACCAGCTCGGGCTGAACTGCTCGCCGGGCAGGCTGAGAAGTCGTCTCTGGTCGGCCCCGAAGGCGGTCATGACGAAAAGCCTCGCCGGGCCTTCACGCGTCGAGCTGAAGACGATCAGGCTTCCGTCGGGCGACCAGGAGGGTGATTCGTTGTTGCCGGCATCCCGGGTCAGCTGCACGGGCTGCCGCCGCTTCAGATCGATAACAAACAAGTCGGTGCGGCTGCCGGCCATTGAGGTGTAGACGATGCGGTCTCCGAGCGGAGACCAGCTCGGCTGGGTATTGTAATTGCCCTCGAATGTCAGGCGTTCCACCTGCCCGGTTTTGATGTCCTGGATGTAGATCTGCGGCGCTCCGGTCCGGTTGGACACAAACGCCATTTTTGCAGCGTCCGGAGACCAGCTCGGAGACAGATCGCTGGCCCAATTATCTGTAATCTTTTTAATAATTTTCCCTGCGCCCGTCAACAGGTATATCTCCTGGTTCCCGGCAAATGACATCGTCGCCGACAGGGTGAACTGGCCGGGAAGCCACGCCGGGGTGATGTTGATCCCTTTTTCCTGGATAATCGCTTTCTGACCGCCGTCGGTCCGCTGAATGAAGATGTCGGGTTTATTGTTGACGTAGGTGGTGTAGGCGATCCACTTGCCGTCCGGGGACCAGGCCGGCGACAGGCTGATGGACCCGTGACGGGTGAAGGGCACCGGGTTGCCGCCGTCGAAATCGCAGATCATGATTTCCTTGTTGCCGCTGCCGTTGGAGACAAAGGCGATCCGGGTGTCGAATATGCCGCGCTTGCCCGTGAGCTGCTGGATGACCTCGTTGCAGAACCGCAGAATGATCGGCCGGAGGTCCTCGACCGTGCCGTGATAGCGTTTGCCGAGCAGGCGCTTGCCGGCCAGGGTGTCGAACAGCCGCAGCTCGACGTCGATGAGTGAGCCGGACTGCGACAGGCCGCCGGTCACCAGCAGCTCGGCGCCGATGGTCGTCCAGTTGCGAAAATTGATCTGGTCGACCGTCAGGACCGCCTTGTTGGCGTCGAGCAGATAGGCGCCGCGATCGATGATGTTGAAAAATCCGGTAAAATCCAGAGACCGCGACAGAATGTCGGTTGCTTTTTGAAGCAGGGCGGCATCGGTTCCATCGGGACTCAGCGCCGAGAAAGCCGGTATGGCCATGGGTATTTTGCGGGAGAACGGGTTGTCGATGTCAATATAGTCGTATTGACCGGCGGCGGCGGCCGGCAGGGGCAGGAGAAGAATTAAAAAAATCATCGCCGCCCGGAATGAGAAAAAACTTCTTTTGGCCATGTGTTCTATTCCTCGCGCCTTCGTTGCGCCGAAGGGTGTCTTTATCATTTGATGCCTTTTGGCCCGAAACGCATGCCGACGGTGTAGCCGCCTTCGAAGAGACCCGCCGGCAGGGGCGGCAGCGGGCTCGACTTTGCGATGGCGCGATAGGCCGATTCATCCAGGTGGGCGTTGCCGGATTTCTGGTCGAACCAGATGTCGCTGATCTCTCCATTCGGTCGGATCGTGAAGCCTAACAGCGCCTCGAGATCAGTGCGTCCGCCGCTCAGCAATTCGGAAAAAGCCCAGTTTTTTTGTACCAGAGAAGCAATCTCGGCTTGGTAAATCTGGACCCGGCCTTGAAATTGGGACGCCGAAAGACCGGTGCCGTAACGGCTGCCCGCTGCCGCGCCAGGCGCACCGCTGCCGTCCCCGGCGGCTGCTTCAGACTTGCGGTTTTCTTTCTCGACTTGCTGCCGCAAGCGATCGATGGTGTCCTGCAAAGAGGGCTGACGCGGTTTGGCGACCTCTTTTTCCATCTTCGAAACCGCGTCTTTGATCACCGCGGCGGGCGGGGGCGCTTTCGGCTTAACCGGCTCCTTTTTCTTTGGCTCCGGTTTGGGGACCGGCGCCGTGGACACTTCCGCCGCGGGTTTCGGCGGCGGGGGCGGCGGTTTGGGGGGGGCCGGTGCGACCGGCTCCGGCTTGACGGGCGCCGGCTCGGGAATTGGGGCGGCCGCCACCTTTTTTTGCGGGGCGGCTGCGCCTCCCGACGGGGCCGGCAGCGACACCAGGCTGACGTTGACCGCCGATGGGATGAATCTTCTGGCAGGGGTCAGCGACGGCATCACGACGAACACGCCCATCAGGGTGATGTGCAGCAGCACCGATATTCCGACGTACAAGAAGAGTTTCCGGCTGCCGACATCGATGGCGGCGAATCGTTCGGGGGCGGCATATGACACGCGTTTTTTCATTGCGGCCCCTATTTCTTTTTGACCTTTTCGTCCTCAGGCAGCGGCACGGTCACCATTCCGAGCTTTTCCACACCGGCCAGTTTTATTTCCGACATGACCCGCACGACCGTGCCATACGCAATGTCCTTGTCGGCCTTCAGGTAGACCCCGCGGTCGCTGCGATTGCTCATGATGCGCTTGAGCTTCTCGCCGAGATCGTCCACGGTCACCGTGACGTCGTTGATGAAAACGGCGCCCTTGTTGTCGATGGAGATCATCAGATGCTCGGTATCCGCCGGAAGGGGCTCGGCCGTGGCCTCCGGCAGAGCCACATCCACGCCCTGGGTCATCATCGGTGCCGTCACCATGAAGATTATCAGGAGCACCAGCATCACGTCGACAAAAGGCGTGACGTTGATCTCCGACATAAACCTGCTGTCGTTGCCGCCCGATGTCAACCTTTTCTCCTTTCTATTCTCAGGATATCCCGCTCGACGATATTGAGAAAGTCGGCCGAGAAGCTCTGCAGCTCGGTTTCGATGACCCGGATTTTCTGATTGAAATAATTGAACGCGATGACCGAGGGGATCGCCACCGCCAGTCCGGCGGCCGTGGCGATCAGGGCTTCGGATATGCCGGGCGCGACAACGGCCAGATTGGCCGATCCCTTAAGGCCGATGCTGCGAAAGGAATGCATGATGCCCCACACGGTGCCGAACAGCCCGATAAAAGGGGTGGTGTTGCCGGTTGTGGCCAGGAAGGGCACCATCTGGGTCAGGCGCGTCATTTCGGTGTTGATTGCCCGGCGCAGCGTGCGCTTGACATTTTCGATGCCCGTGGTCTGGGAGCCCAGCGAGAGCGAATCGGTGGCTGACGGCAGGGTCATCGAAACGGAAAGTCCGGACTGGCTGAGTTTTTTAAGCTCCAGATAGCCCATGCGGAAAATGCGGGCAATCGGGCTGGCGTTGAGTTGCTTGGCCTTGACGAACGCGTTCGACAAATCGCGGCTCTTCCAGAAAAAATCGATGAACTGGGCCGACTCCTTGAATGCCTTGCCGATGTAGCGCATTTTTATAAGGATAATGGCCCAGGAAGAGATTGAAAAAAACAGCAGCAGGAGCAGCACCAGCTGAACCACGATCCCGGCGTTGAGGAAGATATGGAGGATATCGATATCGGTTTGCGGCATGAAGGAAATATCTCCTCGAGAATGCGTCCTGGGTTCAAGTGTTGCGTGCCGGGCCGGCAATGGGCGAAGTCACATGATTACTCGGATATGCCGATTTTTTCCGTCACGGCCAGGCGGGAAGCGTCGGGGACCGGAAGGTCAGGTTATCCAGGAGCCATGGCCATGGATGCGTCTGCACCGGGCAAACTTTACACCGGGCCGACTTCGTCGAATTAAAAATTCTTGTAGTTTAAAATTTAAGCGCGCAAGTGTCAAGAAGATTGCCGGTTCCGGTTGAGAAAGACAGACGGTGGCTCGATTTTAACAACACGAAGGGTTGCTTTTGTCATGGACCGATATTACACACGGCACACCGAAAATGTGCGTGGGCCGGCCGCAAGGTCACAGAGACAGGTTGGTCGGTTGGGTTGGTTGAGTCCGTTGAGCCGGTTGGTCCGTTTAGCCCGTTTAGCCCATTTAGCCCGTTGAGTCGGTTGGGTCGGTCTATCCCGGTTTGCCGGTTAGCCGGGTTAACCGGTTGAGTCGTCGGTTGGATCGGTTGTGTGGGTTGGTCCGTTTGCCGGTCTGCCTGTTGAGTCTTACTATAGCGGTGGCCGGTTGAGAGGGGATTTGAAAATTTGTCGACTGACTGTTGAAAACCTCGGAAGGGTGCGTAAAGCGGCTGGTTGTCTCGTAGGGTCGAAAAAATTTTCGCCCTCCCGGGATCTTGGACCGGATCCGGCGTCGGTGCCGTTTCAAAGCCACAGCGCACAGGGCACGACGCGCCGCGCCCTTTTTACGTATTTCGAACATTTTTACCATTCACCGCCATTTGGTGGCCATAAAACGGAGTTTTCATGAACCCGGTAATCGATTTATTGTTTCAGGCCAGAATGCTCAAGGAGATCCCCCGCTCCGGGTTCAGCTTCCTCGGATCCGGCAGGGAATCCGTCGCCGAACACACGTTCAGCACGACTTTCATCGCCTTCGTCATCGCGCAGACGGAAACCGGCGTGGATGCCGGGCGGCTGATCGGCATGTGCCTGGTGCACGATCTGACCGAAGCCCGCATCGGCGATCTTAACACCGTACACAAGCGGTACCTCGCCTGCGATGCGGATAAGGCGCTGCGGGATTCCGTGGAAGGCCTGCCGTTTGCCGCCGCCCTCGAGGATCTTATCGGCGAGTTCGAGGCCAACCAGACGCAGGAAGCCCGGCTGGCCCGCGACGCCGATCAACTGGCACTTATCCTGGAACTCAAGGCCCAGGCCGACATCGGCTTCAAACCGCCCGAGAAATGGCTGCCGGCGGTTATCGACCGGCTTCAGACGGCCACTGGCCGGCGCCTGGCCGAAGATATCCTTAAGACCCCCTGGGACAACTGGTGGTTTAAAAATATGGGTTGACAGGAGTGGCGCCAGCATTTAGAGATTCTCTTTTGCTTTAAAAGACTTAACTAGTAATACGGAGGAGAGCATGAACTGGTTAGCGCAGACGGTGGCGTCATCCATCGGCAAGAAGTGGATCATGGCTTTGACCGGTCTGGGTTTCAGCATTTTTCTCACGACCCACCTGGCCGGAAACCTCTTTATCTATGGCGGCCGCGATGCCTTCAATTCTTATGCCGAACACCTGCACAGCCTGGGGCCGCTGGTGACCCTCTTCGAACTGGGGCTGCTGACCTTCGCGATTCTGCACATCGGCAGCGGCCTGATTCTCTTTTACCAGAACTTCGCGTCGCGTCCGCAGCGCTACGCGGTCAACAAAAGCGGCGGCGGGCGGACGATCGGCTCCCGGACCATGGCCTACACCGGCATCCTGATCCTTGTCTTCGTTGTTTTTCACCTGCTCAACTTCACCTTCGCCGACAAAACCGGCACGACCATCTACGAGATCGTTTCGCGCACCTTTACCAGGCCGGTGACCGTGGTGCTCTACGTTCTGGCCATGGCCGTCGTCGCCGTCCACGTCAGCCACGGCTTCTGGAGCGCCTTCCAGACCCTTGGTGCCAATCACCCCAAATACATGCCGTTTATCAGGGGCGCCGGCATCGTCTTCAGCCTGTTCGTCGGCCTGGGATTCGGTCTGCTTCCGATTTACCTGTTGTCCATCGCCTGAAGGAGGTAACGCATGGCGCTTGATGCCAAAATTCCCGCCGGGCCCCTGGCTCAAAAATGGGATCGGCACCGCTTCGAGTTAAAGCTGGTCAATCCGGCCAACAAACGCAAATTCGACATCATCGTCGTCGGCACGGGCCTGGCCGGCGGCGCGGCCTCGGCTTCTCTGGCCGAGCTGGGCTACAACGTCAAGACCTTCTGCATCCAGGACTCGCCGCGCCGCGCCCACAGCATTGCCGCCCAGGGGGGCATCAATGCCGCCAAGAACTACACCAACGAGGGCGACAGCATCTGGCGGCTGTTTTACGATACGATCAAGGGCGGAGACTTCAGGGCCCGCGAGGCCAATGTCTACCGCCTGGCCCAGATCAGCAACAACATCATCGATCAATGCGTCGCCCAGGGGGTGCCGTTCGCGCGGGATTACGGCGGCCTGCTGGCCAACCGCAGTTTCGGGGGCGCCCAGGTGTCGCGCACGTTCTACGCCCGCGGCCAGACCGGGCAGCAGCTGCTGCTGGGCGCTTACAGCGCCCTGATGCGCCAGGTCGGCCTGGGAAAGGTGCAGATGTTTCCGCGGCGCGAGATGCTCGACCTGGTGGTGGCCGACGGCCGGGCGCGGGGCATCGTGGCGCGCAACCTGATCACCGGGCAGATCGAGTCCCACGCGGCCCACGCCGTGGTCCTGTGCACCGGGGGCTACGGCAACGTCTTTTTCCTTTCGACCAATGCCATGGCCTCCAACGTCTCGGCCTCCTTCAAAGCCTACAAGCGCGGCGCCTACTTCGCCAACCCGTGCTTCACGCAGATCCATCCGACCTGCATTCCGGTTCACGGCACCTACCAGTCCAAGCTGACCCTGATGAGCGAGAGCCTCAGAAACGACGGACGGGTGTGGGTCCCCAAGAAACCCGGCGACAAGCGCGCGCCGCAGGAGATTCCTGAAAGTGACAGGGACTATTACCTGGAGCGAAAGTACCCCAGCTTCGGCAACCTGGTCCCGCGCGACGTGGCTTCGCGCAATGCCAAGGAGCAGTGCGACATGGGCAAGGGCGTCGGGGAAACCGGCCTGGCGGTGTATCTCGACTTCGCCGACGCCATCGAGCGCGACGGCCGCGAGACGATCGCCAAAAAATACGGCAACCTCTTT
>JBAPWQ010000459.1:0-1952 GCA_049283795.1 Desulfobacterales bacterium | reverse complement strand
CCTTTCAACAGTTTCAATGATGATGAAATACCGGCAACGCCCGAAGCGTTCATTGATAGATGAATCAAGATCTTTTCCGGTAGCACTAACGGCAACTTTCATGTTGTGTCCTCCTCTTTACAGCTTTGTTCTCCATACCTATATGATAGGCCGATGGGTCAACCGCGGGTCGCAGCAGATATTTGACTGGCTATTAACCCAAACGTTTTGGTTGTCTGAGAATCGGTATAGTGTTTCTGGTAAGAAATGCCGGC
Organism: Desulfobacterales bacterium; assembly: GCA_049283795.1. Classification (GTDB taxonomy): domain Bacteria; phylum Desulfobacterota; class Desulfobacteria; order Desulfobacterales; family SG8-13; genus JARFQH01. The sequence continues at coordinate 1,698 of JBAPWQ010000459.1, read as the reverse complement.
GTCCCCGCATTGAACCAGATTGGGATCGAAGGGAATCCGCCCCAGCAGTTTCAATCCGGACAATGCGGCTGTCCGTTTGCCCCCCCCGGATCCGAAGAGGCCAATGGATTTTCCGCAATGTGGGCAGGTGTATCCGCTCATGTTCTCCACCATTCCAAGAATCTCCATCTGCATGGTTTTGCAGAAATTGATCGATTTTCTCACGTCCGCCAATGCGATCTCCTGTGGTGTTGTCACAATTAGGACGCGGGCGTCTTTGATGAGCTGGGCGACGGTCAAGGGTTCATCGCCGGTTCCCGGTGGAGCGTCGATGATCAGGAAATCCAGGTCACCCCAAGCCACGCCCCCGATGAACTGCCGGATGGCGCTGTGCTTCATCGGTCCGCGGCAGATGACGGCATCGTCCTTGTCGACCATGAGCGATTCCATGGAGACGAATGACAGCTTGTCCGAATAGCGCATGGGATCCAGTTTCTTGTTGGCGTTGGCCGTTAGCAGGCCTGGGAGCCCCAGCATCCTGGGAATGTCTGGCCCGTGGATATCTGCATCCATCAAACCCACTGCGAATCCTTTTCCCGCCAGGGCAATGGCCAGATTGACCGATACGCTGGATTTTCCGACGCCGCCTTTGCCGCTCATGATCATGATTTTTGTTTTTATGCGCGTCAGGGACTGTTTGGCCATTTCGTCCGGGTTCGGCTGTGTCGGTTTCTTCATAGTCCCGATACCGGTGGATGTTTTTTCATGCGATCTCCTCAGTGGTGGCTTGTTGTTGAATCCGCCGGTCCATGATCCGATGCAGGTGCGCAATAAAGCGCTTCCCGATGGATAAAATCGATTTGTGGGTCGCTCGCCAATCCCGCCGCGAGCGGTGAGGAATGCGCTTGCTATCGCGTTTCACTTCTCCGGTTACAGCTACTATAGTTGTTTATCCTGGCGTTGTTGTATTTTATATCGCAAAGCTTATGCCAGTAATGGCGCAGAGGGAGTTATTTTTTTTAAAAAAAATAATCCTGAATCAGATGATAACCTGATCGAATTAGGATTAGTAAAAGCGCCGAAAAATATTGAAGCAAATTCAAGACGGCCTGGTTTTATAAATTTTGCGAAAAGATAATTCTTAATTTTTCGAAATTTCAGGTCATAAAACAAGATTGTAGCACATTGAAGCGGATAGCATGTCAGGTTTTGAGTATATTGGCATCCCCGATAACACTGGCATAATTTATGTAAACACGGTTATTGAATTCAATCACTGAGGTGGGCTTCCAGAAGCCAATAGATACTGCCTACCACAGGAATTAATCAAACCATGGAACGGATGAATGTTGAATGCAAGGGAAATATTTTCCGTATTCGGACATGCAACGTTAATCACCGTACTTGTGTTCATCATGATGCTATTGGTTGATTTTATCGACGCAGTCAGTCAACGGCGAGTGGCTCACTTTATCAGCGGTGGAAACTGGCGCCAGTATGTATTGGCGTCACTTTTGGGATCGACTCCCGGATGCGTGGGCGCCTTCATGAACGTCAGCCTTTACGTGCACGGCATGATCGGCTTCGGAGCCATCGTCGGCGGCATGATTGCCACCTCCGGAGATGAGGCCTTTGTCATGCTTGCCGAATTCCCCGGGCCGGCCGCGCTTCTTTTTGTTCTCCTTTTCATTTGCGGTGTGTTTTTCGCATGGCTTGCAG
>JBAPWQ010000458.1:0-3110 GCA_049283795.1 Desulfobacterales bacterium | reverse complement strand
TCCAATGCTTGCGCAACCCGGCTGCCGCCGGACAGACATATCTTGTCAGCGATGGCCAGGATGTTTCAACTCCGCAGCTGGTTCGCATGATCGCGGCCGCATTGAACAAAAAATCTCGCCTTTTTCCGTTTCCATTGAGTACTCTTCATTTCGCAGCAGGCCTTGCAGGAAAAGGGCCCACAATTAATCGCCTGAGCAGTTCGCTGTCCGTGGATACGAGCAAGATAAAGAATGAACTGGGATGGAAGGCTCCTTTCAGTTTGAAGGAAGGCCTTCAGAAAACGGCATTATGGTATAAGGGCACAAAACATTCAAGTAGTACCTGCTGAAACGATGACAAAACGGATTTTTGATTTACTCCTTGCCATTGTCTTGATCACCGCATTCGGGATTCCAATGGCGATGATTGCTATCATTGTGCGGGTCACATCGCCCGGTCCCGCATTCTACTGGTCTGACAGAATCGGCCGTTTCAATTCGCACTTTGCTATGCCGAAGTTCAGAACCATGGTTGTCGGTACGCCGGCTGTGGCCTCCCACCTGATGACGACACCCGATAGGTATGTGACAAGAGTCGGCCGGATTCTTCGCAAATACAGCCTGGATGAACTGCCGCAGCTTTTTAGCGTTTTGAAGGGTTGCATGAGCTTCGTCGGTCCCCGACCGGCGCTTTTCAACCAGGAAGATCTTATCGAGCTGAGGACTGGCAAGGGAGTGCATATACTCACCCCGGGCGTCACCGGCTGGGCGCAGGTGAACGGGCGGGACGACCTGCCGATTCCCGTAAAAGTCGCCTTCGATGAATATTATCTGCGCCATCGATCCTTTGCATTTGATCTTAAGATTCTTTACAGGACGTTTTCCAGTGTCCTCCACAGCAAGGGCGTTCGACATTGACGGTTGTTTCCAATGTTGCAGGTTGCGTGAAGTTTAGATCAACCGATAATTTCATGAAATCTTGATTCATGTTTATTAAATTTTTCAACAAGAACTTTCTCATCATTTTCTTCATCGACCTGCTGCTTTTAGCGGCCGCTCTTTACGATGCATTTCTGATTCGATTCGATTTTAACATTCCGGCGTTTTACCTGAACGCGATGATCAGGATGCTGCCGTACGTTGTAGCGACCAAGATCGTCTGTTTGTTTTTTTTCGATCTGTATCGCGGCATGTGGCGCTATACCAGCATCTCGGACCTGCTCAACATCATAAAAGCCGCAACGGTAAGCTCATTGTTGATCGTCGCATTCATCGCCTTCAAGATGCGCTTCGTCGGTTATCCTCGTTCGGTTTTTATCATCGACTGGTTTTTAACCATTCTTTTCATTTCCGGCTTCAGGCTTATCATCCGTTTATTTTTCGAGCGTTTTGCACGCGATAAATCACAAAAATCAATCTCCCGGCATTTTAAGGACCTGCTAAGGCAGCGCCCGAAAAATGTGAAAAGGCTGTTGATTATTGGGGCAGGCAACTGCGGTGAAAAGATCATTCGTGAAATTCATGACAATGACTCCCTCAATTTCAAGGTCGTCGGATTTCTGGATGACAACCGCAATAAAATCGGACGGAAAATGCACGGTGTACCGGTTCTCGGCCTTACCAGCGAAATTTCGGCTGCCATCAAGAAAGTAAGGGTGGATGAGGTTCTTATCGCCATTCCTTCGGCCACCGGATCCCAGATACGCAAGATTGTCGAACACTGCAAAGATATTGGCATTCCTTTTAAAACGGTGCCGGGGTATGGCGAACTGATTGACGGAAGGGTATCGATTAAGGCTATCCGCAACGTGTCATATCCGGATCTTCTGGGCCGGGCGGTGGTCAAACTGGATACAAGGGGAATCAACGACTATATCAAAGGAAACTGCATGCTCGTGACCGGGGCCGGAGGGTCGATCGGATCGGAACTCTGCCGCCAGATCTGTAGATTCAATCCCAAGAAGATCGTGCTGTTCGAGAGGGCTGAAAGTCCGCTCTATGAGATCGAATTGGAACTCAGCCGAAATTTTACCGACATACGGGTAGTGCCGGTGCTGGGCGACATTCAGAACAGCCCGCAACTCGAAAAAACTTTTGCACTTCACAAACCTCATATCGTATTTCATGCCGCCGCATACAAGCACGTGCCCATGTTGGAAATTCAGCCCTGGAAAGCCATAGAAAACAACATCGAGGGCACGGAACGCCTGATCAAGGTCGTGCAGAAACACGGCTGCGAGCGGTTCGTCTTCGTTTCGACCGACAAGGCCGTCCGCCCGACCAATGTCATGGGCGCCAGCAAAAGGGTCGCGGAAATGTTGATCCAGTGTCAGAGCGGCAATGTGGATGGACACACCAAATTTGCCGTCGTGCGCTTCGGCAACGTCGTCGGCAGCGTCGGCAGCGTGGTGCCTTTGTTCAAGAAACAAATCGAGTTCGGCGGCCCGGTCACCGTCACCCATCCGGAAATGACCCGCTACTTCATGACCATTCCCGAAGCCTGCCAGCTCATCTTGCAAGCCGGTGCCCTGTGCGATGAACAGGTTGAAATTTTCATCCTGGACATGGGAAAGCCGGTCAAGATTGCCGACCTGGCCCGCGACCTGATCCGTCTGTCAGGCTTCGAACCCGATGAAGACATAAAAATCGAGTTCATCGGTTTACGGCCGGGTGAAAAACTTTACGAGGAACTCATTACGGAAGGTGAGGGAATTGTCGCCACAAAACATGAAAAAATTATGACCCTGCGTGGTGAAAAGTGCAGTCTCAAAATGTTGAACGGCAAGATAGATGAATTGGGCCGGTTGGCTGCCGACCAGAATGCGGAAAAGATCCGGTCTACACTTAAAGAGATCGTCTCTGATTACCAGCCTTATGTCGATTCTATGAATTTGAATTAATGAAAATTGCGGATATTGATGAATCGGAGTTATAAAACGATCAAAAGCGATAGGGTGACCGTCCAACAGCTCATCGATAAAGGGGTGCGGATAACCTCTCCGGATTCGGTCGAAATCGGCGCGGATGTCGATCCCCATCGCATTTCCGGCGACAATGTCGTGATCCATGCCGGATGCAGGATCTTCGGCCGCTCCACCCTCATTTTGCAGGGTGCCCGCCTGGGCTATGAG
>JBAPWQ010000457.1:0-11395 GCA_049283795.1 Desulfobacterales bacterium | reverse complement strand
ATCACCAGGGCGGCGGCCGGGGGGCCGAGGCTGGCCCCGACGCCGAAGCTCAAGAGCAGGGCCGAGCTGACCGCGACGATGTCTTCGGGCGGGAAGAAGTCATGGGTGTGGGCTACGGCCACCGGATACAGGGTGAAGGCCACCCCGCCGTAGAGGATCGTTAACGTCAGCAGGAGCGCAAACGACTCCCGCATCAGCACGGCGATCGCCAGGCTGATCGCCGCAACGGTCAATGCCAAACCGGCCATCACGACGTTGCGGTCGAAGCGGTCCGAGAGAAGACCGACGGGCCACTGCAGAATCAACCCGCTGAAGACCGTGGTGCCCATGAAAAGCGAAATCCCGGGCACGGTCAGGCCGATGCGATGCCCGAAGACCGGCCCCAGGGTAAACAGTGCCCCGTTGATCAACCCGGCCGTCAGGCACCCGATCATGCCCATGGGGGCTTTTCGCGACAGCGCCACCAGGTTGAACTTCAGGGTTCGCGGCACCAGGGGCTGGACCGAATGGGTGCTGGAAACCGGAACCAGGCAAAGGGCCAACAGAATGCCGGTTACCAGGAAAAGGTGCGGTCCTTCCACCCTGCCGGCGTTCAGCAGAAACTGGCCGGTGCTCAAACCGAGAAAACTGACCACCATGTAAACCGAAAAAATGCGGCCGCGGTTCAAGCGGTCGGTGCCCGCGCTCAACCAACTTTCGACCACCATGTAAAGGCCGGTGACGGCGATGCCGGTCAGCAGTCTCAGGCCGCCCCAGCCGACCGGGGAGATGAACAGCCCGTGCGCCATGACCGCGGCGGTGCACACCGCGGCGAAGGTTGCAAACGCCCGGATGTGACCGACGCGGCAGATCACGCGGTGGCAGTAAAAACAGCCGAGGACGTTGCCCACGTAGTAGCCCGCCATCACCAGGCCGGTGACCTGTTCCGAAAAGCCCTCGATGATCATCCGCAGGCTCAAAAACGTTCCCAGCAGCCCCACACCGGTCAGGAAGATGAACATGGCCGCATAGAGAGCGAAAAAGCCAAAAAGAGTATGGACCATTAAGCCTTGTAATCTTCCTTGCGAATCCCGTATTTGAGCATCAGTTTGTTGAGTTGTCGGGGGGTGATGCCCGCATCGACGGCCGATTTTTTGACATGGCCCTTGTTGCGGGTGAAGAGTTCCTGCAGAAAGTGGCGCTCGAATTCCTCGATCGCTTTCTTGCGGGCCCACGCCAGGCTGTTTTGATGGTTCGCGGGCGTGCTGTCGATATCGCCGTTTTGCTCGAACAGTTCCTCCGGAAAGCTTTCGGGTGTCAACAGCGAGGAAGTCTCGAGAATGTAGGCGCGCTCCATGAGATTTTCCAGCTCGCGAATGTTGCCCGGCCACTGGTAGTTCTTGAGCATGTAAAGCACGTGCGGATGAACGGCGGTCATGTTCTTGCCGTATTCCTGGTTGAACTTCTTCAGGAAGGCGTTGACCAGAAACCCGATGTCTTCCCGTCTTTCCCGCAGGGGCGGCAGGAGGATCGGAAACACATTCAGCCGGTAGTAGAGGTCCCTGCGAAAACTGCCGTCCTCGCTCATCTGCTTTAGATCGGCATTTGTGGCGGCGATGATCCGGGCATCGGTTTCGATGGTGTCTTCACCGCCGACACGGCTGAAGCTTCCGTCCTGCAGTACCTGCAGCAGCTTGATCTGCGAGGCGGCCGGGATGGTGCCGACCTCGTCCAAAAATATGGTGCCGCCGCGGGCGATTTCGAACTTGCCCAGTTTTTTGCGGTGGGCGCCGGTGAAGGCGCCTTTCTCGTGGCCGAAAAGTTCGCTTTCCAGAAGCGTTTCCGGAATGGCGCCGCAGTGCACGCCGATGAACGGGGCGTCGCGCCGGTTGCTGTGCAGGTGGATCAACTTGGCCAGCACGCCCTTTCCGGTCCCTGTTTCGCCGATGAGCATAACGGTGGCCTTGGTGCGGGCCACCGACTGGATCTTCTTGAAGACCGTCTGCATGACGGCGTTTTCGGTTCGTACCAGGTCGAGTGTTTCCGCCTGCCAGAATTGATCCCGCAGATAATCGAGTTCAAGGTCACGGATGATGCTTTTGTCGACCGATTCCGCGACCAGCCGCACTTCATCGGGGACCGGGGGATACGTGATGTAATCTGTCGCGCCGGCCTTCAAAATGGTTATGGCCTGCCGGATGCGCTCGGTGGGCGCCATGACGACGATCCGCGGGGCGGGGTGGTGGCAGTTGAGCGATTCGAGAGTGCTGCCCACCTCGGTCGGCGGCGACAGCCCCAGGATGAGATCGATGTCGATATAGACCAGATCGTGATGACTCTCCCGCAGAAGCCTCAGCGCGTCGCCGACATCTGCGGCGCGGTCGATTCGATAGGCGGCGCCCAAGGCCCGACCGATGAGATCGAAGTCATTTTCATTGCCGGTGACAACCAGAACGGACCGCATGCGTTTCTTCCGAGGTAGTGACAGCCGATTTTCGGACGGACGTCCAAACGGGCGCAACTGCCCGTGATTAGCTGAAAACTAAAGCAATTTTACAGCAGCTTGCCGATCGGTGCAAGTCCCAATCGACTTTCAGCCCGTGGCTTTTCGCATCATTTCTAATAGGGGACAATCAGCGGGCGTCGCAGCATTTTCTCATAGAGGGCGATATACTTCGAGGCCGTCACCGAGTGATTGAAGCGTGCGGCGCCGTGGGCCATGATCCGGCCGATGTGGGGCTCTTTGACATCGCGCGGCAGGCTGAAAAACCGCATGGCTTCGTCAATGGCCCAGGAGAGCCCGCGGGCATCGAAATGCTTGAACAAAAAGCCGTTGCCCGAGCCGGAGAGCGGGTCGAGGTGCTCGACGGTGTCATGGATGCCGCCGGTGTCATGCGCGACCGGCAGTGATCCGTAAAGACAGCCGATCATCTGGGGCAGGCCGCACGGTTCGAACCGCGAGGGCATGAGCACGAAGTCCGAAGCGCCGTAAGCCAGACGGGAGAGGCCCTCGTCAAACGGGCACACCGCCATCCGCTGGCCTAAACCGTGGTCCTCGATGATGCTCAGGAAATGAGGCTGGTATTCGCCATTGGCCACGAAAACAACCTGCAGGTTTCGGGGCTTGTAGCGCGCGGCGACGCTCGCAAGGATCTCGGCCAGCAGCCGGCAGCCCTTTTGGTAGTCGTCGAGGCGGTTGGGCCAGAAAAAAAGGGGGGCATCGGGATCGCCGATCAGGGCCAGCCGGTCTTGCAGGGCCTTCTTGTTTTGCCTTTTGGCCGCGGCGTGGGTCACGGAATCGTATCTGACATGCAGCGCGTCGTCGGTCGATGGATTGAAAGACGGATCGGGCGAGTTCAGGATTCCTTCCGCGCATCCGACGGCCCATTTGTTAGCGAACTCCTGGCGCAGCGGCGCTGCCACGAAGCCGTGCCGGCCCTGCACGATTTCCGCAAGGAAGGTCGGGCTGACGGTGTTCACATAGTGGGCGGCAAAAAGTCCGCTGGCCAGCAGATCGACGGCGTTATGGTCACGGGTTTCCTCGTAGTTGGCCGGCATGTGGTCATAAAAAAGGTGGTCCCAGAATTCGGCCGCATCGATGCCGCGGTCTTCGATGGTCGCCAGGGTGGTCTTGACGGTGTGAATGTTGTGGACCGTAAACAGGCTCGGAATGCCTATGTGCAGGGCCGCGCCCGGGATCAGGCCGGTCATCCAGTCGTTGCAGTGAATCAGGTCGGGCGCCACTTCCGGAATGATCTTGTTGATGACTTCGCGCTGAAAGGCCAGGGCGATTTTCAGATTTTCCCATTCGATGTTCGAGTACACCTGATCCTGGTAAAAGAAGGCCCGGTCTTCCGCCAGGTGGAAACGATCTTCGGGCAGCACCTTTTTGATCATCCGCATCTCATTCTTGAGCAGCACCGAAAACTGGTCGTTGAAAAGGGTGCGGTAGTCGGGCAGCGCGATGTGTACGTCGGCGCCCTGTTCCAGGAGGGCGTCGACGAGAGCGGCCGAGACGTCGGCCAGGCCGCCGGCCTTGGCCGAGAGGTAATTGGCCACGTTGCCCATTCCCGGCCCCAGGTACGTGACCTCCGGGGTGACGATCAGGATCGTCGCATTTTTGGCTTTGGCTGTCATGTCAATACCGATATATTTTTTCGCAAGCGACTAGAAGCGATGCAGGGGTCTTCTCCTTGTCCCCGGTCTGCCACAGGGGTATCAGAGAGCGCGACCCGTGTCTATCTTTACCATCCGGTTCACGGAGGTTCAGCCGTGTGTCTTCCGGGTCGGGTATCCGCCGTTCGGCAATGCCTCTGCGGCCGCGCTATTTTTCGGCCTGCTTTTCCCGAATCGTGTAAAAAACGGTCACCGAGTTGCGGGCGCCCGGCGGCAAGGTGAGCTTGGCCGGGTTGATCGTCAGGCCGACCTCGATGGAGTCCGAGCCGCGCAGGCCGGCAACCGAGATCTTTTCCGTGTAAACGGTCGACAATTTTTCGAGAAACCCACTGGCACCGATGATCGTTACCGTAGGCGGCTCGATGCGCACCTGATCCAGCAGCATGCCCTGCGGCAACTTTCCGACAAAGTCGGCCTGCACGGGCAGCTCTTTTTTGGCCGTGATGTCAAGGTTGACGTCAATCACCGGCGGTTGGACATCCTTTAAAATAACACCCGGCGGCAGCGAGATGTCTTCGCGGGTTATGGTGTAGGAATTGTGGCCGGTGGCCGCCTTGCTCAGATCGATCCGCACCCGCAGCTGACCGGAATTGACGGCGTCTATCAGGGAGCGCGACCCGCTGAGCTGCAGGTTGACCGTGTTGGCCGAGGTGGTCACGATCTGCTGGGCCGGATCGCGGTTCCCATATTCAACAGGCACCTCGAAGCTGGCCAGGGTGTCGAGCCCGCGGGTGATGCTGAACCAGATCCCCAGAGTGAACGCCACCGACAGAAAAACCGCCAGGCCGAGTTCGATTTTTTCGTTCATCGCATCGGATCGCGGCCGCAGGCGCTGGCCGGCATGATCCCGCAAATGTTTTTCGAGGGTGGCCGGATCCTGGACGCGGGTGATCCGGCCGGCCTTGGCAATGGCGACGGCGCCGCTTTCCTCCGAGACCACGATCACCATCGCATCGGAGGTTTCGGCCAGCCCCAGGGCCGCGCGGTGGCGGGTTCCGTAATTAGACGGCAGGTCCTTGCGCACCGAGAGCGGCAGGATGCACCCGACTTCCTTGACACGGTCGTTGCGCACGAGCACGGCCCCGTCGTGCACGGGATTGTCGGGCCAGAAGATGCTGATCAGCATTTCGCTCGAAACGATTCCGCGCCAATCGAGCCCGTGTTGCACGATTTCCCCTAAATCTTCGCGGCCGGGGATGACGATCAGGGCGCCGATACGCCGGCCGGCCATTTTAAAGGCGCTTTCGGCGATGGTTTCAATCGGGGTCGAGCGGCTTTTCTGCGGCAGTTCCCACAATATGCCGCGGATATTCTTGGTTTGAAGTACACCGCGAATCTCGTTGCGGAAGATGACCACCACGATCAAGGCCGCGGCGGCGGTGATTTCCTGGGAAATCCAGCTCGAGACGATCAAGCCGATGGATACCGCCAGTTTTTGGGCAAACCAGATACAGGCCAGGCCGAAGAGGACCCTTAAAACATTCGTGCCCCTGAACAGGACGTAAAACCGAAAAAAAACATAGCTGTTCAAGACGATGTCGAGCACATCCTGCCAGCGGATGGAGGCGAAAAAAGGATTCGAAGGCGTCATGGGCATCTAATCGATGACGCTGAAATACAGCGCTTTGAGCAGGTTGCCTTCCTCATCGGTGACCTCGACCCGCCAGGGGCCTTTTTCCGAATCGTGCACCGGAAGGGAACTGTAAGTTGACCATCGCGGTGGCTGCAAGGTCAGCTTGATGCTCGCCTTGAGTTTATCCCGGAGATACCAATTGTGATAGGTGACCGTCTTTTCGCGGACACTGGTGAAATCGGTGTAGCAATAAACCCGTTTCAGGTCGGCTGAAAAGGCCGCCGCCGCCTGTTCGGGAACGCCGTTGCGGACTTCTTCGCAAGCGGTGCAGTCGCCGATGACCAGCTGCGGCCTTTGAGCCGCCGGCGGTGGATCGGAGTCCGGCGACCGAGCGGCGGCCGGCAATGGCAATCGCAGGGCCGCGAGCGCTATAAACAGGCACAGAAAAATTTTTTTTCGCATGGTGGCGATCACTTTTTTTGAGGGAAGGCGCAGCGGCCCGGGTCCCGGGGCAACCGGCCTCGCTACCAGTGCGGCTGGTTGCCGATCCGGTAGCCCATGACCTCCAATGTGTCGGTTACGACGACAAAGGCGCGGGGATCGGACCGACGGACGATCTCCTTTAGCCGCGAGAGTTCGCTGAAGGTGACGACCGAGTAGAGGATATGGGTTTCCTGCCCCGTGAAGCCGCCCTGCCCCCTGACGATCGTCACGCCGCGATTGATCCGGTCGATGATCTGACGGTTGATGTCGGCCCAGTGGGTCGAGATGATCATAACGGCCTTGCGCTGACTCAATCCGGTGACCACCACATTGAGAACCTGAGAGGTGACGAACATGTAGATCAGGACATACAAAGCCGATTCCAGGGAGAAGCGAAAAGCCGCGACAAACAGGAGGGCGGTGTTGAAAGCCAGAACGGTCGTGCCCAGCCGGATGGAATAGCGTTTTAGGAGAAAGATCGATAAAATATCCAGTCCGCCGCCGGAACCTTTCGACCGCAGGATCACGCCCGAACCGCTGCCGGTGATGATGCCGGCGAGCAAGGCGGCCAGGATTTTGTCGTGAATGTGAAAAGCCGGCATGGGCAGCATCACCGCCAGTGAAAACATGACCAGGCCCACCAGGCTGTACCAGAAAAACCGTCGGCCGATCGACAGCCATCCCAGAACATAGAGCGGAATGTTCATGATAAAATAGATGACACCCATCGGAACGACCGGGAAAACATAGTAGACCAACAGGGCCAGGCCCGTAATCCCGCCGCTGATGAACTGGTTGGGGATTAAAATGCCTTTGATGGCCACGGCGCACATCAGGCTTCCCAGGCCGATAAGGCCCAGATTGTATGCGACGTCTTTTAGTGCCGTTTTCATTCAAAACCCCCGAATGACGCCCAGGCGGGAAACCATTCCCAAGCAACCGCCCGCCGTTTTTCCGTGTCGCGACTTTCGGCCTGTGGATATCAAATTACGCGGGAAAAAGCCACTACCGATCTTCAGGGCGGAACTCCAAGTTCCAGGGTGCCTTTTTTAAGAACCCATAATTCATATTCTGATTTTCCAAATGATTCCAATATGAAATTAACCAAACGGGCTTAAATGGGCCCAGCGGCACGAATGCGATGATGGATGCGAAGGGATGGAAAAGTTCCCAGAACGACGCCCGAGAATTAGAAAAACGCTATGCTTTCAAGTTCTTGGGATGCTGGTATGACATTTGCAGAATTATCTCTGCATCTCAAGATCATTAAACTTGAAGAATGCCTTTGGCAGTCTCCCGTGGGTAAGGGGGATTAACCGCGAAATTAGAATTCATGGCGACGTCGAGGTGGGTGTCTCCATCCGAATGAACGGTTGCAAACGGCGGCTGAAGCAAGCCGCTAATGGGCACTGAGGCCGGACCGCGCCCGTCATTGAATAATGAGGTCTGAATCAGCTTCCGGGGTGTGGCAGTGAAACAGCGTCGATATCGGGTCGGTCCAAGGTCCCGGTAGGGGCTAAAAATTTTTCGCGCTTACGAGACGGTCAGCCACCGTTTGCAACCTCCCATCCGGGTGCCGGCGCATCGTTTTCGTGCATCGTGGCGGCCGGAAGGGCTGTTGGGCAACTCTCAAGGCAGGCAAGCGGCATCATGGTCTACGTGCGGGGCATTATTGTGCCGGTAAAATGGGACGAGAACGGCAACGTCGCCGGCTTCGGCATTGAAACCTTCGATGAGGACTTCTACCTCATCGGCGGAACGAGTGAAGTCGTTCGATTTAAACAACTGATGCGGGAGGAAGTCGAACTCGGCGGGGATATTCTTATGCTGGCGGGTAAAAAAACCATCAATGTCCGTGATATTCGAGTATTTAAACTATACAGCTGACAATGACCGCTGAAATCGTTTAAGGTGCATAAAAAATGATTTAAAAATGATTTAAAAATTATTTAAAAAGGTCGCCCCTGATTTTTTGATCACTCAGGGCCGGCTTTTCGTTTTATGGTGGCGAAGATTATATTGCCTCGAGTTTTTTTATGCCTCGACCGGGCGACGACGACCAACCGGAGTGCACGCTGTCAGGGGCATTTGTGTGTGCCTGCTGTTCCCCGATCCTCTTCACCGCGTGCCGTATCGGCTGCAGGCGATGATTTTCCGGACGATGCGGGCTGATCAGATCGTTATCTTTTCCGCGGGTTTTCACAACTCCAAGCACCGATCAGGCTTTGTTCGCATTAATTATTCAGAACCCTCTTGACACTCGCGGCTCCGCTTCTACTATTACGAATCGGAATTCAGACCATCGCCAGCGGAATATCCATTGGCCACGCGGCAGCCGGGAATAAGAATTTTGAGCCCAGAGGAGGACCCAATGAAAAAGGAAGATCTCGCCCACCTTAAAACGCTGCTTGAGGACCAGCTCGGACAACTTTTGAACCAGGCCGATCACACGGTTTTAGACCTGTTGGAAAAGGACAGCAATGCCCCCGACCTTCTCGACCGGGCCGCGCTCGAGTCCGAACGGGACTACACCCTGCGCATTCGGGACCGGGAAAGCCGACTGATCAAAAAAATCCGTCAGTCTCTCACGGACATCGAAAACGGAACCTACGGGATTTGCCAGATGTGTGGTGAGGACATCGCCATCAAGCGCCTCAAGGCCCGGCCGGTTGCCCGTCACTGCATTGTCTGCAAGAGCAAAATGGAAGAGACCGAACGTGCGGCCGGTTTTTGAGGTCGGTTAAGCGGCGTGGCGGCCCTGTCACCGCGACCAGCGAGGTGCCGCGCGGCCGGCTGAAATGAGAACCGGCAATTCCGTTTAGACCGGCTTTTGCACAGCGTTTTGGACGATGGTCGCGGTTGCCGGCACGCGGAGCGCGGTTTTAGCCGCCGGCCCGCGGAGGGGAAGCCGAAATTTACGATGTATAAAACAGGCCGATTGTATCTTTTAAAAAACAGTGATATTATCGTCCGGAATTTCATCCTCGAGCAGGAAGCGCTCATCCTCGATGAGGAAAAACTTCCGGATGAAGAAGACGACACTCCGGACCCTCTCTACCTTGCAGATCATCGCGGTCGCCACGACTGTTGATCATTTTTAAACAGGCTCTCACGACAGGCTGAATCCCATCACAGGCAGGACACGATGTGCGTTGTTGCCAAGAAGATGCCGAGCAGTGAGGTTTATCCAGCCACCGCATATACCAGCGGCGGCAAAGAGGCGATGCTGGATGAATCCCCGGACTTTGAAAAAATAATTGTCGACTGCATCTGCCCCAAGTGCGGGGCCAGGCACGCCATGAATTTTCCGTGGACCGGGCGAGGGATCCCCCGGAAATACTGCCCGCAATGCAAGAAAAGCCTATAGCTATAGATAGAGCTTGCGAGCGCCTATGGTCTGCGACCTTCGGGAGGTTTACGTATTTTCCCGGGCACTTAAACAACACAAAGGCGAAGAAAGGAGATGAACGGATGAACAAAGGAGATTTGGTCAACGAGGTGTCACAGGTGCTCACATCCAAAAAAGATGCCCAGGCCGCTGTCGACGAGATGCTCGCGGCGATCACCAAAGCGCTCAAGAAAGGCGATGACGTCACGCTGGTCGGCTTTGGGACCTTTAAGGTTGCCAAGCGCAAAGCCCGCACCGGCCGCAATCCTCAAACCGGAGCGGAAATCAAAATCAAGGCCACTAAAGTTCCCAAATTCGTAGCGGGCAAAGCATTGAAGGAAGCCGTCAAGTAGACGGTCACGGCCGGTTCACCGATAACGGATTATAGGGTCACGGCAACAAATAATTCCACCAGATTGCACCGGATTTGGGCTCGTCTACAAGGCACATTCAGCGGCGCATTTCGAGCGTTGGATGTAACGCGGTAGACGGGCCGAAAGACAAGCAAGATGTGGAATTATTTGTTGCCGTGACCCTCATTGCTGCAACACCAAAGGCAGGTGCACCGGCGGTTCGCCGCCGGTTCATCTATAGGCTTTAAGATAAAGGTTTTGGCTGTGTTATCGGTCGTTGGCGTATGACCTATACAGCCGCCTCCCTCCGGCCTTGCCAAAACCTTTATCTTAAAGCTTGAATTGTCGGCGGGCGCTTTTGGGGAGCGCCTGTGGGCACGACCCCGTTTTTTATCCTCGAATTTTATCCCACCTTATCGCATAACTTACGGTTATACGGACATGATGAACCGGGCCGGACGCTGCTGTGGGTCCGGTGGTATCGAAACGCGCGCGACTGGTGGGGCGAAGGGTGCTTGAATGGAATCCAGACGGATTCGCATAGCCTTTATTCTGTTGTTCTGCACCATGGCCTTCGGGACATTGGGCTATCACATCACCGAAGGCATGCCCTTCTTCGATGCGTTTTACATGACGATGATCACGATCAGTACGGTGGGGTTCAGTGAAATCAAACCGCTCTCGACCTCGGGGCGGATCGTCACCATTCTGATCATCAGCACCGGCATAACGATCGGGGCCTACACCATCGGCACCTTGCTCAGGATGTTCATCGAAGGCGAACTGGGCAGGATATTCGGGAGAAGAAAGTTGGAAAGAGATATTTCCGCCATGCACGGCCATTTCATCATCTGCGGCTACGGTCGGATCGGCAGCATTATCTGCCTGGAACTCAAGGCCGACAGCATACCGTTTATCGTCATCGAGGAAGATCCGGCCAAGAACGCGGACATGGAGAAACAAGGCTACCTTTACATCAATATGGATGCCACCTCGGAAGAGGCCTTGATGAAGGCCGGGATAACCAGTGCAAAGGGGATCGTGACGGCCGTCCGTTCGGATGCCAACAACGTCTTCATCACCCTGACGGCCAAAGATCTGCGACCCGATATTTTTGTCCTGTCCCGCGCTTCGGACGTCAAGAACGAAGCCAAACTGATAAAAGCGGGCGCCTCGCGGGTGGTTTCCCCTTACCTGCTCGGGGGACGGCGCATGGCCGAGGTGCTGAAGCGGCCGACGGTGGTCGATTTTATCGACATCGCCATGGCCAACCGCAAGTTGGGCCTGGCGATGGAAGAGGCCCGGGTCGGCGACGGCTCGACCCTGGTCGGCAAGAACCTGATCGACAGCCACCTGCGCCAGAACTTCGGGGTGATCATCGTGGCCATCAAAAAGTCCTCGGGCGAGATGATTTACAATCCGCTGCCCTCCGAGAAACTCGAC
>JBAPWQ010000456.1:0-6505 GCA_049283795.1 Desulfobacterales bacterium | reverse complement strand
CCGATTGACAATGGTGATGCCGAATTCCAAGAGAACGAAGCTTATCGCCACCATTTTAAAAAACAGACCATACATGTCCGTCAGTGAGAACGAGCCGCTCTTTTCCGTAAAGGCGGCCAGATTGTTAAACAATACATACGCCGTGGCCACGGAAAAAATGACGAATATCGACGTCAGCAAAATTTTTAATTTTTTGAACATCGAAGAGGTCAATATCGGCTGTCTCGATATTGACGCGGGGCGTCGAATCAGTATTTCGACCGTTTCCCGTTCCATATCGAGGAAGCTGATCATGCCCAAAATCAACCCCGCGGCCATGAATCCAAAAAACACCGCAAAACCATACTTCAAGGCATCAACCAAAGGGATGTGTAAATAAATGGCGTTGTATCCGAGATAGGCAAGCACGAATAGGGCACTGGCGGCCCAAATGGCGATATCGGAATAAAATTCGGAAAGGGGAAGCGCAAGGACGCGGTCGTCCCGGGTGGAAGACGGCGTGTTAAATAAGGTGCGATGCCGGCGAAAAATATAGAGACGAAATGGCAGCGCGATCGCCATCGTAATGCCAAGTACCCAGAGGACCTTTGCATTCCCGAGGCCCTTATGAATAGGTCAGACCTGTTCACCGTAGAACAGTAAAATAGGCACAAATATCAGATAGCGAAATATAATTCCGGTCATGGCCGCTTTCCTGCGTGGAGTTAGAGAAGCATGACGATAGGGTCACGCAACGGTTTCTTTAGGGAATCACCAGCATTGGCAAAAAGTCCTTGTGAGGAGAAAATGCCATTGTTAAGCACAGTATGTCGAGAAAAATCCGACCTACTGTGAGAATTAATAGGTAATGGGGCCTGAAAAGATTTTCAGATCCCGGGATTATTTGACGACCGCGCTCGTGGCGGAGGAAGCGGACGGGAAGTGGTCGGGTACGTGAGATCGACATTGCGGGGCAGGACCATTTATGGTCGGAAATTATCCGGTTTCCAGACCACCTCGTACAGGTCCTTGCGCCGGCTACGGATGTTCTGGACGCTGCCCTGCTGCCGCAGTTCCTTCAGCAAATCGAGATCCAGGTCCACCATCAGCGTCATTTCGGTGTTGGGCGTGGCCTCCGCGGCAATCGCATCGTGCGGGAAGGCGAAATCGGAGGGCGTGAACACGGCCGACTGCGAGTACTGGATGTCCATGTTCTCAATTTTCGGCAAATTGCCGACGCTGCCTGAAATCGCCACGTAGCATTCGTTTTCGATGGCGCGGGCCTGGGCGCAGCGCCTGATCCGGAGGTAGGCATTTTTGGTGTCGGTCAGGTAGGGAACAAATAACATGGTCATGCCCTTGTCCACCAGGTGGCGCGCCAATTCCGGAAATTCGACGTCGTAGCAGATGAGAATGCCGATTTTTCCGATATCGGTATCGAAAATGCGGTTCTCGTTGCCGCCCTTCATGCCCCAGTAGTGGCCTTCGTCGGGGGTGATGTGAATCTTGGATTGTGCGTCCCAGGTGCCGTCCCGCCGGCACAGGAAAGACACGTTGTACAGAAAATCGTCCTTTAACAGCGGCAGGCTGCCGGCAATGATGTTGATGTTGTAGGAAAGGGCCAGGTTCACGAAGGCGGTGCGGATTTCTTCCGAATATTCCGAAAGGGAGCGCATGGCTTCGGCCGGATTTTCCTGGTTGAAATTTTTCAGGAGCGGCGCGTTGAAAAGTTCGGGAAACAGGATCAGGTCCGAGTGGTAGCCTGCCACGGCATCGACGAAGAATTCGACCTGGTGCAGAAATTCGTCGACGGTGTTGAAGGGACGCATCTGCCACTGGACAATGCCGATGCGCGGGTAGGCCTTGCGGCCGCCGAAGAGTTTTTTCTTCTTTTCATAATAGACGTTGTTCCACTCCATCAGCACGCCGTATGAATCGGAGCGGGAATCTTCCGGGATGTAATTCTTCAAAATTTTCTTGATGTGGAAATCATTGGCAAGCTGAAACGACAGAACCGGATCGTATATTTCGGTGGCCTTGACCTTCTGGATATAGGCCGCCGGCGACAGGGAATCCGAATGCTTCCCGTAACCGGGAATGCGGCCGCCGAAGATGATGCTCTTCAGGTTCAGCGTTTCGCACAATTCCTTGCGGGCGTCGTACAGACGGCGGCCCAGGCGCAGGCCGCGGTACTCCGGGTCGACGAAAACATCGATCCCGTACAGCGCGTTACCGTCCGGATCGTGTCCGGTCATCTTGCCGCCATCCACCAGGTCGTCGTAAGAGTGCCGGGTCTCGAATTCTTCGGCGTTGACGATGATGGCCAGCGCCGCGGCAACGACCGTGCCGTTGTCTTCGATGCAGATCTGACCTTCGGGAAAATTGTCGATCAGGGCATCGATTTCGCCCGGCTTCCAGGCGCCGCCCATTTCCGAATAGACCTTGTCCATAATGCGCTTGATGTACGGGTAGTCTGCGCGGGTCAGTCCCCTGATTTTCAGCTTGAATTCGGTCTGGTCGCTGTCGCTCATAAATGCTCCGTATCGCTTTCAATCCTGATGGTGCTGCCGATAAATTTCAGGCTAGGCCACTGGCTTTGCTAAGTGGCCGCCCCCGGCGAATTTCCCCCTGTCTTCGGTATCGATGCGAGCAGCAAAGTCCCTTTGCCGGGCTCGGAATTTACCTGAAACGTCCCCTTGCAGATTTCAATCCGTTCTTTCATGCTGTGCATTCCGTAGCCCTGCAAGGTTTGATTCAGATCGAGTATTTTCGAAACGTCGAAACCGGAGCCGTTGTCCTCGATTTTAAGTGATATACGATCGTGGGACTCGGATATCTCGATGATGGCGCAATCGGCACCGCTGTGCTTGCCGATGTTGTTCATGGCTTCCTGCACCACCCGATAGAGCACCGTTTTGCTGTCATCGGAAACGGCGTCTGAAGAAAGTTCGATCCGGGAAACGATGTCGATTTTCGGGTAAAACTCCTTGAAGTGATGAAACTGTTCCGACAGGGCCGCGGCCAAGCCCAGGTCGTCGAGGGCCAGCGGACGCATGTGGTAGGAAATCCGCCGGGCTTCCCGGATGGTGTCGGTAATGTGGCCGATGATTTTCTCTAAAAAAAGAATGATTTCGGGCGGGACCTGGTCTAAGCGGTGAAGCCGGGTCTCGAGCAACAATTTGATCGCGGCCAGGCTGCCGCCGATGCTGTCGTGAATTTCCTTGGACAGCGCCTTGCGGTCGTTTTCCATGGCCTTGAGGGTATGCTCGGCCATCTGCTTGATCAGCTGGTTCAGCGACTCGAGCTGCCGATACTGCTGCTGAATCTCGGCCGTGCGCGTTTTGACTTCCGCCTCGAGCTGTTGGTTGTAGCGGCGGAACATATCTTCGGCCTGCTTGCGTTCGCGGATGTCGCGCCAGGCGACGATGCCGCCGATGATGGTGCCGGCGGCGTTGCGGATCGGTCCGGCCGTGCACAGAAGCGGCAGCCGCTCGCCGTCGATGTTGACCTGCTGCAGCTCGGCATTCTTCACGATCTCGCCGTTTTTAACCGCCCGCACCAGCGGCAGGTCTTCGTCGGCCATGGGGGTTTGGCCGTCGGCGTGATACACTTTCCAGCGCGCGGCCACCTCGGCCGCGGACATGCCCGCGAGCCGGCCACCGACAAGCTCCTCGCCGAAGCGACTGACCCGCACCAGGTTCAGCCCGGCATCGGCCATCGTTATGCCTTCCGGTACATACTCCATCAGTGCCGACAGCATCCGGTCGCCCTCTTCGGCCTTGGCCAACGCCAGGCGCAGGCCCTGCTGCATTCGAATGATGCTGCGGCCGGTGAAAATCAAAATGGCGGCATTGGTCAGGATGAGCCCGAATATCAGGGCGATCGCCAGGATGCCGGCATTGCGCTGCGCGGCAGCATTCAGCGACCGGCTGATCTCAATCAGCCGTTGGGTATCCTCGAGGATGAATTGATTCTTCATCAGGAGCTGAGAGACGAGAACGGCATCGCGTTCGGCCCGCATGGCGTCTTGCGGCGCCGGGGACACCGCGATCAGCTTGTCGAGAAAATTTTCAAGGTCCTGGTAATTTTTCCCGATCTGCCGGATCAGGACCTCTTGGCGGGCATTTGAAGATGTCACGGCACTAAGGAGATTCTCCAGAGATCCCCGGATCGCCTGGATCTGGCGGATGGCCTCCGACTCCGGGCGGCTCCGCAAGCTCGTGATCGACAAACTGAGGGCATGGGCTTTGCCCATGAATTCTTCGTAAACCCGGCCGCGGGCGGTTTCATTTTCCACGTTCCGCATGACGTAGAAGATGATCAGGACCACCAGGGCCGAAACCGCCAGGGACAGCGCCAAGGCCAGCAGGATTATTTTCCGTGTTCGCATATGCGCCTATCTGTTGTCGATCCGTGTTTCAAAGACACTGATCACTTTCCGACCCGTAAATGAGCAACTTTGCTCAAATTCAAGGAAATCGGCGGCATTGCGCGGAGGCAGAGAGTCTTGTATGCGGCACAAGCGATTATTCCGATTGACGCCGAAATTGTGGAAAGGAGCCATTTCCGGCCGGAAACTATCTGAAAACCGTGACCGACCCCGGCGCCACCTCGTCCAGGATGCGGGTGTAAAGGAAATCGAGAACATCCCTCGGGGCTGCGGAATTGCCTTCTTTGTTCATTTCCCACCTGACGTAGTTTTGCAGAGAGGTGACGATGGACTGCCCGAATGAAACGCCCACCCTGGTTTGCCGCCAGGACTCTCGCAGGAAGGCGGGGTCGAAGTTCCACTTGCGGACCAGGATCCTTTGGGTTTCCCCCTCGTCGGCGCCGACGAAGTTTTCGGCCATGATGAGCGCTTTGATAAGCCGCGTGAGCGGTTCAGGCGTCCGGAGGGAGTCAGCGGTCGTCGCCAGGAGCCAATGGTATTCAAGGGTGTTCTGACTGCTCCAGGCCACGGCATTTTCACCCAGGCGCCGCGTCGCCTCGAACGCGAAGATCTCGAAGGCTGAAACCGCGTCCACTTCCCCGCTGACCACGGCCTCGACTTGCCGGTTGGCCGGTAACTTCACATACAGGATGTCGCTGGGTGAGATGTTTTCGGTCAGCAGGAAGGCGTAGAGGAAATAGTCGCTGACCGTGTCGGCGGTGAAACCGACGCGCTTGCCCTTGAGGTCGGCGGGAACTTGAATGCCACGGTCCCGGCGGGCGATAATCCGGCTGCCGACAGTCGTGGCAATAGATGCCAGAATGCGTAGTGAAGGCTCTTCCAGTGCTTTGGCGGCGAAGGCAATGTCCGCTACGGTCGCCACCTGGGCCTCGCCGCGGACGACCGCTTCGAGCGCCTGCCGGCCGGCGGGGTAGAGCTTGATCGACACCTCGAGGCCCGCCGCATTGAAATAGCCCTTGTCGTCTGCCACGGCGATCAGAACGGAGTAGGTCGCCGGGGAGACCGCCAGAATCAACTTTTGCGGCGGTCCGGCCGGCGCCCGTTCGCCGCCGGGCGCGCACCCCCAGGCACCAAGGAGTGTCACCAGCAGGAGAAGATCAAAACAGGCGGCCTTGGGCAGTGAACGGATCATCTGCGCTCCATATTAGAGTATCGCCGGCTACCACCATCGCGGCCGAAACATCGCACCTGCCGGTGTCAACTGTCGAACAGCCGTTTCCAAAGCCTTTTACCCGGTTCGCCGATTTATACCGGTTGTCGGGTTTATCGGCTGCGACGAGCGGACCGGAAGATTCCCGATCCTGTAAATGTTATAGGAAAGTAAAGCTGTATCGCCAGAGAGACCAACCACGCATCATTACAATGTTCCCGTTTCAAAGACAACCGATTTTCCGAACCGGCTGCCGCCAGAATTTGCGGCAGGTGCCGTATTGACCCTTTTAATCGCAATTGTTGCCAATCCGCGCGGCTTTTGATAACACGATCAAAAACCCGCCGGAGCCCTGTCCGGCAGGGCGGCGGGGGAGAGTGGTTTCTTTGGGCAGTTGAGGAGGAGAACCGGCATGAAGGTTATCGTCGTGGGAGGCGGCTGGGCCGGGTGTGCCTGTGCGCTGGCGGCCCGCAAAAAAGGGGCGGAGGCCGTTTTGCTGGAGCGCATGGACATGCTCCTGGGCACGGGGCTGGTGGGCGGCATCATGCGCAACAACGGCCGCTTTACCGCGGCCGAGGAACTGCTGGCGATGGGCGGCGGCGAGCTGTTTCAGCTGACGGACGCGAATTCCCTGCACCGCCAGATCGATTTTCCGGGCCACCGGCACGCCTCGATTTACAACGTGGCAACGATGGAGCCGGTGGTCAAACGATTTCTGATCGAAAAAGGCGTGGACCTGCGCCTGTCCTGCCGCATCACCGACGTCGAAATGGAGGGTGACCGCATTCGCGCCATTTCTTGGAAGAAGGACGGGGAGACGCGGCGTCTGGCAGGCGATGTGTTCGCCGACACCACCGGCACGGCCGGTCCGCCGGCCAATTGCAATAAATACGGCAACGGCTGCGCGATGTGCGTCCTGCGCTGCC
>JBAPWQ010000455.1:0-4673 GCA_049283795.1 Desulfobacterales bacterium | reverse complement strand
TTGCTGATCTCATAAAGCAGCGCGGTCTCTTCGAATCGTTTGATATCATCCATGACGTTTATTTTACCTTCAGCGGCCGCTGGTCACTGGTCGATTCTCACCCCGAGGGGTGATACCTTTTTCCGGTATCCGGGCAGCGGCGGAAAGCGATTTAAAATTACGGGTTTTTCAAATCCGGTTGGGACGCACCAAGTTAATACGCAAATGTAATTTTTAAACCCCTCCGGCAACAAAATAATCAGATCCGATGCGGGAACCGCTTTTCGAGAGGGCGCAGGAGGTGTCGAACCACTTCGGCAGGATCGAGGTCCGTGCAATCGATGCTGACCTCGGCGTATTTCAGGTACAGGGGGCGGCGTTCGGCATAAAGCGCCGTAAGGTCCTGGCCCGGCGCCATGGCGATGCCGCGGCTCTCCAGGTTGTCGATGCGGCTGCCCAGACATTTCGGATCCGCATCCAGGTGGCAGATGGTGCCGGCGGCCTTGAGATGCTGCATGGCTTTCACGCTGTAGACCACGCTGCCCCCGGTGGCGATCACATGGGCGTCGACCGCCAGCGCAAGGATCGCGCGTTCCTCGATACGGCCGAAAGCCGCCCGGCCGTCGGAATCGATGATTTCCTGCAGGCGGCGGCCTTCACGCGTCTGAATCGCGATGTCGGTATCCAGGAATGCAAACCCGAGACGCTCGGCCAGGAGAACGCCGATGGTGGTCTTGCCAACCCCCGGCATGCCGATCAGTATGAGGTTTCCGGCGCCCGCCATATTTTTTGCTCCTGTGCACAGAACTCGCCACCCCATGTCATTAACTTTATGAATTCCTTCAAAAAGGGAAAGATCGGGCTTTGAGTCATTGGCGACACCTCCACCCCGCAACGGGTTATCAAGGCCCCCCCTCGGCCCTGATAAACACTCAACCGTTATTCATGCCTTTTGAAGACGGCGGTCACCTGACCGTCAGTGCGGCGGAGCGCCGGGCGGACGTCACTCGCTCGACCAGAAATGAAATGAAGAAACCCGCACCGGCCACCAGGATGATCGCGGCCCCGGAGGTCAAGTTGAACCGATAGGCCAGGTAGAGGCCGATGATGGTGAAAAAAATGCTCAGCACGCTCGAATACACCATCATGCCGGTCAGCGAGCGGGCATATTTTTCGCTGATGAACGGCGGAATCGTCAGAAGGGCGATGACCAGGATCAAGCCCACGACCTGAATGATCATCACGATCGATACCGCCACGAGCCCGATCAACAGAAAATAGAGCCGGCGCACCGGCACGCCCCTGACCCGGGCGAATTCCTCGTCGTAGGACATGGACAGATAGTCCTTGTGGAAATAGGTCACCACGCCGATGTTGACCAGCGCCACGGCCAGCATGACCCAAAGATCCGACACCGGAACGGTCAGGATGCTTCCGAAAAGATAGCTCATCAGGTCGACATTGTAGCCCGGCGTCAGGTCCAGCAGAAGGACCCCCAAGGCCATTCCCACCGCCCAGAGCACACCGATGATCGTGTCCGAGCGGTGCTTGGCCTTGACGGTCACGGCCGCCATGGTCATGGCGACCGCCAGCGAGAATCCGGTGGTGCCGGCCATGTACGGCCAGCCGAAGAAAAAAGCGACGCCGATGCCCCCGTAAGCGGCGTGGGCGATGCCGCCCGCCAGGAAAACGATCCGGTTGACGACCACCAGCGTGCCGATCACGCCGCAGATCACGCTGGTCAGCAACCCGGCCGCCAGTGCGGTACGCATAAAATCATATTGAAGAGCGTCAAACATGGCAATCGGCCACTACCCGTTAAAAATAATCCCGAATCGGTTCCGGCTCACACCCCCTAAGACCAAGAACCTTGAAACCCGCAACCCGCAACGCACTGTCATTCGCCCGTCTTCGAATGCTCCTTGAGCACCCGATGGGGGATTCCGTGCGCGATCAGTTCTACCGGGCAGTTTTCGTCCAGCGAACAGCGATACATCGTGGTGATCATCTCGGCCGTAATTTCGCCCTGGTCGTGGTAATGCAGACTGCGGTTGATGCAGGCCACGGATTTCACATAACGGGAGAGTGCCATCAGGTCATGGCTGGCCAGGACGATGGTCATCTCCCGGCTGAGGTCGTTGAGCATTTCGTAAAAGGCATGCTGACCGGTGGCATCGATGCTGGCCGTGGGTTCATCCAGCAGCAGGATTTGCGGCCTGGTCACTAGCGCCCGTGCGATGAAAACCCGCTGCCGCTGACCGCCCGAAAGCTCACCGATTCGACGATCGCGGTAAGCCCCCATCTGCATGGTCTCCAGGGCCCGTTGCGCGGCCAGCCGGTCCTGACGCGAATGCCGCGCCCACCTCCGGCCGGGGGTGAGCAATCCCATGAGGACCACATCCAGGGCTGAAATCGGAAAGCGCTGGTTGATGTGAACGTTCTGGGGAACGTAACCGACCAAATGCGACACCGTGCGCGGCTGCCGGCCCAGGACCCGAACTTCACCCCTGTCCGGGCTGACCAGTCCGAGCAGAATCCTGAGCAGCGTGGTCTTGCCGCCCCCGTTGGGCCCGATCATGGCCATGAAATCACCGGCCCTGATCTCGAGATTGACATCCCTGAGAACCGGTTGGCCGTTGTAGGAAAAATCGAGGTCGCGGATTTCGACGACGGGTTCTTTCATGGCCTCATTACCCATATAAATAGACGGCACAATAATGCGAATGTCAACCGAATGTCCAGAGACGTTTTTGATTTTAGCGTCCAGCTGTGGTACGAATCGACCGAGCCGGCGGCGACCGTTTGTTCAAAAGGCGCCGCGGCCGGTTATTTGGGTGAAACCAGGTACCAGGCATCACGGACAGCAACTGGAGGCCCGCCGGAACATGGAAACGCTGTTGATCGTCAACGCCCGGATCGTCAACGCGGGCGAGGTTCGCCCCGGCGATGTCTATATCGCCGGCGGCCGGATCACGCAAATCGGACGGGACCTGTCGTCCCGGCCGGCGGCCAGGGTCATCGATGCCGCCGGCCGCATTCTGCTACCCGGAATGATTGACGACCAGGTCCATTTTCGCGAGCCGGGGCTGACCCGCAAGGGCGATATCGCCAGCGAATCGCGGGCGGCCGTCGCCGGCGGCATCACCAGCTTCATGGACATGCCGAACACCGTGCCGCCGACCACCACCCGGCTTCTGCTCGAAGAAAAATTTTCGCGGGCCGCCGGGCGCTCCTTTGCCAACTATTCATTTTACCTGGGGGCCTCCAACGACAACATCGAAGAGATCGTGGCCCTCGATCCGCGCGCGGCATGCGGCGTCAAGGTGTTCATGGGGGCCTCAACCGGCAGTCTGCTGGTGGACGACCCGCAGGCGCTCGAAAACATCTTCACCCGCTCGCCCACCCTGGTGGCCACTCACTGCGAAGACACGCCGACCATCAAAGTCAACGAGGACCGCCTGCGGGCCCGCTACGGCCAAAACATCCCCATGGCGGCACACCCGCAGATCCGCAGTGCGGAAGCCTGCTATCTTTCCTCGTCCCTGGCGGTCGACCTGGCCCGCCGCTGCGGCACGCAACTGCATCTGCTGCACCTGACCACGGCGCGCGAGATGAGCCTGCTGTCGGCGGCCGCCCTGGACGACAAGCGCATCAGCGCCGAGGTCTGCGTGCATCACCTCTTTTTTGACGAGAGCGACTATGCCGCCCGCGGCACCTTCATCAAGTGCAACCCCGCCATCAAGACCGCCGGCGACCGGCAGGCCCTGCGCGAAGCGGTGAAACACAACCGGATCGACGTGATCGCCACCGATCACGCTCCCCACGCGCGCGAAGAAAAGCAACGGGCGTATGGCGAGGCCCCGGCCGGGCTGCCGCTGGTGCAGCACGCCCTGGTGAGCCTTCTGGAGCTGTTTCACGACGGGATCTTTTCGCTGCCGCTGATCGCCGAAAAAACCGCTCACGCCCCGGCGCGCCTGTTCCGGTTAAAGGACCGCGGATACATCCGCGAAGGTTACCGGGCCGATCTGACCCTGGTCGACCTGGACCGCCCACAGCGCGTCGACGAACAGCCGGTCCTCTACCGCTGCGGCTGGACGCCCTTTTCCGGGCTGACGTTTCGATCCTCGGTGGCCGCCACCATCGTTTCCGGACACCTGGCCTTTCATGACGGGCGAATCGACCCGCAACCCGCCGGCAAGCGGCTGGAGATCGACCGCTGACCCCTTTGGGCGGAGCAGAACGCCGCATGTCGAACGTGATCGAAGTTCGGGACCTTTTGAAGCACTTTGACGGCATCCAGGCCGTCAACGGGATTTCGTTTACCGTGGCCCAGGGCGAATTCTTCGGCCTGCTGGGCCCCAACGGCGCCGGAAAGACCACGACGATCCGAATGCTCTACGGGTTCGCGCCGCCCACCGGCGGCAGCCTGCAGGTCTTCGGCCGCGACATGCACCGCCACTGGCGGACGATCAAATCGCGCATCGGCGTCTGCCATCAGGAGAACACCCTGGATCCGGACCTGACGGTCGAACAGAACCTGCACGTCTATGCCCGCTATTTTTCGATTCCGCAGAAGGAGGCCGCCGGGCACGCCCGCGAACTGCTCGACTTCTTCGCGCTGGCCCACAAGAAAGACGCCAAGGTCATGGAACTCTCGGGCGGCATGGCCCGGCGACTGATCCTGGCGCGGGCCC
>JBAPWQ010000454.1:0-6788 GCA_049283795.1 Desulfobacterales bacterium | reverse complement strand
TTTCTGACCGGCCTTTCCGGTGCCGGCAAGTCGACCATCGCCAAGATCCTTTATTCGCGCTTTCTTGAAATCGGCGAGCGGCCGGTGACCCTGCTCGACGGCGACATTGTGCGCCGCCACCTGTCGAGCAACCTCAGCTTCTCCAAGGAAGACCGCGACGCCAACGTGAACCGCATCGGGTTTGTCGCCAGCGAAATCACCAAAAACCGCGGCATCGCGATCTGCGCCCCCATCGCCCCCTACGAGGCCACGCGCAACGAGATCAGGGCCCGCATCGAGGCCTACGGCGGTTTCGTCGAAGTCCACATCGCAACGCCGCTGGAGGTCTGTGAAAAAAGGGACCGCAAGGGCATGTACGCCAAGGCGCGCGCCGGCCTGATCAAAGGCTTCACCGGTGTGGACGACCCCTACGAAATCCCGCGCCACCCCGAGTTGCGCATCGACACGACCAACCTCCCCCCCAACGACTCGGCCCAGCAGATCCTGCTTTTCCTGGGTGAAAGAGGGTACATTTAGGCTCCCATGCAACGTTTCCGATAAATCTTGTCACTAAAAGATCTTGTTTTCCCACTGCATAAGCGGCACAACGATTGATCAGGGGCACAATTATCGCTTTCACGGCCAATTCCGGGCCCACGCATATTTTTTTTCGGCGACTTCCAACACCTGTTTCCGGGAGAACCGGCTGGCCGGCGAGGTTGCGCCACACAGCCGTTGCCTTGCAGATTCATCTTTGATAAAGTATCGAGTCAAAATGTAATTGCGGCTCATACATTTAAAGCCTTTCATGCCGTGCAACTACACGGCCGACAGAAACATCGACTGACGCGTAGGATTTTCTGACGGAAAAAAGCGAGAGATCACCCTGGTTTCTCCTCTGAAACCCGGGCATTCGACTCCTTTGCCACGAGCCGGCAACAATACCTCTCGCCTTGACTGAGTTCTAAATAAAAATACTTAAAAAATAGATACTTGTGTCGGAATTCGATTGTAAGCCAAGAAGCGGAGCTTTAGGCGTGGGTGAAAGAGGCAGTATTCCGCAGCATCATCGCTACAGTGTTTCCCAACTGTCTTCAGGAATCAGCGGCTCGGTAAGGTCAGTTTTCACCCGAACGCTTCCAGCGCCGCTGCCAAGTTGGGGTCGGTTTGTGGTTTTTTTAGAACTGTGTGGCACCAGCAAGGCTACCGGAACGTTGCGCTTGCATATTTAAACCACCTCGCCATATACCTGTTTTGTTATCAAAGAGTGTCCCCCCTATCACATCCACTGCGCCGCTTGGGTTTTTGACGGGTTCAACCGGAAACAGACAAAGAAAGAAATCCTGTCAATCCTGTAAATCCTGGTGTGCCAGGCCAAGCCTGGTCAATCTTGTGAACTGAAAGGTGTTCACCTTGTAAATTGCCCGTTTGACAAGTAGCCGATCGAGCGTGGGACGGGGCAACCTGATCCGGCGAAGCCTCGTGAGGCAAAAGCGCGAGCCGTAGCGCAAGCGAACCCGTTTCGGCCTCGTTAAACTTTGAGAAGGTGGCTATCCGTCCAGGATAGGCGAAGCCCAGTGCCGTCAGCGAAGCAACGGGCGTGTGCAACTGACGGGCCTTCCGGGGTGAGAGGGGACGGCGCGTGCTGACAGATTGATCGAGGAACCTGGGAGACCCGGCAGGCAGTGGCCCCAGCCACAACGTCTCTGGGGAAGACATAACCCTTTGACGGCCCTGGTCGGGAGTCGGACAGGCCCATAGTAGCCGGGAAGCGGGGTAATGGCCGTGGAGCCAAGGGGCCTGACCGGAAACATGTTTTTGTCGACATGCAAGGAGATCCGCTTGAACTGTGGTTCCACTACGGAAGATCTGGCAGCCGAAAGCCCCACGTCCCGTCTGGGCAGGGGGGTTAAGCTGCCGGAAAAACTCTCTGAACTGAGACAGAAACTGGGCCAAAAGGCCAAGCAGGAACCGAAGTTTCGATTTTACGCACTGTATGATCGGATATTTCGGCAAGATGTGCTGTTGACGGCATGGAAATTGGTGCGTGCGAACAAAGGCTCTGCCGGAGTGGACGAGATATCCATTAAGGAGATCGTTGAAAGCGAGGGTGGGCCGGAGTTGTTTCTGGCTGAAATCCAGGAATCGTTGCGTGCCAAGACTTACCGTCCCCAGGCTGTACGAAGGGTTTATATTCCCAAGGCCAACGGAAAGATGCGGCCGTTGGGTATTCCGACGGTGCGCGACCGGGTTGTGCAAATGGCCACGCTTCTGATTCTGGAGCCGATATTTGAGGCGGACTTTGAAGACTGCTCCTTCGGGTTTCGTCCGCGACGCTCCGCGCATCAGGCGCTTGACCGCATTAGGGAGAACCTTGAGCGGGGCTTGGTGGCAGTATATGATGCCGATCTGAGAGGGTACTTTGATTCGATACCCCATGACAAGTTGATGGCCTGTCTTCAGATGCGGATTGTGGATCGTTCGGTGTTGAAGCTGATCCGTATGTGGTTGAAGACCCCGGTAGTGGAGCCGCCTGAAAGCAAGGGTGGGGGAAAAAGGCGCAAAGATCGCAACAGGCCCCGGCAGGAAGGAAAGACTTATCCGCGCAAGGGCTGTCCTCAAGGTGGGGTGATTTCGCCCCTGCTCGCCAACCTCTACCTGCACTGGTTTGATAAGGTGTTTCATAAGCCGGATGGTCCGGCAAATTGGGCCAATGCACGTCTGGTGCGATACGCTGACGACTTTGTGGTCCTCGCACGCCACCAGAGTAGCAGGCTCAGCGACTGGATCGAGTTCAAGCTGGAAACCTGGATGGGGCTGGAGATCAATAGAGAGAAGACCCAAGTGGTTAACCTGAGAGAAGTAGGAAAAACCCTTGATTTTCTGGGCTTCACGTTTCGTTTTGACCAAAGTTTGTATAAGAATTGGAAGAAGCGATACCTCAATGTGTTTGTGTCGGATAAGGCTGTTGCTCGTGAGCGCGATAAGTTGCGCGAACTGACGGCCAGACGGCGGAACTGTATGCCGATTCCACGCATGATCAGTGGGGTGAACCGCCAGCTTAGAGGCTGGGGAAATTATTTCAACTACGGCTATCCACGCAAGGCATTTCGTAAAGTCAACAGTTTTCTTGAACTTCGCCTGATTGCACATCTCAAGCGACGGAGCCAGCGACCCTTTCGAACTCCGAAGGGCAGATCGGTACACGAGCACCTGATGAAACTGGGATTGGTGAATTTGTGACCGCTTCAATCGTGCAACTCCCTGCAAATGCCCAAGGCGAGAGTTTCCGGGTAAGCCCAGTGCGGGAAAACCGGACGCTGGGTTTGACGAGGGGGGATCAGTTCGCAACGCATGGCATGCGGTTAATGAGCCACAACGGGGAAACCCTGAAACTGATGTAGGCCGAAGCCTAAACATTGTCATCTGATCCTCTACTCTACTCAAAAAATAACTGCTCGACCTTAAAAGGCACGGTCAGCTTTAAAAAGGTGTAAACTTAACCCCATGCTTTGGGCGATCTTCAAGCAACAAAGAAACAACGTCCCGCTGGCTGCCCCGTTGGCTGCCGGGGGCCGGGCAGCAAGCTTTCAGCTGGGATTACGCCCTGGCCTGGCGGATCGCAAGTCAGACCGGGCGATAAACTGTAGGACGTTGATATCGTTGAGAGCGTTAAGATCGTTAAGATCGTTGAGAGCGTTAAGATCGTTGGGAACGTTAGGAGCGTTAGGAGCGTTGAGAATGTCGGGGAGGCATAGGTTGTTTCGGTTTCTGTTTTTCATTCTGGCGATCCTCCTGCCGCTTGATGGTTTCGCGCTGTGCGCTGGTGATTTCGACTCCGACGGCGATGTGGACGGCTGGAACCTGCAGGAGCTGGCATCCGGCAGAAAAGGAGTCACCGCTGCATTTTTTGCAGCCGATTTCGGCCGCACGGGTTGTCCGGATCTGCCTGTGGCTCCTTTGAACCAATTCACTATCGGCGATTCGATCGGCGAAGGCGAAGCGGCTGACGGCACTATCGGCGGATTGCACCACGAGGTGGTCTGGGCGACCGGTTACGCCGCTGATATTGTCAGCAGCTTGAACGAACGGTTCGCGGCCAGTGAACCGGGCGGTTATTTTGAAAACAATGCCGACGGGGACGCTACTTTCAACCAGGCCGTCAGCGGTGCGGAAATGGCCGATTTCGAAGCCCAGGCCAATGCGGTTGCGGCCGCGGCGGCCGCCAACCCGGATGTTGAAGCGGCCGGCATGGTGTCGGTCCTGCTCGGCAACAACGACGTGTGCTCGGCGACCAGCATTGCAGCGTTAACCGACCCGATTGCGAGAGACCTGTTCGAACAGCGTTACCGTGCCGGCCTGGATGTTCTGGCGGCATCCCCGGCAACTCGCGATGCGTTTATCCACGTGTCGGGCATTCCGGCCATTTACTGGCTCTGGAATGCCGAACGAAATAATTTTGTTTGCCGTGTCTTTGTGTGGCCGTTTGTGCCTTGCCAGATCCTCCTTTCGAAACCGGCCAATGACTGCGGCTCTGGAAGTTCGCACCTCGATCCCGATACCATTTACCAGGACGACGGTCCCAACTGCGTCAGGCGCAAGCAGTTTCATGCCGCCATAAGGGACGTCTACAATCCGATCCTTTCCGATGTCCTGCTGGAATACAAGACCGACGGCCGGCTGCCGAACGCCTACTTTGTCGATATCTTCGACATTCAGTTCGAGGGCATCCACGTGAATGACGGCGATTGCTTCCATCCCAGCATCGTCGGCCATGCCATGCTGGCGGACGAAGAATGGTGCCGCTCGCACTGGGGTGCAACGGATCCCGTGTGCGGGAACTGATAAAATATTCGGGCTGAAACCATTATGAGACGTAATCCAATGATAATACGGCTTGCCTTCACGAGCCTGTTTTTTATGCTATGGGCATTTGCTGCCGCGGGTTTCGCAGGTGAAGACGTAACGGTATTGGAAAGCGGGCTGAAGTATCAGGACCTCGTTGTCGGCACCGGCGAAACGGCGGGGGCCGGGAAGGTTGCAACCATCCATATGGCCGGTTGGCTGGACGACGGCGGCCGCAAGGGCGTCAAGTTCTTCGACTCCCGCGACCAGGGCCAACCGATCATGTTCAAGATCGGAACAGACCGGGTCATGAAAGCCTGGAATCTCGGGGTGGTCGGGATGCAGGCCGGCGGCAAACGCCGGCTGATGGTTCCGGCATCGTTGGGTTACGGCAAGAAGGCCGTCGATGGCATCGTTCCACCCGATTCTGATCTGATCCTGGAAATCGAGCTTGTGGAAGTCAAGTAAAAATTTTAAATCCATTTATGGTCGTACCCAGGAATTCCCCAATTTAACGTAAGCCCTTCAGTATGACAGAAAACATCATATCAATCACTATGATCAATACAATACGGACTTTATTGAAAAATAAAGCGCAGAAGATTCTTAAGAATTACCCTGTTTTGTTTAGTTATTTATATGGCAGCTATGCGCGGGGAGATGCACACCCGTTCAGCGATATTGATATCGGAATCTATTTGGAGGACATACCGGCGCAAAAAGTGCTTGAAATTGAATTATCATTGGCACTCGATATTGATGAAGCGCTGGGACACATCAGCAATGTAGACGCGCGGTCGATAACTGATATGCCGCTTATGATGAAGGGGAATATAGTTACCGAGGGAATTCTAATTTATTCTATCGATGAACCTTCGCGTGTTGAGTTTGAAATCAATATCCGGAAGGCGTTTTTCGATTTCAGCCCGGTTATTAAACGATATCATAAGGCTTATCTTGCGCGTATTTCTGACGGAGCCTAAGAATGGACCCAGGAAAAATTACCAACAAGTTAATACAGATAGATGAATTCCTTGAATTACTAAAACAGATTGGCAGTACAAAAGAGGATCAATTTGTTAATGACAAGATTCTTATCGGCAGTGCTAAATACTATCTGCAAGTCAGCATAGAGGCATGTTTGGATGTGGCCAATCACATCATCGCTTCAGAAAGGCTCAGGGCTCCAAAGGATTACGCCGATTCGTTTTCAGTGTTAAATGAAGCTGGTTTTATTTCAACAGAACTTTGCCGGAAACTCCGTCAGATGGCAAAATTCAGAAACCGGTTAGTCCATCTTTATAGCGAGATAGACAATAATTACATCTATGGGTTTATTCAAAATAATCTTGATGATTTTCTCCTTTTTAAAAAAGCGATTACCAAGCGATTGAAAGGATGATTTGTTCAGGCAATAAAGATAAAGAAACAACGCTCCGCAAGCCAACATAAAAACTATGCACGTTCTGCACGAGCGCTATCGGTCCCGAGTGCACCCGTTTCATAGAATGGGCAGGTTAAGCTGTTCGTTACAGATAAGAAAACCATTTTACCAGGTTGGTGCTAAATGAAAATAAAAGTTGTTTTGGAATCAAGTGAAGAAGGTGGTTATACCGTTTATGTGCCAAGTTTACCGGGCTGTATCAGTGAGGGAGAAACGAGAGAAGAAGCATTGAACAACATAAAAGAAGCCGTTGAGCTCTATCTGGAACCTGTCGAAGACGATTATACAGTTTCGCCGAATACCGAAATAACGGAAATTGCTTTATGACAAAAGTGCCGAGTATAGGCTTTGAAAAAGTTATTAAGGCATTAAAGCGTGATGGTTGGGTCGTCGTTCGCCAAAAGGGGTCCCACATTCGTATCCATAAACATTTGGGGAACGAAACTCTGAAGTTGACCGTACCGGCCTACCGTCCAATTAAGAGGTCAACTCTCTCACACATTCTTAAGCAGGCTGGGAT
>JBAPWQ010000453.1:0-1764 GCA_049283795.1 Desulfobacterales bacterium | reverse complement strand
AGCGATAAACCTCTAACATATTTTTTTTCTTCATGTTCTTCATGACCTTCATGGTAAAGGCTTTTGATTTTTATTTTGCCTTATTTAAGGAGGGTCTTGTAAACCTCCCAAAAATTCGGGAAAGACTTTTCCACACAGGCGGGGTTCCGGATGCGCGTCCCCGGCGCCCGCAAACCGGCGATCGCAAAACTCATGGCAATCCGGTGATCGTTGTAGGTTTCGATTTCAGCCGCGAGGGGCTGCCCGCCTTGAATGAATAGATCCTCGCCGGAACCGTGCGCCGCGATGCCCATTGACGTGAGTTCCTTTATGACAGCGTCCAAGCGGTCACATTCCTTGGCTCTGAGATGCGCCACGTTTTTGATGCAGGTCGTTCCCCGGGCAAAAGCCGCCACGACCGCCACCGTCGGCACCATATCGGGCATATCGCCCATGTCCGTCACAATGGGCTTCAGTTCCCCGCCGGAGACCGCAATACCGTCATGCTCGAAACGCACCCGACATCCCATTTCCTCAAACAGCTGCAGTATTTTCAAATCGCCCTGCAGCGAATCGCCTTGAATGCCGAGGACCTTGATCGATTTACCGGTAATGGCGCCCGCCGCCCAGAAATAGGAAGCATTGGATACATCCGATTCCAACGTGTAGGTCCCCGGGCAATACCGTTGGCGGCCCGGGACTTTAAAATGGTCATACCCTTCCCGCTCCACCGTCACACCAAATTTTTGCATGATAGCGACGGTCATATCGATATAGGGGCGGGAAACGGGTCCCCGGCGGACATCGATCTGCAGGCCGCCATCCGTGTTCGGCGCCATCAGCAGCAGGGAGGACAAAAACTGGCTGCTGATGGAACAGTCGATAGCAACGCGTGTGCCTTTCACCTGCCCCCCCGTGACCAGCAGGGGCGGACATCCATTCTGCTTGAGGGACCGCGCCGGCACCCCGATTTGGGCCAGGCTGTCCAGCAGGGCCTGAACCGGCCGCTCCTGCATGCGCCGCGTGCCGGTCAGCAAGTAGTCACCCTGGCCCAAGGCCGCCAGCGAAATCAACAGGCGCATGGAGGTGCCTGAATTGCCCAGGAAAATCTGGGCTCCGGTTGGCCGGAAATGGCCGTCGCATCCGTCGATTTCAATGCCCGAGGGGGTTTCTTTGATCGAAACGCCCATCTGTTGCAGGGCATCCATGGTGAGTTGGGTGTCTTCGCTTCTCAGGGCATTTCGAATCACGGATTTTCCATCGGCCAGCGCGGCCGCAATGAAAACGCGGTGGGTGTAGCTTTTGGATCCCGGAACCTGGACGACGCTGTTGCGAACGGGCTGTGACGACGTGACGAACATGCGTTCTGGATGACCCTCCTGATCCGATGTCATAAAACCGCGTTTGGCGTTTCGTCTAAATAAAAAAAACCGTGGGTATTTGGGGGTACCCACGGCTTCAATGGTCAAGCAACGTTATGTCAGCGGCACCACGAACCGGGGGGTATTCCCAACCAGAGGCAATCATAATACCGGTCCCTTTGCGTCCGCATGAAATGCTGGTTCCTTGTCTGAAATTATAATTCGGGTGAAATCCGTAAATAATCCCCTGAAATTTGTCAAGACATTTGTGGCTTGGCTGCCGGATAACAGGCATCGTTATCCAGCAGAACCGTGCCTTCCCCCGGATAGACCGTGCGATTCTCATCGGCAGAAGCCCTGAAACGTCTTGGCCAGCGCCCGGGTTGCGGTTCACTGCCCTCGGTTGCCAAAATCGAAGGGGCGG
>JBAPWQ010000452.1:0-1775 GCA_049283795.1 Desulfobacterales bacterium | reverse complement strand
CGGCAGACGGGTAGAGAGGGCAACGGCGGAGGAAGGTTGCGTAATACCTTTAAAAAGGATAATGAAAAAACGCCGAAAAAGCCGGTGTGCCAAATGGTCCTACCGGCACCCGGCAGCGGGCGTCCATACCTCAAGTAAGGCGTGTCGAATATGGTGGATTGGATCTTTAAAAAGCTCAGCACCCTGCATCCGGCCAGCCTGCTGCTGCTGAGCTTTTTGGCGGCCATTGCCGTGGGCACCGGCCTGCTGATGCTGCCGCTCGCCACGGTTTCCGGGGCTATCCGGCCTATCGACGCCCTGTTTACGGCAACCTCGGCCGTCTGTGTCACCGGGCTGGTCGTCGTCGACACCGGCAGCTATTTTACGGTCTTCGGGCAAGTCGTCATCCTCGCCCTGATCCAGCTGGGCGGGCTGGGGATCATGACCATTTCGGTCACTTTATTTCAGCTGATCGGCAAGAAGGTCTTTTTCCAGCACCGCATGGCGATGCAGGAGGTCTTTTCGCACACGCCGCGCGCGGATATCTATTATCTGCTGCGGTCGATTTTCATCTTTACCGCCACGGCCGAACTTGCCGGTGCGGCGCTGTTGTTTTGTCACTGGTGGCGATCCCATCCGGCGGGCGAAGCCCTCTACCTGGGCCTGTTTCATTCGGTCTCGGCTTTTTGCAATGCCGGGTTTGCGCTCTTTGCCAACAGCTTCATCGACGAGCGGGGTTCCGTCCTGCTGAACGTGACCATCTGCAGCCTGATCGTGTTGGGCGGCCTCGGATTTCCGGTTGTGTACGAACTCATCCGCCGCACGAGCGACCGGCAGCGGCGTGCGCGCCGCTATTCGGTGCACACCAAGACGGTCCTGGTCACCACCGGTTTGCTGATCGTTATAGGAGCGGTTATATTGCTCATAACCGAAAAAAACCTGCCTCAGAACGCCGGTTTCGGTGAGCGCCTGATGATGGCCGTATTCCAGTCCGTCACCTGCCGGACGGCGGGGTTCAACACGGTGGACATCGGCACGCTGAACAGCGCCTCGCTGGCGTTCATGATGTTTTTGATGTATTTCGGGGCCTCGCCGGGGTCGTGCGGCGGCGGCATCAAGACCACCACGCTCGCGGTCCTGGCGGCATTTTCCTGGAGCCGGCTGAAAGACAGGGTTCGGGTCAACATGTTTCACAAGAGTATTCCGCAGGAGACGGTGTCCAAAAGCGTGTCGGTCGTCGTCTTGTCCATCGCCATTATCCTGGCGGCCCTTTTCCTGATTCTATTCTCGGACCCGGCGCACGGCAGCGGCTCCCTTGGGCATCAACAGTACCTGAGCTTTCTGTTCGAAACCATATCGGCCTTCGGGACGGTGGGCCTTTCCATGGGGGCGACCGCCACCCTGAACGGGATCGGTAAATTCATCATCATCGTCGTGATGATCATCGGCCGGGTCGGGGTGCCGGCGTTCGCCTACATCATCGCCGGCCCTCCGCCCCGCAAAGGGTTGGAATATGCCGAAGAGAACCTCATGATCGGGTAAGCGTTCACAGGGCACCGCATCTGCGGCGTTGTCGGGCGCTTGACGTACACCAGTACGCCGGCGCGCCCGACGCCTTGCATCTGCGGCACCCTGTGAACGCTTACACCAAAGCACCGCATCTGCGGCGTTGTCGGGCGCTTGACGTACACCAGTGCGCCGGCGCGCCCGACGCCTTGCATCTGCGGCACCCTGTGAACGCTTACACCAAAGCACCGCATCTGCGGCGTTGTCGGGCGCTTGACGTACACCAGTAC
>JBAPWQ010000451.1:0-9428 GCA_049283795.1 Desulfobacterales bacterium | reverse complement strand
GATGAAGACAATTTGCTGCCGGCCGAAGCCCAAGGTGTCCCCAACGAATTGAGCCTGGCCATGCGTGGCAAGCTCGAACACGAACTGGCCCAGATGGCGCCCGAAGAGGCCGCGGAGTTTCGCCGCGAATTCGAACTGGCGGCCTCCGCCAAAGACAGGGTCATCAGCAAAACCTACGAACTGCTGGGACTGATTTCGTTTTTCACGGTCGGAGAAGACGAAGTCAAGGCCTGGACGATTCGGAATGGCACCGCGGCGATCGATGCGGCCGAGACCATACACACCGATCTCAAAAAGGGCTTCATTCGGGCCGAGGTACTGGCGTACGAGGACCTGATGGCGGCCGGCACCTACGCCGCCGCCCGCAAGCTGGGAACCGTGCGTTTAGAAGGCAAGGACTACAAGGTCAAAGACGGCGACATCCTGCACGTGCGCTTCAACGTGTAACCGTCAACCGATTCTGAACAGCGGCGTTTCCAGGCGGGTATCCTTGCAGCGCGGGCAGCGCCCCGGGCGGGTAAACCGTCGCCGATCGTGGAAGACAAACCCGCAATTAAGGCACCGGCTCGGCCGGATCACGACCTTTTTCCCCTGCGCCCCGATGCTGCGCGCAATGTGGCCCAGATGCGCGTAGACCTCCTTTTCCCGGATGCCAAGACAGCGGGATAGGTCCCTGGCGCTCAGCTCGCCGGCTTCCAGCAGCGCGATCATTTCCTGGCGAATGGTTTTCACAGGTTTGTCTGTAGGTAGGGGCGAAAAATTTTTCGCCCCTACGGCCGCCCTGCGAGCATACAGGGCCCACCCGGTTTTCACGTTAATTGTTTTTCTGCCCTTCGATTTCTTCCTTCAGCAGGCAGCAGGCCACCCGGTATGCGGGGTTTCCGTCGGCGCGGTAGTCGAGGTTTCCGGGCTGGACGAGCTTGTTCATCACGCAGCCTTCCGGAATATCGAGCTGAAAAAGGTCGCGTTCGGTGATCGGCTCGCGGTCGATCAACCCGTCGCTTTCGATCAGCAAGCTGTGCAGCGGGAAATCCTCGCACAGGGGGCAGCGGTAGACGCGGCCGTTCGGAAAGACGAAATAGTTGTCCGCCACCCTGCCGGCGCACTCGAACCGCTCGCCCTCTTCTATAAAAACCTTGGGATAGGTGACGGTTATGCCCAGCCGCGCGATTTCCTCGGCCGCCGGCGGTACGCTGCTCAGCCATTCCCCGCGGGACACCTGCCGGTTTTCGGTTTGATCGGCGGCCGAGCGCCCGCGAATGCCGATGACCTGGATGAAAAACCGTTTGACGCCCAACGACGCCAGCAGCGGTCCCATCGATCCGATGTCATCGATGTTGGTCCGGCTGACGGTAAAAATCGCGCTGGCGGAAAACCCGCGGGCTACGGCCCGCCGGATGCCCGCCGTACAAGCGTCGTAGGATCCAGGCCCCCGAATCCTGTCGTTGGTGGCGGCGGAGGCGCCGTCCAGGCTGAAACTGAACCAGTCGACGTCCAGCGGCGTGACCTTGTCCAGGATGTCGTGAAACAGGAATCCGTTGGTGTCCACCGTGACCGAGGCGTAGTCGAGGGTCCTGGCCTTTTTGATCATGGCGGCCAGGTCGGGGTGCAGGGTCGGTTCGCCGCCCAGAAAAATAACGTTCGCCCGCACCGATCGGCGCGCGAACAGGTCGAGCCATTTTTCGGCGGTGGACAGCGGCAGGGTTTCGTCGCCGTGCTGGAGGGGGTTGATGTAGCAGTGCCGGCAGTTCAGGTTGCAGCGGGTGGTGATGTGAAAAAAAACGTTGGCGGAATCCCGTGAAAAGGAAACGGTTTTTTTCATTTCTGGGATTTCTTGAGCTGCTCGACCTGCTTTTTGGCCTTGATCAGCTCGTCGTTGGTCAAGCGCAGCCGGATCGACATGTACTCGGCAAAGATCCGGTACAGCAGCAGCAGGAAGTCCAGCTTCTCGTCCCTGGTCCCTTCGCTGCTCATGCGCTCCTTGGCGGAAGTGTCCACCGCCATGCACACGGTTTGCCCGACGGCCGACACCGTCGCCGACCGGCTCAGGCTGTCGATGATCCGCATCTCGCCGAAGATTTCGCCCTTGCGGTCGATGGTGCCGATTTCGTGACCGGACTTTGAGATCTTGATTTTTCCGGAGAGCAGAAAATATAGCCAGGGATCCAGATCGCCCTCCCGGATGATCACCTCTCCGTGTTCGTACTGCCGGATTTTGCTCAGCCGCAACAGTTTCCCGAGGCTCTTGGTCTCGAAGTTCTTCAAGGCCGGAATCGCCATCAGTTTTTGAATATTCTCAATGTTTTCCTTAAGATACTTCGATTCGATCATTTTAACCTCACCTCGTTGAACAGATAGCGGCCGGCTTGCGGCCCGATTCGCTCGCGCACCTCACCGCACAAGTCGACCAGGGCAACCCTGTCGCCGGCACGCGGAATCAATTGGTTATTTTATCAAACTACGGAATTTCTTTCAAGGCAGTCTTTGGTCAACTGGACATCGAACTCGACCGGGTAACACCCGTCGAAACAGGCTTTGCAGAAATGCTCGGCCGGGCGGACGATGCCGGTAGACCCGAGAAGACCGTCGATACTGAGGTAGTGCAAGGAGTCGAGACCCAGGAAATCCCTTAGTTCAGCGACCGACATCCGGGCGGCGATCAATTCCCCCTTCGTGGAAAAATCGATGCCGTAGTGGCAGGGAAAGCGGTGGGGCGGACCGGCTACACGCATATGCACCTTTTTGACCCCCAACTCGCGCAGGGCCTTCACGCGCGTGCGGGCGGTCGTGCCCCTTATGATCGAATCCTCTATGATAACGATGTCTTTGCCCTTTAACAGGCTCTTTACGGGATTCAACTTGACCCTGACCCCGAAGTCCCGCATGCTCTGCGTGGGCTGGATAAACGTGCGGCCAACATAATGGTTGCGGATCATGCCCATCTCGAACGGGATGCCGGATGCCTCCGAATATCCCAGCGCCGCATAGGTGCCCGAATCCGGAAAGGGCATGACCAGGTCGGCCGTGATCGGGGCCTCCCGGGCCAGGCAGCGCCCGTGGGCCTTGCGGGTCAGATAGACGTTCTGACCGTTGATGGTGCTGTCGGGCCGGGCAAAGTAGATGAACTCGAAAATGCACAGCGACCGCCGGGTCTCGGCATGGGGGGTGATGCTGCGGACGCCGTCCTCGTTGATGATGACGATTTCACCGGGTTCGAGTTCGCGGATGTGTTCGGCCTCGATCAAGTCCAGGGCACAGGACTCGGAAGCCAGCACGTAGTGCCCGTTTAAGCGGCCAAGGCACAGCGGCCGGAAACCGTTGGGGTCCTTGATGCCGATCAACTCGCCCTTGCAGGT
This sequence comes from Desulfobacterales bacterium, assembly GCA_049283795.1. GTDB lineage: Bacteria > Desulfobacterota > Desulfobacteria > Desulfobacterales > SG8-13 > JARFQH01. The sequence continues at coordinate 6,072 of JBAPWQ010000451.1, read as the reverse complement.
CAACACCACCATCGAAAAAGCGCCTTTGATTTTTTTGACGGTTTCGATGAGGGCTTCCTCGAATCCCAGGGTCAGATTTTTTACGAACAGGTGCAGAAAAATCTCGGTGTCCATGGTCGTCTGGAAAATCGACCCCGACTCTTCGAGTTCGGTTTTGAGCGTGTGGGCATTGACGAAATTGCCGTTGTGCGCGACCGCGTAGGATTTGTTGCGGTGATGCACCACAAACGGCTGGGCGTTGGCGAGAATCGAACTGCCGGTGGTGGAGTAGCGCACATGCCCGATGGCGATGGGGCCTTTCAGTTTTTCGAGCTGGCTGCTGTGGAACACTTCGGACACCAGGCCCATGCCCTTGTGGGCCGTGACCCGGCTGCCATGCAACACGGCGATGCCGGCACTTTCCTGGCCGCGATGCTGGAGCGCGTACAATCCGAAATAGGTCAGCCGCGCGGCTTCGGGATGGCTGTGAATCCCGAATATTCCGCAGGCTTCCCGCGGCTTGTCCTCGGTGTCCGACTCGTGTGGGGTATGCGTCATGTCCTCTTTCCGTTATAAAGGGCGGCCCATGGTGGTGTTTTAACCAGAAAATAGACTTCAGGTTGAGCGGTTTCCCACCCGAGCGGGATTCCAAATTCAAGCTTTAGGGGTGTGAAATCCTTTAACCGGCTAAACGGGCTAAACCGGCTCAGCCGTGATAGTCCTGCAGGGCCCGCACGTCGTAGCGACCCTCTTTCAGGGCCGCAATGCCCCGGCACACGGCGCTGGCGCCCGCCAGGGTCGTGGCGTAGGGAATCCCGAACTTGATGGCCGCCCGCCGGATCATGTAGCCGTCCTGGCGCGGCGTCTCGCCGCTGCCGGTGTTGATCACCAGCTGCACCTCGCCGTTCTTGATCGCGTCGACGACGTGCGGCCGGCCCAAAGAGACCTTCTTGACGATTTCAGCCGGTATGTCGTTGCCGGTCAACAGGCGCGCGGTCCCGCGGGTGGCCAGGATTTTGAAGCCGATGGCGTGAAACCGGGCCGCCACCGGCAAAACGCCGGCCTTGTCCCGGTCCTTGACGCTGATGAAAACGGTCCCGGAGGTCGGCAGCTTCTGGCCGGCGCCGAGCTGGGCCTTGGCATAGGCCCTTCCAAACTGCAGGTCGATGCCCATCACCTCGCCGGTGGATTTCATCTCGGGCCCCAACAGCGTGTCCACGTCCGGGAAGCGGTCGAAGGGCAGCACCGCTTCTTTCACCGATACATGCGCCGGCAGGACTTCGCGGTCGAAACCAAGTGAAGCCAGGGTGCGCCCCAGCATCACTTTGGTCGCCAGCTTGGCCAGCGGAACGCCGGTGGCCTTGCTCACAAACGGCACGGTCCTCGACGCCCTGGGGTTGACTTCCAGCACATAGAGCCGGTTGCCCTTGATGGCGTACTGGACGTTCATCAGCCCGACCACCCCCAGTTCGGCCGCCATGGCCTTGGTCGCCTGCCTGATCTCGTCCGTCATCGCCTGATCGAGGCTGAAGGGTGGCAGCACGCAAGCCGAATCGCCCGAGTGCACACCTGCGGCTTCGATATGCTCCATGATGCCGCCGATCACCGTCGTCCGGCCGTCGCAGATCGCATCGACATCGACCTCGATCGCATCTTCGAGAAACTTGTCGATTAAAATCGGGTGCTCCGGCGAGGCCAGAATGGCCAACCGGCCGAAGCTCTCCAAACCGGCGCGGTCGTAGACGATCTTCATGGCGCGCCCGCCCAGCACATAGGACGGCCGCACGATGACCGGGTAACCGATGTCCTCGGCGATCGCCCGGGCCTCCTCGACCGTGTGGGCCGTCCCGTTTTCCGGCTGAACCAGCCCGAGCTTTTTCAGCATGCCTTGAAACAGCTCGCGGTCTTCGGCGCGATCGATGCTCTCGGGCTGCGTCCCCAATATCGGCACCCCCGCGCGGTGGAGCCCCACCGCCAGATTGAGCGGCGTCTGGCCCCCGAACTGCACGATCACGCCGTCGGGCTTCTCGGTCGCAACGATCTCGAGCACGTCTTCCTTGGTCAGCGGTTCGAAATAAAGCTTGTCGGAGGTGTCGTAGTCGGTGCTGACCGTCTCGGGGTTGCTGTTGACCATGATGCTCTCGACGCCCTCTTCCCTGAGGGCGAAAGAGGCGTGGACGCAGCAGTAGTCAAATTCGATCCCCTGCCCGATACGATTGGGACCGCCGCCTAAAATCATCACCTTCCGGCCGCACGACACCCGGGCTTCGTTTTCGTTTTCATAAGTCGAGTAGTAATAGGGCGTGGCGGCCGTGAACTCCGCGGCGCAGGTGTCGACCAGTTTGTAGACCGGCCGGATGCCCATTTCGATGCGCCGCTGCCGGATCTCGTCTTCGCGACCACCGGTCAGAAAGGCCAGCTGAACGTCGGAAAACCCGGCGGCTTTCGCCTGCCGCAAAAGAGGTTCGGAAAGGGCGCCGCCGTGCGCACGCAAGGTTCGCTCGAGGCCGAGAATGTCCTGCAGTTGATACAGGAACCACGGGTCGATGTGCGTCAAGTCGCAGATTTCTTCGATCGACAGGCCCAGGAGCAGGGCGTAGCGCAGGAAAAACAGGCGCTGGGAATTGGGGATGGCCAGCTTTTGCGCAATCTCGGACTTCGCGGGCAGCGTCTCCGGCGGCCCGTCGAAGTCTAAAATGTCGCGGCCGTCGGCGCCGAAACCGTAGCGGCCAATTTCGAGCGACCGGATCCCTTTCTGCCAGGCTTCCTTGAACGTACGGCCGATGGCCATCGTTTCGCCCACCGATTTCATCGCGGTGGTCAGCACGTCGGGGGTTTCGGGAAATTTTTCGAAGGTCCAGCGCGGAATCTTGACCACACAGTAGTCCAGGGTGGGCTCGAACGAAGCGAAGGTCTCCCCGGTGATGTCGTTGGGAATTTCATCCAGCGTGTAACCGACCGCCAGCTTGGCCGCGATCTTGGCAATCGGAAAGCCGGTCGCCTTGGAGGCCAGCGCCGAGCTGCGCGACACCCGGGGGTTCATCTCCACCACGATCATCTCCCCGTCGGCGGGGTTGATGGCGAACTGCACGTTGGAGCCGCCGGTGTCGACCCCGATTTCGCGCATGATGGCGATCGCGGCATCGCGCATGACCTGGTATTCGCGGTCGCTCAGGGTCTGGGCGGGTGCCACCGTGATGCTGTCGCCGGTGTGAATTCCCATGGGGTCCATGTTTTCGATCGAGCAAACGATGACCACGTTGTCGTTTTTGTCGCGCATCACCTCCAGCTCGAACTCCTTCCAGCCGAGCACGGATTGTTCGAGCATGACCTGGTGAATCAGGCTGGCGTCCAGCCCGGCCCGCGTCAGGGTTTCGAGTTCCTCGGGGTTGTAGGCCACCCCGCCGCCGGTGCCGCCGAGGGTGTAGCTCGGACGCACGATGATCGGAAAGCCGATCGCATCGCTGATCGCCGGGACCTCGCCCAGGCTCGTCACGATGCCGCTGCAGGGGATCTTCAGTCCGATGCGGTTCATGGCCGTGCGGAACATGTCGCGGTCTTCGGCTTTTTTGATGGACGCCAGTGTCGCGCCGATCATCTCGACGCCATACGTCTCCAGGGCGCCCATCCGCGCGACCTCCACGGCGGTGTTGAGGCCGGTCTGGCCGCCCAGGGTCGGCAGGAGGGCGTCCGGGCGCTCCTTTTCGATAATCAGGGCCACCGTTGCCGGTGTAATCGGTTCGATGTAGGTCCGGTCGGCCGTTTCGGGATCGGTCATGATCGTGGCCGGGTTGCTGTTCACCAGGACCACCTCGAAGCCCTCTTCCTTCAAGGCCTTGCAGGCCTGGGTCCCGGAATAGTCGAACTCGCAGGCCTGGCTGATGATGATGGGGCCGGCCCCAATGATCAATATTTTTTTAATGTCCGTGCGCTTGGGCATGGGGCGATCACTTCGCTGTCCGCGTCTGGCTCGCTGGCGGGTTGTCCATCAACTCCTTGAAACGGTCGAAGAGGTAGCGGGCATCGTGGGGACCCGGCGCGGCTTCGGGGTGGTACTGCACCGCAAAGACCGGGTAGGTCAAATGCCGAAACCCTTCCAGGGTGTTGTCGTTGAGGTTGATGTGGGTGATTTCGACATCGTGGCCCCTGATGGAGTCCAGGTCCACCGCAAACCCGTGATTCTGGGAGGTGATTTCGATGCGGCCGGTCGACAGGTTTTTCACCGGCTGATTGGCGCCACGGTGGCCGAACTTCAACTTGAACGTTTTAGCACCCAGGGCCAGGCCGAGAAGCTGGTGGCCGAGACAGATGCCGAACATCGGACAGGCGCCCAGCAGGTCGCGGATCGTGGCGACGGCGCCGGTAACCGGTTCGGGGTCCCCGGGACCGTTGGACAGAAAAATCCCGTCCGGCGCCAGGGTCTTCACCGTCTCGGCGCCGGTGTCCGAGGGCACCACGATAATTTCGAAGTTTTTGGATTCCAGACAGCGCAGGATGTTGTACTTGATACCGAAATCGAAAACGAGAACGGCGTGCTTGCGGCCGCGTTGCCGCCAAAGGGAACGATCCAGGGGCCGGCCTTCTTCCAGAAACTCGGGACGGCCGCCGGACCAGTAATAGGCGGTGCCCGTGGTCACGTCGGCGGTCAGGTCCAGGCCGGCCATGGTCGGCAGGTGGTTGGCCCGCTCGACGAGCGATGCCGGATCGAGGTCGCGGGTGGAGATAATCGCCCGCATGGCCCCGGCCGTGCGGATATGACGGGTCAGGGCGCGCGTGTCCAGGCCCTCGACCCCCAGGACGCCCTGGCCGTTCAGGTAGTCGGCCAGGGGGGCGGTGGACCTGAAATTGCTGGGACGCGGCTGATACTCCTTGATGATAAAAGCGGCCACCTGAATCCGGTTCGATTCGACATCTTCGGCGTTGGTGCCGTAGTTGCCGACCAGCGGGTAGGTCATGGCGACCATCTGCCCCCGGTAGGACGGATCCGTCAGGACTTCCTGATAGCCGGTCATGCTGGTGTTGAACACCACCTCACCGGCGGCCTCCCCGGGACCGGTGAACGAGCGGCATTCAAATATTCGGCCGTCTTCCAAGGCCAGTAGTGCTTTCATGGCGTTTGCAAATTTCGGCGAAATGCGGCGGCGAGGCCGTTGTTGAAAAGTTCGAATTATTATCAGTTTATTCTTAAAGATGCAAGGCGCGGTTGGCCGGTTTTTTTTAAACCGTCTTTTAAAAAGGTCATTGTCTCCCCTGGAGTCAAGAAAGGGCTTTGGAGAAGAGGAGTGAAAATACCGTAAACCACCCCTCGCAATTTGGCCAATGAAACAAGGGCGGATCCGGATGAATCGTCCCCCCCGGTTTCACAGCCTTATCGACGGTTGATTTCGTCGAGCAGGCGGTCCATGGCCTGGTTGGCCGCGGTAAAACGGGTGGATTCCGCCAGCATGGCCGCCGGATCCTGCACATACGGGCTGCCGTCGAGTTCGCCGCGGCAGTGAAATATGAGCCGTTCAAGTCCGCTCGGGGTGGCCTCGAGGTGAAACTGCAGGCCGACGACGCGGTGGTTGAACACAAAGGCCTGGTGGTCGCAGGCCTCGCTGCGGGCCAGGTGCACCGCGCCGTCCGGCAGATCGAAGGTGTCTCCATGCCAGTGGAGCACCGGCAGTTTATCGGGCCAGGCGGCCGCCACACCGAGCTTTTCGGCCGCGGCGGTCTTATAAATCGGAAACCAGCCGATCTCGCGCCGGCGGTTGGGTTTAACGGCCGCGCCCAATGCATCCGCAATGAGCTGGGCCCCCAGGCATATCCCGAGAACAACCCGGCCTGCGACGATCGCCCGCCGAATGAATTTTTTTTCTTCGACCAGCCAGGGGTAAGTCGCCTCTTCGTATATGTTCATCGGCCCCCCCATGACAACCAGCCAGTCGATATCTTCGAGAGCGGGCAGCGCGTCGTTTTGAAAAAGCCGCGTGACACGGGTCTGAAACCCGGACCTCTCGGCCCAGGCCGCAATCGACCCGAGCCCTTCGAAGGAGACGTGTTGCAGATAATGGAGTCGTTTCGGCATGTGAGGGAACCTCCGGTTCCGGTTGG